>JAGVNG010000032.1 GCA_020053375.1 Nanobdellota archaeon | reverse complement strand
GGGAGGTTGAGTTTTTTGAGATTCCTTGATAAGCATTCTTTCTATTGCTCCTTCTATTGGCTTTCCTGTAAATCCTGTTTTTGGTATTTGGAATTTCATCTTATACTCCCTTTACCCCTGCCTTGAGTTATTTAATATACCCTCAAGAGTATCCTTCATGAATGTCCATCTTCCCTTAAAATTATCCATAATTTTTTGGTCTTTTTCTCCTTTTGATGCCATTTCCAATCCTGCATCTATGTTATTTCCTTGTTCGTTGAATTGTGTTCTTGTTGTTGAAATTACAGCATCCATAGCCTTGTAATGATTTCCATCAAATTTGTTCTGGACATCTGCCTCATTGAGAACACCTGAATATGAAGACACCAATTTGTAGGCTGTCATCATTGATTCAAATTCATCAGGATTTCCGCCCTTTTGCCTTGCAATATCATCAAGAGATTGTGAAAGTCTAATTATTGATTTTGCGGCTCTTGGTGAGACAGGCAGAACAAGTCCAACATCACTTCCCTGTTCATGATTTTCAAGCTGTGTTGGCCAAGTGCCTTTCATTGCTCTCTTTGAGCTTTTGCTGCAGTAATCAAGACCATGAAGCAAATAGTTTGCTACAATCAACTTTTTAAGAGGTATCTCTCTTGAAGAGATTTCCTTGGACTTCGCAATTATTTTAGAAGACAAATCCTCTAACTTTCCTCCAAACTCAATCCTTGGATTTGTGTTCCCTGCCAGAATCTCAAGAGTATCTGAAGGTTTTGGAGAAAAGTAGTCAGTGTCTACGATGACATGCATCCTATCCTTCAATGCCCTTCCAAGTTCATTGGAAGACTCTGTGAATTGCTGTCCCATATTTCCTGTGGCGATTCCTGTGCTATACCCCTTTCCTATAGGATAGGCAACTCCATTAATTTCTATATATCCATCAAAAAGATTGAAAAGTTGTGCTCTAACTGCAGGAACACAATTTGGAAGCTCGTCAACGACAATTAAATTAGTATTAACCTTGGAAGTCACTTCCTTAAGGTCTTCGCTAGACTTTGCTGTTTTGAGTTTCTCCAAATTAATCTGTTGGAACAGTTCCCTAGTATCCATATCATTTCTTCCAAGAACAAAAAGGCTTTTTCCAGGGAAATATCCCATAGCATCCCTTGCCAACTGGGTTTTTCCAGAACCAGTGTCCCCTTGAAGGAAAAGATTAAGCCTTCCGTAAAGACAAGCATCAACCAAATCATTCATGTAAATAGATGTTCCGCCAAGATTGGCAACTTCTGTGGAATTTTTATATACTTTGTTCATTTTGTTTCTCCCTTAATGATTTTATTTAGGCTGAATTCAACTGCATGAGAAATATTTCTGAATAAGCCCTTGGCTACTTCTTTCTCTATCATCTTTCTTGTTTTCTCGTCAATAGTAACTGAAATTTTTTGTTTCATCTTATTTTATACTACTTTATAGTAGTTTATGATAGAAAATAGTAGAATATGCCCTTTATAAATGTTTGTATTTTGTTGTCTTTTGAAAAAGGTAACAAATCAGGCAGTTATCTATTCTTCACAAATAACAATAGCACGAGAGAAACCAGCGCTACACCCGATATATAAATGAACATCACATCAGGACTTATATTCCAGAGCACTCCTGCAAAAATTCCTGCAGGTATTGTGACTATGCCGGTTACAAAATAATAAAAACCCATTGCAGTGCCTCTCATCTCTTTTGAAAAATCAGCAATCATTGCCCTTGAAACAGGCTGGGTTATTGAATACACCAGTCCATAAAGAATGAACAGAATAGCAAAGAGATAAGCATTTTCTGCGAAGATAAATCCAATGCTTATTGCCAAAAACAGCATATAACCCAGAATAAGAACCTTTTTTCTTCCTATCCTGTCTGAAAGGTTTCCGAATGGAACAGAGGTATATGCATAGGCAGCGCTAAAAAGCGCGTACATTGCCAAAGGCGCGATTATGCTACCGGAAAGTTCTCCCCCTCTTTTGACCAAGAAAAGATATAATCCAAAATTGCCAATAGAAAAGACAGCAGACACAAATACAAAATATTTTAATTTGGATGAAAAAGAAGAAATTCCCTCAAAGATATTTTTCTTTGTCTTTTTAAAATGTGGTTCTTTAACAAAAAAGATAGGAATAAGTGAAAGCACACCTATGCCAGATGCTATAAGAATAACTGTGAGTATATCCACATTAAATTTCCAAAACAAAAATATAACAAAAATCGTTCCGACAACAGCTCCTGATGTGTCCAGCATCTGCTGAAATGCAAATGCTTTTCCGACTTTTTTTGTTGATTCTTCTATTATTGCGTCTCTAGGCGCATCTCTTGCCTTTCCAAACCTTTCAAGCGCAACGAAACTCACAAGGTGCTGCCAAGAACTCGCTACCAAAAACATAAACCTGAATATTATTGAAATAAAATATCCCAGAAATACAAATATTTTTCTTTTGCCAACCCTGTCTGAAAGCCATCCGCCAAATATCTTCAAAAGACTCGCAAGCCCTTCTCTCATTCCACTAAGAAGTCCCAGCGCAATTCCCCCGCCACCAAGAGCGGTGATATAAAAAGGCAATAGGGGAGCAATCATGTCACTTCCCATATCATTGAAAAAGCTTGATGCTCCTAACAGTTTTACATTATTTTCCTTTTTCATCAGCATCACATTGCCTCGGCTGAGTTATAAATATTACGCAAAAAAACAAAAGCTCCCTCGTAACCTTTATAAAGGTTTATAAAGTAAATTTCTTATCAATTTTAATAAGATGACAGATTCAAAAAGCAATTACAAGATACAGAATATCGTTGCTACTACTTCTCTTGAAAAACCCATACCACTAACCAAACTAGCAAGAACACAACCAAATACGGAATATAATCCAGAAACTTTCCCTGGACTGGTTCTTAGAATAAAGGAACCAAAATCCGCTGTTCTCGTCTTCTCATCTGGAAACCTTGTGTGCACTGGAACCAAGTCAGTTGCGCAGGTTAAGGAAGTTATACAAGCAGTTATAAAACAATTAAGAAAAATAAATGTCAATATAACAATTAAACCAAAAATAACTGTACAAAACATCGTCGCTTCGGGAACAATAAATCTGAAATTGAACCTAAATTTCCTTGCTCTTGAGATGCAGAATACAGAATATGAACCGGAACAGTTTCCGGGATTGGTTTACAAGCTAATAGAACCAAATGCTACATTCCTTCTATTCAGCAATGGGAAGCTTGTATGCACTGGAACAAAAAACAAGCAGCAGCTTGAAGACAGCATGACACAGCTTCTTAAAAACGTCAAGATTGCTCTGAAGAATTACAAGCAATAAAAATGAGAATAAAACAGGCATTCAAGAATTTTAATAGTTCTCTCCTTACAGATGATTTAACTATGATAGGATATCTAGCAAATCTTGGGATAGCAGGGATAGCACAACTAATATTCGCGGAAATAAATAATGCGGTAGTACTCTCAGATTTATGGAAATGGAATACTTTCTCTATAGCCTATGTAATTCTTTATTTTTTTGGTAATAAGATAATTAGGGAAGACTATCTAAAAATTAAATTAGGTTATATATTAGCTGGAATGTTCCTAATTGTATGTATAATGATAAGATATATTATATTATTTTTCTCGTTATAAATCAATTTCTTTTACTCCTAATCGAATATTATTTTCCCTTTATTATATTATAATCAATAATTTTTCTTTTACATTGTAGATTTTCTTTTTCTGCAAGCATATTTTTTCTACCATTGTAGTTTCTTTTTATAAAAAAAGAAACCCATTTTCCACCGGCAAAGCAACAGGGTAAATATATCAGTTTTTTTACAACAATCTTTTAAAGTCCCGCTATATACAATTTTATATGGTTGAAGAGACAGAGGTTGAGCAAAACGGAGAAGAGGGAAGAAGCCAGGAAAGAAACAGGCCGAAAAAAGAGGACTTGATTATAGAGGCAAAGAGCTTTTTTGATTTTCATAAAAAAGAGCTTGGAGAATCTCTTAGAAAGGGGCAAAGTGTAATTTTCCTTGATTTTATGAGTCTGACAGAATTCTCTAACAGACTTGCAGAAGAAATTCTTTCAAATCCTGAAGAAGCCCTTAGGATGATAGAGCTGGCAATCGAAGAGTCTGGATTGGTCAGCAATGTAAGGGTAAGACTCAATAATCTTCCAAAAGGGCAGGAAGTAAAGGTAAGAAATATACGTTCAAAAAATCTGAATGAAATGCTTGTCATAGAAGGAATAATCAGGCAAGCCAGCGATGTAAGGCCACAGGTTGTAAATGCAAAATTCGAGTGCCCATCCTGCGGAACTGTAATTTCCGTTCTTCAGATAGAGAAAAAGTTCCAGGAGCCTTCAAGATGCTCCTGCGGAAGAAAAGGAGGTTTCAGATTAATTAGCAAGGAGATGGTGGATACCCAAAGAATTGTTGTTGAAGAATCCCCTGAATCCCTGTCAGGCGGAGAGCAGCCAAAAAGAATGAATGTTTTTGTAAAAGAGGATCTTGTCGAGCCAAGGATGGAGGAGAAAACAACTCCAGGAAGCAGGGTAAAAGTAATAGGAATTCTCAAAGAGGTTCCTGTTCCATTGACTTCTGGAGGCCTGTCAACAAGGTTCGAATTTGCAATAGAAGCAAATAATATAATTCCTATGGAAGAAACCTTTGAAGAGCTTAATATTTCAGATGAGGATGAAAAGCAGATTTTGGAGCTTTCAGAAGACCCAAAAATATTCGACAAGCTGGCAAGAAGCATAATTCCCAGTGTCTGGGGATATGAAGAAATAAAAAAGTCCCTTGTTCTTCAGTTATTTGGGGGTGTTGCAAAAACGCACGCTGACGGACAGAAAGGAAGAGGAGATATTCACATACTTTTAATAGGAGACCCAGGAGTTGCAAAATCCGTCACCTTAAATTTCATGGCAAACATTTCCCCAAAGGGAAGATATGTTGTGGGAAAAAGCTCTTCTGGAGCGGGGCTGACCGCAACGGTTGTAAGGGATGAATATCTTCGTGGATGGAGTCTTGAAGCTGGAGCGATGGTTCTTGCAAACAAGGGGCTGGTGTGCATAGATGAGCTTGAAAAAATGGACCCTAATGACAGAAGCGCCATGCACGAGGCAATGGAACAGCAATGCATGTTGCCTGATTTTAAGCTTCTCCTGTCAAATGGAAAGGAAGTTGAGATTGGGCCCTTTGTTGATAAGTTGATGGAAAAAAATAAAGGCAAAGTTTATGAAGGAAAAGGCTGCCAGATTTTGCCTGTTGATGGTGTTGAGCTTCTTTCCACTGATTTTCAGAAACATTTCCCAATTAAAGCCGATAGAGTCAGCAGGCATAAGGCACCGAAGAAGTTTATCAAAATAGAAACAGTTAATGGAAGGGAAATTGTAGTAACTCCAGAACATCCCTGCTGGATTGTTGAAAATGGAAAAATAAAAACAATTCCAGCTGAGCAAATAAAAGAAGAAATGTTCTTTCCAATGCCTTCGAAAATAAACATAAAAGAAAGAGAGTATAAAAAAGAAAATGATATTCTATGTAAAATCTTGGGCTACCATATAAGCTATGGCTCTTATGAACTAAACAGAGGGAAAAAAACAGGCATACAGTTCTGGAACAATGACAAAACATTAATAGAGGATTACAAAAATGCCATTAAAAGATATTTTGGCATAAAACCAGTCATTACAAAGAGAGGAAAACAACTTGCAGTAAGAGTTATATCCAAAAAAGTCATTGATAAAATAATGGAAATTGATTCTAATTTGCTTGAAAAAGGAAACCTGAAAGTAATTCCTGAAAAAATTATGCAGCTTCCAAAAGAAAACATTAGGTATTTATTAAGAGCGTTATTTGACGGTGATGGAACGGTTGTTTTCCAAAGCAGAGGCGGGTGCAGAGCAACATTAGTCATCGAAAATAAAAAACTTTCTGAGCAAGTTGCGGATTTATTGCTTAGGTTTGGCATTCAATCCTCAATATTTAAAGACAATCACTCCAAAGTCTGGAGAATGGACATTACAGGACAGGAAAATCTGAAAGAATTCCTTGTGAATATCAGCTTTTTATCCCAAAAAAAGAAAGACAGGTTGAAAGAGTATTGCGAGAAAGATAAAACCTACAGGACAATAAGAGACATTATACCGAATTGCACAGATGTCATCAATAGTATATTCAGGCAATTAAAAATATCTGCTAAGAAAGAAATGGGACATCAGATTGATTTGGGAGTTGAAAAACATCGGCTTTTCCTTCAAAAATTAGTTCTCATCGCCAAGAAAAAAATTACTGAAACAAAAAATATGGATAAAAAAATAATTGAAGATTTAAATAATATGGAAAAACTTGCATTTGGATATGCAAGATGGGTTAAAGTTAAAAAAGTTTCAAGAATAAAAAATAAAGAAATAAAATGGGTTTATGATGTAACTATAGAACCATATCATACGTTTATTTCCAATGGTATGATTCTACACAACACAATAACAATCAGTAAGGCAAACGTGCAAGCAACTTTAAGGGCTGAGACTTCTGTTCTCGCGGCCGCAAATCCAAAATTCGGAAGATTCGACCCATATCAGTCAATTGCGCAGCAGATAGATCTTCCTCCAACTCTTATAAACAGGTTTGATATAATATTCACTTTGAGAGATATTCCAGACAAGGACAAGGATTCAAAGATTGCAACGCATGTTCTCATGGAACACAGAAAAGAAGGAGAAAATATGCTGATACCCCGTGAAATCTTTAGGAAGTATGTTGCCTATTCAAAGCAAAGGATAAAGCCTGAGCTGAGCGAAGAGGCTGTCAATGAAATAAGGAATTTTTATGTTGATTTGAGAAATCGCCCAGTTGCATCTGAAAGCGCAATGAGGCCTATTCCAATTTCCGCAAGACAATTGCAGGCACTGATAAGAATGTCGGAGGCATCTGCAAAAATAAAATTGAGGGAAGTGGTCACAAGAGAGGATGCAAAAATAGCGATAGACCTTATGAAATATTATCTTATGGAAGTCGGCTATGATTATGAATCAAAATCGTTTGACATTGACAAGGCAACGGCAGGAACAACTTCCTCGCAAAGAAGCAAGATATTCACCGTTAGAGATACAATGATAGACATGGAAAGCAGGCTTGGGAAGATGATTCCAATAGAAGAGTTGGAAAACGAACTTGAGGGAAAGCTCTCAAAGGATGAAATAGAGGAGGCAATAAACAAGCTGGCTTCGCAGGGGGAGATTTTCAGGCCGAGAAGAGGATTTGTTTCAAGGACTTCGTGATTGCAGCAAATAAATAAAAAATAAAATAAACTTTTAATGATAAAACAACACCTTAATAATGCTTATAAAACGATTTTCATATTAACAATTGATATAAATTTGAGCACGTTAGTGCGAGACAAATAAAAAATGCCAGAACTAAAATTAAAAATTTTGTATATGTCATTTAACAAGTAAAATGCCAGAAGAAGCGCAATTCAAACGAAACATAGCATTCAAATTAAGAATCGGAGAGCTATTAACAGGAAAACCAATCATAGAAGGAGATAGATTTTCTTCTTTGGATTTGAATGGAAAGAAGATAATTAGAGTCAACCTTGTGGGAAATATAATAGACAAGTATGAAAGCGAAGGAGAGAAAAAATACGCGGTTATAATCTTGGATGATGGTTCTGGACAAATAAACGCGAAAGCATTCGGAGATGATGTAAAGAGATTGGAAAAAGCAAGTCAGGGACAGACAGTTCTGGTTATAGGAGTCATGAGATATTGGAATAATGAATTATATGTCGCACCAGAAATAGTTCGGGAAATGAATCCAAAATATCTTCTAATAAGAAAAACAGAAATTGAAAAGAAAAAAGGCAAAAGCGCTGAGCCTCTTCCAAAAGACCAGATAATTGCAGTTAAAGACAAAATTCTAGGGGCAATAAAAAGCGCGGAGGATGATGGGGGAATAGAGATGGACAAACTGATAATGACTCTCTCAAATATTTCTCCAGTGATAATCACTCAAGAAGTCGAGAAATTCCTCGAGGAAGGAATTATCTTCGAGCCAAGACCTGGAAAAGTCAGGTATTTGGGGTAAATCGCAATGGGAAAAACAGCATATGTGGCTTCTAGGTTTGCAAGCAGGGAAGAAGTCAGAAAAATTTATTCTCGTCTTGAAAAATTAGGTTACACAATTTCTTATGACTGGACAAATCATAAATCAATAAAACCCTATGAAAATAATCCAGAACTTGCAGGAGAATATTCGGCTGAAGATATGGAAGGCGCAAGAAAGTCAGATTTATTTATTCTTATAACTGATGAAGCTGGAACAGGTATACATTCAGAATTAGGAGGAGCAATTGACCATTATCTTGAATTTAAAAAACCTATAATTTATGTTGTAGGAGAACATCTTAACAGTTCTATGTTTTTCTTTCATCCTTGTATCAAGAGAAGGGCAACAATTGATGATGTAATTAAGGAAGTAAAAGAATCAAACTAATTATCTCTTCTTCTTCCCCAAACCTTTTCCAAACTTCTTATTGAAATAATACGCAAGCCATATTAAAACAACCAATCCTGCCAGAGACAACAGGAATCTTATCCAATTTTCAGTATAAGGCCAGTAAGCTCCTGAGCCATAAATTAAGGTTCCGATTCCGCCACCCATAAGCCCTGTTCCCACAACTTCTAACCCAAAGAAGAAAGCTCCTGCCACAATTATTACAACACCCAAGGGCAATGCAATGAAGAAAACATTTCTTGATCTTTCCCGTTCAGCATCATTAAATTCCTGACTGCATTTCCATGTTAAATCACAGTATCCGTTAGGTGTGTCTTTTGCGGGAGCAACCCCATAACTAGGATTCCATCGTCCGGCAACAGCCTCACATTCTGCAGAATTATTGATATAAATATTATATTTGTCAGGGCTGCAGTAAGTATTATAATCGGGACTTGGGAAAAAGATATTAATTCCATAATAAGTCACAAATATAGTGAGAACAATTATTGCAATCGCCAGGATTACCTCTTTTACATTCATTTTATTACTAATCATAAAAGATTTATAAACTAATCTCCTTGCTTATAAGAGGAGATTATATGGACAACTACGAAAAATTATTGGATTTGGCTTACAGCAAAGTCAAGAGAGTGGACACTGCAAAAGAAAGGTTTGAAGTGCCAAAAATAGAGGGACATATTGAAGGCAAAAAGACAATTCTTACCAACTTTCTTCAGATAGCATCATATCTAAGAAGGCCTGCAGAACATCTTCAGAAATTTTTGCTCAGGGAATTGGCCACACCAGGACAGATGGAAGGAGACAGACTTGTTTTCAACAATAAAATTCCAAGCACAAAGATAAACCAGAAAATAGAAGAATACACAAACGAATTTGTCCTGTGCAAAGAATGTGGAAAACCAGACACAGAAGTGATTAAAGAGGATAGATTATCCTTTGTGCATTGCCTGGCGTGCGGAGCAAAGCACTCAATAAGAAGCAAGATATAATCTTTATCACTTCGTATAAATTCAAAGTAAAGCAAGATTTAATTAATTATCAGGACGCGGTACAACAACTCCTACGGGGCCGCCAAGTTCATCAAAAAGAATCATTTCAAATAATTCTTTATCTATTATCTGAAATCTATCATCCTGCTCATTTTCATATTCGTTAAATATAATCACATCTCCTATCTTCATCAATTTTTTATGTTTATAGGGAATAAATCCAAATTCAGTTTTTTCTCCTCCAACAGGATTGCGACTAATGGGAATATAACCGTGTTCTTTAACATAATCATCGTTTAGCCACGGGGCATTAACCCAGATAACCTTGGGAATTCTTTCTGGATTTAATATATTATCCAAAGCCATAAAACCCATTAAAATCAGAACTTTAAAAGAATTTATGTCTAAAAATACCATAAATTTCACCAAAAACCAATTTCAGAAGATTTAAAAAACAGGATTTCGTGTATAAAATAATTTAAACAACAGGGAGGAAAAAAATGGTTGAAGCATATTGTGTTAAGTGTAAGGCGAAGGGCCGACAAATGAAGAGTCCTGTAATTTCTCAGACAGCAAGAGGCGGATACATGGGACAGGGAGCATGCCCTGTTTGCGGAACAAAGATGTCTGCTATGATGTCAAAGGAAAATGCGGAAAAGGCTATCAAAGACGGCGCTAAGAAAGCTTTTTAAGAGAATAATATATTCTTTATCTTAAGATGTTTGTAAGGATAATAAAGTCATACAGAGACGTAGTGGCTATATGTGATTCTGAATTATTGGGAAAAATATTTGAAGAAGGACAATTCCAGTTGGACGTTAAGGAAGGATTCTATAAGGGAGAAGAGATGGATGATGAAGAAGCTCAGGAGATTATAGAAAGAATGTCTGAAGAGGACGCAACTTTCAACATAGTTGGAAAAAAGGCAGTTTCTGCGGCAATAAAGGCGGGAATAATCACAGGAGAAGGAATAAAAACGATACAAGGCATACCTTTTGCATTAGTGTTGGTATGATTAAGAACTATTTTTCGAGATAGCTTCTAAACTTTTAGATTTCTTTATCGCTTTCAAAAATCCATCTTTTATTCTGTATAAAGTATTATCTTGGGAGGAGAAAGTACTTATTTCAATATGGCTAGAAGATAAAGCGATGTATGGTTTTATAGGTTTACCCCTTACGTCTTTAACATTAGAAGTAAGGCTTTGATAAATAGTTATCTTTCCTCCTTCCTCCATTAATATTTCTTTCGCCGCATCTCCTCCAGCTTCTTCAGGACTTTCTGCAGTTCTATCCCCTGTCATTGAGCTATCTACCCCCTGAGAACTATGTTAGTATTTTCAACAGACCGTTTACCAGAACAATCTATATGAGTTACTTCGTTATATATAAATTCCTTATGTCTTGCTGCCATAAGATTGATTCTTCATAATCAATATATAAAGATTTATATGAAATAATATATTTGTAATATCCCGAAATAAGGTTATATCGACAAATAAGATAAGCTCTGTTGAAGAACAGAGTTTTATGAAAAAACTTAACAAGAAGAAAATAAAGTGG
>JAGVNG010000022.1 GCA_020053375.1 Nanobdellota archaeon | reverse complement strand
TTGATGAACTTGAAACGCCATCGCAAGCTTTCATAAGGAAACTTAAGAAATGAAAAACCGAAATAATATATCGTTAGGAAATATTAACGGGATACAACACAATTAAAAAAATTCATTAAACCACAGAAAACTTTAAAAGACATTCAAACTTTTGTTTTTGACATGAAAAAAGAAAACGAAAAAAAGAGCACACCATTTATCAAAGAGCCTCAGGAAGAACCTGATGGACCTGTAAGTGATGAGTCTGAAGAAGAAGACGAGGAAAAGAAGGAAGACGATTGGGATATGGACTTTTAAGATTTTATTTCTTTTAATTTCTTATTTATTTTTCTTGTCCCGCTTGTCCGAGAGGATTAGGGATAATCTTTTTAAAAAAATTTATATAATCTGCCTGTGAGATAATAAGATGGGATGGAAAACAATATTGAGCTTTATCTTTTTCCTTGTGGTAATTATTCTCCTTGGTTTTTATTGGATCGCTCCTCTCAGTGATATTAATTTTGGATTTAAGGATAGGAATTATAATTTCAGCCTGAATGACTCGGACAAGGGAATGCAGTTCCATTCCAATATGAGATTCCCAACTTCAAGTATTTCTTACCGTATATATGACTGTCCTTTGGGAAAGAAAGGAGATATGGAAATGGCTTTTGAAATAATCTCCAATAAAACCACCTTGAGTTTTTATCCTGTAGTAAATAGTGAGGAAATAGATGTAACATGCGACTCAAAAAATAAAAGGGACGGGGAATTTTTTATCGCAGGTGAAGGTGGTCCGACAAACGTGACAAAGACGTCCAATTTCAATGTTATAAAAGGAGGGCAGATTCTTCTCATAAGGGAATCGCAATGCGCCACTCCAAATGTAGGAATACACGAGCTGCTTCATGTTCTGGGATTTGACCACTCGACGAACCCAAACAATATTATGTATAACTTCAGTACATGCGACCAGGAGATAAGCCAGGACGTTCTGGACACGATAGATAAGTTATACTCAACTCCGACTTATGCAGATTTATCCATAGAAAACGCGTCAGCGGTTATGCATGGAAAATATCTTGATGCTAACATTACTGTTATGAACAACGGTCTTAAGGACTCTCAAAGTTCAACGCTGAAGATATATGCCGATGAAAAATTGATAAAAGAATTTGACATAAAAGGATTGGACATAGGATATGGCAGAAAAATAATTCTCCAGAATGTTCTTGTATTTCAATTAGATGTTAATGAACTTAAGTTTGTTGTGTCCTACGACGAACCCGAGCTAGCTAAGGAAAACAACGAAGTAATTTTGAATATAAATAAAAACTAATCATCAAGTCCCAGTTCTTCAATCGCCTCATCAAACATTTTTTCCTGATCTTCCTCTTCTTCAGGAACAAATTCCATCTCTTTTATATTCTTTTCAGTTTTCGACCTCATTTTTTACTATTTTTTAATAAATATGCCTGATTTTTAAATATTTCTATACAATCTTCTCGCCTCGGAAACACAGTATTTTCTTTGTTTTGCATTTTCGAGAATGCCTTCCCATGCTATATAAAGATTTCTCTCTTGTTATATATAGCATTGGGAAATAGATTATAACTTCCAGTTATTAAAAACAAAGATTTTTAAGGGGTATTTAAGACTTCTTTAATTTCTTCTTTCTCTTTCTTATAATTTATATTGTCTAATTTATCAACAAATTTTGTGAGGACATTGATAAAATATTTATAAATCTTATTAATAATTATTTGATTGTGCAAATCATATCCTGAACTTCTAACAACATTGTAATCTAAATGAGAGAGATAAGAGTTTATTTGACCAATACTTGATTTTATTTCTTTTTTATAATAAGTTTCTTTTTCTATGGACACCCAGGAAACAAAATCTCTTGCTTGAACTTCTTGCCATCGGTATTTTTCACAATTTGTAAAGATGTTATTGAAAACTCTTACATGAGCATAAAATGCGTAGAGATTGTCGTCGTAGGCAATATCCCCGTGCTCTAATTGGATTGGTGGAAAATTAAATCCCTCTCTTATATTAAAATTTATGTAATAAAAGTGAATTTTGTAGGCTCTTTTCATGCGTATTAACACACTTCTAATTTGACTCAATATATCTCTCTTCTCTTGAAAAGTTGGTTCGGGAAAAGTGTTTACCATATTATCCTCTCATATTATAAAAAAATCCCCCCACCCGGACTCGAACCGGGGATCTCTCGGGTACTGCTCGACTTTTGGGGTTTCATCTAATTTCCTTCAAATGCTTTTCTTGGAATATCCACCTTAGTTATAAACTACAGCCGAACGCTCTGCCACTGAGCTATGGAGGGATTGACCCAACGCCGTCCATTCTTGTACAGCGTGAGGGATTGTATTAAAAGATTTGAAGTCTTTTTAAGGCTTTTTCTTGCATAATAAATTTGTAATACCCTTCGGTTTATCTCTCTTCAGGACCCTTTACTCTTGGCTCCGTTATGAAGAAAGCCTTGTTGGACACGGTCTCGTTTATCTCTCCATCCTTCTCATATATTGCGCTTGCAGATGGAAGCGCGAATTTGCCCAGTATTCCAACCTTTGAGAATATTATGTAAGATAATGCCCTTGTCTCGCCAGCCTCAAGCTTCTCGAAGTTCCATTCCAATTTTCTGTTCTTCTCGTCGATTCTTGTCGGCTTTTCCCCCCCGTATCTTTCATAAAGACTTACAAGAGGAGGAAGCCTGTCGATTATGTTTACTCTCTCAACAAATCTTTTTGCATTCACGAATATGGAAACCTTTAGCGCAAATTCTCCGCCCTTTGCTCTTACAAAATTAACTTTCTTCTTCAACACAATATTTGTCTTTGAATATTGCTTTGTTAGAAGGACTATTGCAACAATGAGCAATATAACAAGCAGTGGGAACAGCCAGTTGGTTCTTACTGTTATCTCCAATGCCTCTCCAGGCTTTAATTCCCTGTTCCATACATAATAAACTGTCAAGCCCTGCCTGTCCACACTATCCGGCTCAGGGGTGATGGTTGTAAATAATCTGGAAATGATATTTTTTTTAACTACTGTCTCTGTCCTAGCAACTACATTTCCTTCATTTACTTTTTTGATAACATCTGTATTTATTACAAACCCATAATTTGTTGAACTTGTTTCCAGAACATCTTTTTCGGCGTATTTTATGACTCCTTCAACATTAGCGGCTTTTCCTTCAACCTCCACATCCGCATTGAGAGTATAATATCCTGCCATCAGGCTATTGAAATCTTCTTTGTTCAGCTGGATATCAAAATTTTTCCTTTCGTATGGTCCGAGGCTGAATTCCTTATCAAAGCTAAAGAAGGCTGAACTAAATTTGGCTTTTATATTCCCAAAGTTAAAATTATTTTTATTATGAATATATATTTGCAAAGATCTTGATTCTGTTTCTATGTTTCCAGAGCCAATCTCAAAAGCGTCCTTTAAGTCTATTATCTGGAAAGTCAATGTCTGCTTTATCTCTGATTTGTCTTGTCCTCTTATGAAATAATCAAAAGTGTAATGCCCCCTTGTATTTATTTCTCCTATGGGGGATACACTTAATGTTATTGTCTTTGTTTCTCCTGCACCGATATAAGTTGTTCCGATTGGAAACATCTGAAATCCAAGAAGATTATAAAATTCCACGTAGTCTGCCACACCGAGATTTGTTATTTTAAGCGTGAATTCTGCCGGCTTCTTCAAATCAGCAATCATAACCTCTCCAGAGCTTGTTTTTTCGATATTTAAATTCAAAGAAAGCACAAACGGAAGAGCCATTAAAAGAAGAATCATTAAAATAAATAATCTTTTCATATTCAAATCAGAAAGAATTTGTATTTAAAGATTTCTATCTCGCCGTTTTTCCCTGTCTTTCTTCAATTTCATCGTTTTCCTTCCAACGTTCTTACTTGTTAAAACGATGCGGAAAATTTTATCGTTTTCCTTCAAGATCCAGATAGGCTTTTGCCTGAGACAAGAATTCATCGCAATTGCCTATGATTTTATCCTCATAATGCTCTATTCTTGAAGGAATAACCCATTTTTCATATATGCTTCTTAAAAATTTATTAAATGCGGTTGTCTCAAATTTTCCTTCATAATCCCTTATAAGATTGCCCTTTATTTTGACTTCCACGCTGCCTTTGTTCATGTCCACCTTAGCTCCGCTTTTATTTATTTCAACTTTTGTCATATCTTTGGCATTAATTGTTATCTTTGCCTCAAATTTGAAATAGTCCGTCATTTTTTTCTCGCCAGTCCATTCAACGCTTATCTCCTTTGAATCTCCGCTTAATTTCTCTCCATATTTGTCCTCGTGGATGCTCAATCCGGCCTCCTCATTAAGCCAGTCATAGCAAAATTTGTAAAACTCCTTGAAAGAAAAAACTCCTTTGTAACTTATCTTGCTTGAAAATATTGTTTCTTTTTCTGACATTTGCTTTGCCTCATTTGCTTATAAGACAAGAATATTATTTAAATACTTAACTAAAAATATTATTGACTATCTGTTTTTTAGGGAGTTTCATATTAATATAACTTTAATTATATCTTGCTTCTGCAGGCTTCACACATCAGCATCCCATTTACCTTGAACAAGATATCCCTCTTTCCGCATTCCTCACATATTCCATCCCTTGTTTTTGGTATTATCTGTGCCTTTTTTACCCTCAGAAGCTTTCTGTATTCCTCCCTTATTTCAGACATTTCATCAAGCTCAGAGTATAACTCGGGATAGAACTCCAATATGTCCTTCGAGGTGATTATCCCGACTAATTCTCCGTTATGCAAGACAGGAAGTCTCTCAAACTTCAGCTTTTTCATTTTTTTTACGGCTTCCTTTATGCTTATGAAAGGATTTATTGTTGCTATCTTTCTTGGGGCAATGTCAAGTGCCATTATCTTTGAAAGGTCTTCTTTTGACTTCTTTATCATTGCCCATAATATATCCTTTTCATCAATAAATCCAAGCAGTTTTTTCTTGTGAACAATAAGAAGGCTCCCAACCTTTTTTTTCACCATCATTTTGGCGCAGTCAAAGAGAGTCGCGCCTGGTTCGATAGTTATAGGATCCCTAGTCATTATGTCTGCGACCAGTATCTTATCCATATCTTCTTAGAGCGCCTTTGCTTAATAAATTTTGCCAAAACAAGACATGTTCTCTACAATATAATAATATTTATAAGAGGAATTATTTCTTTGTGGATTAGGGATGTTAATTAAATAAAAAATGCTTAAACTTCCTGTAACTTTAGAAAAAAGAATTGTGAGATGGAATATCATAAATGAATCACCCCGCCCTAAAGGGCGAGGTATCAACAAATAAAATGTCAAAACTAACAAACCCAAGGTTGAGAAGAACTGATGTAGTGAGCAACAGCT
>JAGVNG010000024.1 GCA_020053375.1 Nanobdellota archaeon | reverse complement strand
GCCATCAGCAAGCTTCTTCAAAGTGCTCATAAGCTTTGCTTGTGTCAATTTCATAGGACTATTTAGAACAGCCTTATGAAATAATTTCGGGATAACACAAACAAATAACAAATCCAAGAATTTATAAAGCTTAATTTTTATGGATTTATATGACAGAAAATAAGGTAGAAGGAATGCCTGTAATCTCAAAGGTAGAAATCCTAAACCGAAGTCCTGTTGCAGTAGGGATTATATTAGATCCATTGGAAAGAATTCTTTTACAGAAAAAAGACGGGGGATACCTATGGCTACCAAACAAATGGGCTTTTCCCGGTGGAGTTATTGAAGAGGGAGAAGATCCAAAAAAACATACATTAGAGAGATTGAAGAAGAATTGGGAATAAAACAGGATAATATCCAGTTTTTCGGGGTTTATGGGATGAGAGATTATAATGAGGCACAAAACAGGATAAGGCAATATAATGCTCATGTATTTTCAAGCAGATTTGATGGGGATTTAAGCAAAGTAAGAATAAAAGAAGGCAACGGCATTGCTCTCTTTACAATATCAAAAATTGATGAGAATCCTGTTTACTGGGGATGCAAACATATAATTGAGAAGTTTTACCATTCTTTATTGCAAGGGAAGATTTAAATAAAATTAAAAAAATTTAATAACTTTGAACATGTTTATATATTATGACGATAATAAATTACAGCGACCTGGAAAATTTGAGAGAGAAATATAAAGATAAAAAAATAGTATATTGCGGAGGAGTTTTTGATATTACACATGCAGGACATGTTATTTTTTTGAAGATTGCAGGAAATATGGAGATGTCTTAATTGTTTCACTTGTAAAAGATTCGTTTATCAGGGGGTATAAGAGAGATTCCATTGTAAATGAACATGCCAGATTAAAGATGGTAGATTCATTAAAACCTGTTGATTATGTTATTCTTGACAAGACAGAAACATACGGACCAGAGGGTTATATGGGGGACATTATATCAATAATTCAAAAACTAAAGCCTGATGTTTTTGTTATTAATGATGATGTTTCTTATATTGATAAAAGAAAAGAAAAAATTGAAAGGGAGGGTGTCAAGTTTATTATTTTGGAAAGGCACTGCCCAAAGGAATTTGAAAATATATCAACAACAAAAATAATCAACAAAATATTGGGAAAAAAAGATTAAAATTTATCCTTGTACCACTCATAAGTTTTCCTCAATCCTTCCAATAAAGGAATTTCAGCGGTAAATCCAATTCTTTTTAATTTCTCAACCTTTGGGCACCTTCTTTTTACTGAACCTTCAGGAGCATCTTTTATGTTGATTTGTGGATGCACCCCCACAATCTTAAATAATTTTTTAGCTAAGTCTATTATTTTTATTTCATCATCACTTCTGCCAATATTCACTGTTTGCCCATTGGTTTTTTCCGATTCCATAACCATCTGAGTAGCTTTAACTCCATCATCTATATAACAAAAGGTTCTTGCTTCCTGTCCTCCAAATATATTAAAGGGATTTTCCTTTTTAACAATTCTTTCAATAAATTGGGGGATAACATGCTCAAAACCCATTCGTGGGCCATAAATATTATGATATCTTATTATTGTAAAATTTTTCATTTTGTGAGTTTTTGCATATGCATGAATAGAAACTTCTCCCAATATTTTACTTGCACCGTAGCTCCATCTTACATTTTCAGGATTCTCAACAATTAAAGGCACGCCCTCTGGAGTTGGAATTGGAAATCGATCTTTCAATAAATTCAGACCTCCGGAATAAGCTTCAGAACTTGATGAAAAAAGCAGTTTTCCTTTCTTGTGCTTGACAAACCAATCTAAGATATTTAATGTACCAATAACACCCACCTTTATTACTCTATCAGGGATTTTATAAAAATTGTCTGTACCATTAAGTGCAGCTAAATGATAGATATAATCAAATTTCCCTTTTAATTTGTGGAAGGTTTTTGGATTGGTTATGTCTGCCTTAACAAATTTAACATTCTTTTTTTTAATTAAATCTTTAAAATCCCTATCTGCCTTGCCCCTATCGAGATTATCAAGGATAGTAACATGGTAACCCTGATTGGATAAACTTCTGGAGAGATGCAATCCTATAAATCCAGCTCCACCGGTAATCAATACTTTTTTTGGCATATTCTTTCACTTATAAAAACGTTTATAAACTATATTGTGACATAAAATATAGTTATCTTAAAATGAAAGAATCTGGTAAAATTGTTGAAAGATGCCAAATATGCGACAGTAATAGGCTATATCCTTTTTTATCTTTAGGACATCAACCCCCAAGCGATGCTTTCCTTGAGAAAGAACAGCAAAAAAAAGAGGAAACTTATTATCCCTTGGATGTTCATTTTTGTGAGGATTGTAACTTGGTACAATTGGGTTATGTTGTAAACCCTAAAGAATTATTCTATGAAGGATATTCATATAACACTAAAACCAGCGGAGAGCTAGTCGCAAACTTTGCCAATTTAACTGCCAATCTTATCAAAAGATTTAATCTGACCCATGATGACTTAGCAGTTGATATTGGTTCTAACGATGGAACATTGCTGGATGGTTTTTTAAAATCAAATGTGAGAATATTAGGAATAGAACCAACAGGAGTTGCCAGATTAGCTCTTGAAAAAAATATTCCAACTTTAAAAAAGTTTTTTAATAAAGAACTTGCAGGAGAGATTATTCAACAATATGGACCTGCCAAGATTATCACAGCAACAAATGTTTTCGCGCACATAGATGGGATACATGGCATTGTAGAAGGAATTGAAAAATTATTAACAGAAGATGGTGTCTTTATCTCTGAATCTCATTATCTTTTGGATTTAATTGAAAAAATGGAATATGACTCCATATATCATGAACATTTAAGATATTATTCCCTAAAACCTCTAATAAAGTTATTTGAAATGCATGGTATGGAGGTTTTTGATGTTGAGAGGATAACAACACATGGAGGATCTTTGAGAGTATATTCCTGCAAAATGGGAGCTCACCCCATTTCAGATAATGTAAGAAAGATAATTGAATTGGAAGAAAAATTTGGGCTTTATTCCAGAGAAACTTTCACTAAATATAGAGAATCTGTAAATAAATCTAGAGAAGGATTAATGAAAATCTTGAATGATATAAAAAATGGAGGCAATAGAATAATAGGAATTGGCGCACCTGCAAAGGGAAATACTTTGTTAAATTATTGTCATATAAATAATGATATCTTAGATTATTTGGCTGAAAAAAGTGACTTGAAAAGGGGGCTTTTTTCTCCAGGAATGCATATAGAAGTCGTTGATGAAAAAAATCTATTTGAGGAACCTCAACCACCTTATGCCTTAGTTTTAGCTTGGAATCTAAAAGATATAATTATTCCGAAACTTAAAGAAAAAGGTTTTAAAGGGAAATTTATTATTCCAGTTCCAACTCCCCATATAGTTTCTTAGAAAACTTAAAGAGTTTTATACATCTCAAGATATTTCAGTGCAACATTTTTCCAGGAGAGATCCTTTTGTAATTTTTTAACACCTTCCCTTAATTTTTTCCTGAGTTCAGCTGATTTGGATACCTTTAAAATCGCTTTTTCAAGTTCATCTATTGAATTTACAGTTATGCATGCACCATACTTTTCTTCATTTTCCTTGAAGAAGTATGTGTTCCAAGTTATCATGGGTTTCAAAAACTTCAGATTTCTGGAGAAGATACCACTTGCAGGTACAGCACTTAGATAAGGAAGCAAAATTATATCTGCCTTTTTTGCGTATTTTCCAAATTCATCGTCTCTAAGCCTTCTAACTTCGACTTTTAGGTTTTTTAGCTCTTTTTCCTTCTTTTTTATATAATCTAAAGTTTCCTGCTCCAATGGATGCAAGAATGGTCCTGCAATAAGAAGTTCAATTTTGGGGTTTCTTTCCAAAATCTTGATTATTCTAAAATAACCTTTTTCTTTAGCAATACATCCAAAAATAATACATTTAATAGACGCCATGAGGAATCACCGCTATTTTTTTGTCATTTATATGAAAATCTTCAATTAGTGTCTCTCTCATATCTCCAACCATAACAGTCACTTTGTCTGAAAAAAGAGCAATTAGAGGGTTGGATATAGAAAGAACAATGTTTTTCATATAGGCAAGAAATTTATTTCTTGCATAAGTGTCTTTTTTTCTTAGGATGGTTCCTATTGTAACAACTGTCTTTTTTTTATCCAGCCTTAATTTTATTAATAGGGGAATTAGTCCCAACCCCCATGGATGAAACTGGGAATAATCCATATGAATATGAACAATATCATAATTATCATAATCAAGTTTGTCTGAAACAATAACATCAAACCCCATTTCTTTAAATGCATTGGCGATATCATCTGCTATTGATTTTATTCCAACAGTATCTCTTGTGTACATTAATATTCTCAATTTCTTATCTTGGGGATATAGATTTTGTTTCATTTTTATTTTATTGAAAAATTATCTGTAAGATTTAGTTGACTTTTGCTGTTTATTAAGCTTTAGAGCATATTGGTATAATTCTACGTCAAGTGGGTTTTCTTTGTAAATTTTCTCTCGTAATTCGTCATTTAATTCTAGAATTTTTTTGCTGATATTTACATCCTCTAATTTTTCTTTTTTTAATCCCATTTCCTTAAACAAAAACTCAAAATCTTCCTTGCTATTTTCAACAATCCCCACAAACCAGCATAAATCAAGAAGTTTTTTTGCATTCTCTAATTTTTCTTTTTCTCTATTTCCACGAATTTTTAATAGATGGGAGGCAATATTCTGAAGAAAAGAAAATGTTTTGTAATTCAATTTTCTAATAAAAGGCATAAAAATCTTGGGGGTATGTATCCTGCTGGATTCACTTCCCTTATATTTTAAGTCAAGAAAATTTATGAGGTCATTTTTCATCTGATTTTTATACCAGATATCAAAAGGAATCTTATCTTTTACTTCCTGCATTTTTGCGTTATAATAGGATATAACCCTTTTTGCAGGATCCCTTAAAAAAACAAAGTATCTAGGTTCTTTATCTGGAGCAAGTTTATGTATCCCATAATAAGTAGCATGACCAAGCATAAATCTTACCTTATCTTTGTTAAGCTTTTTTGAGTTTAATTTATATCTAATCTCTGAGGTTAAAGCAATTTCATCTTCAGGTGTTTGTTTTCTTATATATTCTATAAGAGTATTCCCTCCTGTTCTGATTGGATGCAAAAATATCCATAAGATATTATCTTTCATCTAACAAAAACAAGACTTCATCTTTTTAAATTTATGTTTGGTAGAGAACAAAATTGCATAACCTTTAAAAATTGATAATAGGATTTATAATAGTGATAAATAAGATTAAGATTATCTGTACTATCGGAGCAAGTTCTTCAAGAGGGGATATCTTACTAAAATTTAGAGATAGGGGTGTTGATTTTTTCAGGATAAATTTATCCCACACCAATGAAGAAGAAGTGGAACAAAAGATAAAAGACCTGATTGGATATGGAGTGCCAATAATTCTGGATACAGAAGGTTCTCAAATAAGATCAGGTAATGAGAAAGTAATTAATTTTGAAATGGGAGATACTGTAAAAATATTTGGGAGAAAAATAGAATGCGATTCAAAAAATATCTTTCTGACGCCCGTAGGAATTGTTAAAAAATTAAATGAGGGGGATATGATTTCCATAGATTCTAACTCAGTTCTTTTGAGAGTTCTTGATGTCTCAAAGATAAATGAAGAAGGATATATTATATGCGAGGTTTTAATCGGAGGGATTAGTGGAGGTAAAAAGGCAGTTCAGATAGATGGCCCTACTTTTATTCTACCTCCGTTTAGCAGGAAAGACCACATTGCCATTGAGTTAGCCAAAAGATACAATATCCGGCATTTTACCCTTTCTTTTATGGAAGATCCAGAAAGCGTTGTAAGATTTAAGCAAAATTATCCAGAATCAATCGTTTATTCAAAAATAGAATCAAAAAAGGGGCTTGAAAATTTTCTTAATATCGCAAAGGTCTCTGAAGGAATACTTATTGATAGAGGAGATTTAAATAAACAGGTTAATCTGGAAAAAATTCCATTTATTCAAAAGTTTATAATAAAGAAAGTCAGAGAACTTGGAAAAGAAGTTTTCATTGCGACAAATACTCTGGAGCAAATGTCCACTGAACTAAAACCAAATAAATCAGAAGTTAACGACATCATAAATACCCTTTTAGATGGTGCAAGTGGGATTGCTTTAACAAAAGAAACAGCAGTTGGAAAATATCCAGTTGAAACAGTAAACATTTTGTTGGTCCTAATAAAACAAATAGAATTTTTAAATAAAAGCAACAAAGAAAATTTAATTGATAAGATTGAGGATTTAGATTATCCAAACTCTGAAGATGTTCCAGAAATGCTAATTAAACCCCATGGCGGCAGACTTATTAACAGATTCATAACAGACTACAATAAGAATATCCCTGAAAAAAAAATTGAGATTGATGAAGAAACCCTAATGGACATAGAACAAATTGCGGTGGGAGCCTTTAGTCCACTAGAAGGCTTTATGAAAAAAGAAGAGGTGGAGTCGGTTGCTAATACTATGAGAATGCCAAGCGGTTTAATCTGGCCTCTTCCAATTACTCTTATGACAGATGCTGTAACCGCAGAGGGTTTAAATGAAAAAGAGAATATATCTCTTTCAAAAGATGGAAAAATTTATGCTATACTTCATCTAGAAGAAAAATATTCCTTGGATAAAAGAGATATCGCCCTTAAGGTCTATAAAACAATTGATGAAAATCATCCAGGAGTAAAAAGATTTATGGAGAGGGGGGAAATCTTTCTTGGGGGCAAGATTACTTTAATTAAAAAAAGGATTTCTCAAAATAAAAATTATGAATTAACACCAAAACAAACAAGGAAGATATTTTCTGAACGGGGATGGAGCAAGGTTATTGGTTTTCATACTAGAAATGCCATACATAGAAGTCATGAGTTTGTACAAATAGATGGGCTTAAAAAAGGATTTTGTGATGGTCTTTTCGTGCATCCCATTATAGGAAAAAAGAAGGTTGGAGATTTTGAATCAGAAGTGATTATCAAAACATATGAGAAGATGATTGAGGAATTTTACCCAAAGAACAAAGTCATTTTTGGAACTTTTGCAACATATTCAAGATATGGTGGACCAAGAGAAGCTCTTTTCACGGCTCTTGTAAGAAAAAACTTCGGATGTTCGCATTTTATTGTTGGGAGAGACCATACAGGAGTGGGAAATTTTTATGGTCCGACAGAATCACATAAGATTTTTGATAGTTTTACAGAAGATGAACTGGGGGTAAAGATAATAAAATTCGGAACGGTATTTTATTCCGATTTGGAGAATAAATATATTCATGAACCTGAATTCATCTATCATCCGGAAGAGAATAAGATGAATATTTCGGGAACAGAAATGCGAGAGATGCTAAAGAGAGGTATAAGCCCTCCTGAATGGTTTATGCGACCGGAGATATCTAATATAATAATAGAGAGAATAAAGACAGGGAAAAAAGTTTTTGTGGAAGAAACAAAAGTTTTATGGTTTACAGGATTATCTGGAAGCGGAAAAAGCACAATTACTGAAATTTTAAAAAAAGAATTTGATAAATTAGGAGAAAGTTATCAGGTTTTTGATGGTGATGATGTTAGAACCAAGCTCCATAAACATCTTGGATTCAGTCCCACGGATATAAAAGAAAATAATAGGCTGATTATCAAATTATGCAAAGAACAAATGGGAAAAGTGAATTATATTCTTGTTCCTATTATCTCTCCTTTTAAAGAATCCAGAATTATGGCCAGGCAGGCTTTCGGGAATAATTTTATTGAAATTTATTTAGATTGCTCATATGAGGAATGCAAAAAAAGAGATATAAAAGGGCTTTACAAAAAGGCAGATGCCGGGGAAATCGAGAATTTTATAGGATTACATGTTCCATATGAACCTCCTGAAAATCCTGAGGTAAGAATAGAATCTTACAAAGAAAGTGTAATTGATTCTGTTAATAAAATTTTAAATATCTTAAGATAAAAAAGATATTCACAATGTTTAAAAGGAATAAATTTTGCTAATATAACATGGAATTATCAGATAGATTTAGGGAAATAAGAGAAAGCGAAAGTTTCTTATCTAATCTACTTAAATGGGGAGAAAGCAGGATTATAAGTGTCAGAGAATCAGGGGTTCTTGATGTAAAAATTAAAGGAGCATTTGAATCAGGTGTTGAAGATGAAATTACAAGAGCAGATAAGGAAGTTAGGGATAAATATCTGGAATCTGTAAGAATTAATTATCCAAACTGGAATATTATTATGGAGGATAGTGAAAATGGAAATAATTTTGACAATATTCCCAATGGAGAGATAGTTACCTTCTTTGACCCTCTTGATGGTACAAAGCTGTTAAAAGAAGGGAAAAAAGGATATTCCACAATGGCATCAGTGGGAATTAAAACAGAAGGGAAAGTAAATCCTGTTCTTGGTTTAATTAGAATAGTAAAAGATTCATTTATTTCGGCCTATAATGATGGGACAGAGAAAAAAACAAATATTAATCTGATAACAGAAAGAAAAAGTCGGATTTTGGGAAGAACACTTATAGAGAGAGCCGAACCAAAAATACTCAGACCTTTGACAGAACAATTGGGATATGAAGTAAAAATGATAAGAGGAATAGGTCCGAATGTTTCTTCATTGATTAGAGGAGAAACAAGTGTATGTGTATATGAACCTGGAATCAATTTTTGGGACATATTTCCGGCTATGCCTATAATTTCTGTTCATGGGGGAGAAGTATTCGGTTTGGATGGAAAAGAGATTGTATATGATGGTCAATTAAAGAATATTCCTCAGGGGGTAATAATGTTAATGGAACCCGAAAAGAAAGAGCAAATATTGCAGGTGAGCATACCTCTATTTGAAAAATATTTATCTGCGAAAAATAAAAAATAAGGATAACATATTCTATCCTGTCCTTCTCTTATAAAACATCAGCAAAAACATATAGATATATCTGCTGATTACCGTTGCTATCGCAGCCCCATAAATAGCATATAATGGGCTGTAATTGAGAAGATAAGAGATAAAGAGGTAATTTAGGATTATATTTACTATTGTTGATATTACCAGATATCTTGAGACTATTTCCGGCTTGCCAAATGATGTAAAATAAGTTGAATAGATAGTTATTACAGGTATTGAGAGAAATAATAAAGAAAAAATTCTAAGGATATTAACCGAAGCGAGATATTCGCTTCCAAAGGTTATAAGAATAAGATATTTTGCCGCGAAAATTACAAATAAAAATACCATTATAGACACTACAGACAATATCTTTATTGTTTTCTCAAAAATAATCCTGGCATTTTTCTTGTTAAGCCTGCTAAAAACAGGCAATAAGGCTCCTGAGAAAGTTAACAGAGGTATGATTGCACTTATGAAGCTGAATGCACCCTGATAATATCCTATGTATTCAGATGAAACAAAGTATCCCAACATTATTATATCAATATATCCAAAAAATACTCCTGAAAGAACCAAAAATGAAGTTATAAAAATAAATTTATTAATTTTCTTTTTTTCTTTTTCTGAAAGGTTTTTGGATAAAAATTTTGCTGAGAAAATATGTTTCCTAGAAAAAAAGTAAAGCAAACCTGCTATTAAAAGATAAGCAAAATCAAAGATGATTATTATAAGGAAAAGAATAGTTTCTCCATTAAGCAAATTCTTCAGCGAAAGAAGAATTACCACTGGAACTAGAATTATTCTTACAACTTGAAATAATAACTCCTTATAAATAATTGGCCTGAAGAGATTATAAGCCTGAAGAATTGATTGTAGAATCACTACAAAGCTTGCAATAAACACGTAAATGCCTCCTGCAAGAAGAGCAAGGCTTATTGGTTTGTGATAATAATTATCTGATATAAAATTGGATAATAAAATCAAAATTAATGATATAAAGCTCGTCAGAAAAAGTTTTATTTTTATAAGATATCGTGAATATACCTCCGCTTTTGAAATATTTCCCTTCCCCAACTCTCTTGAAACAAATCTCACCAAAGTCTCTCCTATTCCCAAATCAGAAAAAGCGGCAAAGATGAGTATCGTTGACAATGCAAGACTGTAAAGACCGAATAGTTCAGGCATCAATAATCTTGCAAGAATAATTGTAAAAATCAAACTTCCTATTTTTGCGATAATACCTGTTGAAAACTGGTATGTTGAATTTCTCATTGCCATGCCGATATTTCCAGAAAAATCACTTGTTTTAAGCCTTCTAAAAATATTTTTTAGATCACCTTTAATTCCTGAAAGAAAATCCATATTCATATAAGCAAAAGGCGTTCTATTGTTTTTATTCTTTATGGAAACATCCATTAAGAAAGAATAATTTCTGAATTATTCCCCTATTCTTCTTATTATCTCGGCGAAGGCTGGTCTTGTTATAAGTATTCCTGCGGTTACGCTTATTATAGTAGTCAAGGCGAAGCCCTTTAACATCCCTGCTCCTGCCCAAAGCAAAGGAAGCATTGCAACAACAATTGTAAAGAAGGCTCCGAGAATTATGAATAGGGCGTTTTTTATCCTTTCCCTCAGGCTTATCTGCCGATTGAAAATGGATTCATCCAATATAACTATCTGATCATTTACTCCTGTTCCCATTCCCGCTATTATTCCTGCAATTGCAGGGGCATCAAGGTTCCATGAAATAAATGCTGCAATCCCTATAGTGATGAATGCCTCTGAGAACATTGTTAAAATAACTGAAAGTGTTATCTTGATTTTTCTGTACTTAATAAACAAGATTATTGAAATTATTAAAAATACAATTAACCCCAAATAAATTATATTCTGTGTAAATGATTCTCCTAATGATGCAGATATTGTATCCAGTTTGACTATCTCAAGCTGATATGGTAAGCTTCCTGTAATTAAGATAGTCTGAAGTTTTTTCATTGAATTCTGCGCAGCTTTGTATGCCTCATCCTGCGTTGAACCTGAACCAGAACCCGAAATAGATACCTGAGTAGTAACCCTTCCCTGAAGATCTTTTCCTATAAACAGACTGTCAACAAGATTATCATCAAGATATAAATCCAATTTCTTTGACAGATATTGTGGATCGGAAGAATCTATACCAATATTTCTTGTGATGTCAGCGTGCCTCTGTGCCGCCTCTGGACTTAGGAAGACTGTGAATCTGAAATTGCAGAATCCGGTAAATGTGGATGGGCATTCAACAAATGCATCCTGTCCACCCCTTGCTACATCTGAAATATCTTTTTCTCCACCAATAAATGCAGTCTCATTTCCTATCTTTGCCTCAAATTTTCCTTGGCTCGAAAGCAGGTCTTTTAAATCAGTGGTGGTGGCTCCTGCTATTTCAACCATCATAAAATATTCTCCTCCCACAGGGGAATTTGAAACAGGAGTAATTTGAACATCAGCAATTCCATAAACATTCAGCCTGTTGCTTACCACCTCAATCAAATCACTCACTTCAGAAGATGATAATTCCCTGTCCTTGGCCTTAACCAATGCCCTTGAACCGCCTGACAAGTCAAGTCCCGTCTTTATATTTGACTTTGGAATAGAAGAAACTGTTATCTCTGGGGACTTGTTTGAGAACAAGACAAATTCCCCTTGATTTGTTGAAACTACAGTCTTTATGCTATTAATAGAATAATTCTTTTCAGACATAATTTTAGAATAATCATTCATATTGTTTACTATTTTTCCATCTATAGAAGAAATTATTTGATCTGGTTTTAATCCTGCATCAAAAGCAGATGAGTTCAATTCAACGCTTTTTATTAAGACTCCTTTTTCAAATGCTTTCCATGGAGATATTGCCAAGAAGGAAAGAAGAAGCACAATTATTAGTATCCAAACACGCAATCCAAGTTTCATTTTATTGAATTCCCTTCCTCATGCAATACCATTTAATTATGCTGGCATTTGTAAGCCATGTATTAATTAGGTCTCCAAATAATCCCAATGCGAGTATTAGAAATATCTGCCTGAATGAATCTGGCAAACCAGTTACAATAAAAAATGCGGGGAGAACCGCTGCAAGGGCAGTGAAAGTCATGAGGGAACCTGTTTTGAATGCTCTGAATATCCTTGAATTGAGAGAACCTTCCTTGGATTTAAGAGCCCTTGAAGTCAATAATATATCTGTGTCAACAGAATAACCAATCAGCATTAAAAATGCGGCTATTCCCGCCGCGGAAACCTTTATTCCCAATGCGTCAATTAACGCAAGAGGCATTACTATATCTGCAAAAATTGCAAAAATAACTGCTGTGCTTGGAATAAATGTCCTGAACAAGATGAATATAACAATAGTCATAAGGAAAAAGGAGATTATCAGTGCCCTAATAAGCTGAGTGTAAAAATCATTACCCAAGGAAGCTCCGGTAAACTCTGTGCTTGAATTTTCCTTGTCAAGATTGTATCCTAAAATCTTTTCAAGTTCAGAGGTTAATTCTTCAGGGGATGCTGAGCTTTCAACAATCAATGCTATTTGTCTTCTGGTTGTGATGTCCTCTAGGCTGGTGAAAGAAACATCTGGGAATTTCTCTTTTAATGGTGCTTCAATCTGGCTCTGCTCCACCTCTCCATTTATGGTAATAGAGGTTCCCCCTGACAGAGAAACATCTTTGTAAATAATATCTCCTGTTTTTGCATAGAAAATTCCTAAATAAATCAAGGATACCAATAAGATTACAAAGGGGATAAAGAACATCCATTTGTAGGATTTGTCATAATTAAAATTCCTGAATAGCTTTTTCTCTTCCTTCTTTATTTCCTGCGTTATCGATTTGTTTTCCAGATTATTTCCTGATTTATTTTCGTCCATTTTAACATTATATGCGCCGACTGGGAGTTGAACCCAGACAATCAGCTTGGAAGGCTGAAATTCTACCGTTAAATTATCGACGCAATATCAGTATAAAAAATTGGATGTTTTAAAGGTTTATGATTCTAATAAGATGAACGCCGGACTGAAACTAACGTTTCATGAAGGTAACCCATTGAAGATTGACGCCCAGGACAGGATTTGAATAAAAGACACCTTGCAGTTTCTTTTATAAGCTTCCCTTTTCTTTTAAACTGATTTATCAAATCCTCAACGCCCAGGACAGGATTTGAACCTGCGACCTAAAGGTTAGGAACCTTTCGCTCTATCCAGGCTGAGCTACCCGGGCTCACTGCGTTCGCCCTAACATCGTCCTAGAAAGCTCGACGTAAGGCAATTAATGAAACAATGCGGGTAAAAGGATTCGAACCTTTGTAGGCACTAAGCCATCAGATCTTGAGTCTGACCCGTTTGACCGCTCCGGCATACCCGCATCCGCGAAATTATCAATTTTTACCCATATAAAAAACTTTATAAATGTGCATAATCTTCGAGTTTTGAAGACAGCCATAGTAATCGTGTCACACCTGATCCCATTCCGAACTCAGATAGTTAAGCCGGTTACGCCGTTTGTGATAGTGGCCGAACAGCCGCGAAACATCGGTGCTGTCTCACTTTTTTATTTTAAAATGGCGCTTGAAAAAGCTTTAAAAAATTTGTCGGAGAATGTACTCTTAGATATTATTTTTGGAGTGCCTTCTATTGTTAATGAAGTTGTCCAGCAGGGAAAACATGCATATTACCATTTAGCTGGAATAAGTCATAAAAGAGTAAGAAAAGAAGATATTGATTCTCAAGCTTTTTTTGACTATTTATCTGTTTATACAAAAGAAAATTGATTTTACAGATTATTTTTTCTGAATTAAGCTCCAAACTGTGTAAATTATCAAAATTGAAATTATTGCTATTGGAATAAAATAAATAGAAGGATTATTATAAGTTCCAGCTTTAAAATAAATAGCTATTGAATATATATAGAAAAACCATCCTCCAACTATTCCAAATATTAAGGAAACAGTCCCTTTCAACCAATTAAATTTGAAATTCATTTTAATTTAAGCCTTCTTGAATTTGCTTACCAACTCCAATAAATCTTCCTGACCAAGGAACATTGCTCTGCAGCAATATCTTTCCAATCCCAAATTATCCATAACCTTCTTTGGGTTTTCTCCGTCACTTATTCTTTTTTTGTACTCTTCCCATAAATGTCCGACTGGCTTTCCGCATGAGAAGCATCTTACAGGAATTATCATATTATTAATTCAAAAAGATAGTTTTTAAAGGTTATTATAAATTTGAGTTTGTATAGGTTCAGGACATATGTCCTACCCCTAAAATGAATCACCCCGCCCTAAAGGGCGAGGTATCAACAAATAAAATGTCAAAACTAACAAACCCAAGGTTGAGAAGAACTGATGTAGTGAGCAACAG
>JAGVNG010000016.1 GCA_020053375.1 Nanobdellota archaeon | reverse complement strand
GCCATCAGCAAGCTTCTTCAAAGTGCTCATAAGCTTTGCTTGTGTCAATTTCATAGGACTATTTAGAACAGCCTTATGAAATAATTTCGGGATAACACAGAATTTTTTTAATTGCTTAGCTTTAAATACTATACAAATCACTTTTGATTATAGTCGTTGGAAATAGAGCTTTCGGGCGGTTCAGCCTTGGCATACTATTTCTTTTACAAAAACAGTTAGTATATGGAAAAATTCAAGCAATTAGGCTTGAGTGAAGAGCTTTTGAAATTACTAGAAAAAGCGAACTTCAGCGAGCCAAGCGAGATACAAGAGAAAGTAATTCCTTTAATATTAGAAGGACATGATGTAATCGGAGGTTCTGCAACTGGAAGCGGAAAAACCCTTGCATTCGGGGCGGGAATTATAGAAAAAACTATTCCTGGAAGAGGCTCGCAGGTTTTGATTTTAGTCCCAACAAGAGAATTAGCGGAGCAGGTAGGAAATGTATTCATAAGATTTTCAGGCTACAGACAATTAAATGTTGCAATTGTTTACGGGGGAGTAAACATAAACAATCAGATAAAGGCACTAAAGAATTCAGAGATTATTGTGGGAACTCCTGGGAGAATTCTTGACCATCTTGAAAGAGAAACAATAAATCTTTCGCGTTTGAAGGTATTGGTTTTGGATGAGGCTGACAGGATGCTTGATATGGGATTCATATATGACGTTGAAAAGATAATAAGAAATTGTCCCAAGGAAAGGCAAACTCTTTTGTTCTCTGCCACAATCTCCCCAGAAATAGGAGATATCGCCAGCAAGCACATGCGAAATCCAAAAACAGTTTCTGTTGAGTCATATGTTGATGCCGAGAAACTAAAGCAGATTTATTATGATGTTCCAAGCAACCTTAAATTTTCCCTTCTTGTGCATTTGCTTCAAAAAGAGAAATACGGGCTGGTGATGGTATTCTGCAACACAAGGCATAATACAAATTTTATCGGCAATAACCTGAAAAATTTAGAAATAGATACATTGGTCATACATGGGGGGCTGACACAGAGCAAAAGAAACAGCATCATGGAAACTTTCAATGAAAATAAGGTTTATGTCCTTGTATGCACCGACGTTGCGGCAAGAGGCTTGGATATCAAGGGCGTTTCCCATATTTATAATTATGACATCCCAAAAACAAGCAAGGATTACATACATAGGATAGGAAGAACAGCAAGGGCAGGCAAGGACGGAATTGCAATAAATCTTATTTCGGAGAGGGATTATGAAAACTTCAACAATGTCCTGAAAGACAGCTCCCTTAATATAGAAAGAGAAGAAACTCCCGAAGTAAAGATGGTCAGCATGATTTTGAAGAGAGATACGCGAGGAAGAGGCGGGGGATATGGAAGAGGCGGCGGGTATGAGAGACCAGAGAGAAGGGATTATAGCGAGGGAAACAGGGAAAGACCCGCAAGAAGAAGCCCAAGAGACCACCGTGGCAGAAGATGGCAGGGAAGCAGGAGCAGTGGTGGTGGGAGCAGAAGGGGTAGTGGAAGAAATAACTCACGAGGCTCAAGGCAAGCATTTAGGGGAAATCAGGGAAGGGGAAGATATTAATATATAACAAGTTTTAAAAACGAAATTCTATAAAATATGTTAAGCCTCAATGGTCTTTCCCGAGCAAGACGAAGGAAACGTCATTGGGGTTGAACAACGTGAAGCCTCAATGGTCTAACGGCTATGACTCATCCCTGTCGCGGATGCGATCCGGGTTCGACTCCCGGTTGGGGCGTTTAATCTTTTGTTATGTTATAAGGGCTTCTGGTGACCACAAGATGAAAATGTTTATAAATGTGGGCACCTTTAATACTTTATGTACGTTGAAAAAAGAAAGTCTGGAGAAAGTATAAAATATTATTTAGTTCATTCCTATAGAATTAAAAATAAAGTAGAAAAAATAAGAAAATATCTTGGTAACAATCTTTCAAAAAGAGAATTAGAAAAGAAAGAAGAAAACACCAAAAAAATAATCTTAGACTTACTTAATAAAATAAACACCAAAGTATTCTTTTTTACATTAACAAAAAAACAAATAGAAATATTAAATAAATATAATAACAAAATAGAAGTTTTTCATTTAAGTGAAAAAGAGTGGAAAACTTTTATAGAGAATTTTGTTTACAATACTAATGCAATAGAAGGCTCAACAATTTCTGAAGAAGAGGTTCCAAATATTCTCATTAAGAAGAATCTTAACAATGCAGAAGAAATTGAGACAAAAGGAGTTGCAGAAGCAGTAGAGTATATTAGGAGAACAAAGGAAGATTTATCATTAAATTTATTATTAAAATTACATGAACTTTGTTTTAAAGATTCTAAACCTTTTGCAGGAAAATTTAGAAATGTTAATGTAGTTGTAAAAAATTCTGCTGGCCAAATTCTTCATGTAGGAGTTCCAAAAGAAGAATTAAAAGATTATTTGGAAGATTTTGTTCAGTGGCATAATGAAAATAAATCTAATTTTAAACCTCTAGTTCTGGCTGCAATATTGCATAATCAATTTGAGCATATCCATCCCTTCCAGGATGGAAATGGGAGAGTCGGGAGATTATTACTCAATTTTATCTTATTAAAAAATAATTATCCCCCAATAAATATCATGCTTGAAGATAGGGGGGAATATTATCAAACATTGCAAGAATATTCTAAAAAAGATAATTTAAAGCCCACCCTAAAATTTCTGATTAAACAATATAAAAAAACCTTGAAAGAGGTGTCTACAAAAGATAAGAAAAAATAATTTGTGGGCACCATTGGTTTACAAGAAATAAGTTTAATTTTGTTACCGCTACTTTCTTGGTTGGGGATCTTTTTCCCTCAATTCTAAAATATACTTTGTTTTCTCCAAATGCTTAAAAGTAACCATTTTATGTTCTTATGAATGAGATATAGATATATTCTTTATCCAAAAGCTGTCTCACAATTAGAATCTTCTGGTCTTTTGAATAGAATAAAAGAATCTCATGAAAAAAGCGATTTTTCTTTTTTGGGTCATGTCCCTATGTATGAAATCCCAGAATATATCTCAGAGTTAAATAAGGAGGGTTTTATTACAACTTTAATCAATAAAGGGGAATCTTCCCTGATAAGAAGAATTGACAAAGCCTTTAATGACCCCGAGGCACACAAATGGAAGGTGGAAAGACTTGAAGGGGGAATAGTTGAAGAGGAAGTTGAGCCTGAAGATTTTCTTGCCCTGTCTGGATTGAGAGCCTCATGTATACTTAAGCCCGAAGAAATCTGGGATTATAAGAGGTTTGGCTTTGGAAACCTTGGAGATTTCTTGGGAACTTTTGCGGCAGCTATGGAAGAGGTATTGAAAGATGATAGTTATAGGGCAGGAATGAAATGGCAAACAACTTTCCCTACAGGAAAGATTGTAGTCAACGAGGTAACTGGAGACAGTAATTCTGATTTTAGATTGCATCAAACAGATGTAACACCTTATAGAACATTTGACCCTCTTGGAAATGAAGTTTCATATAGACCTAGATTTCATACAGATAATTCTGGAATTAACGCTCATCACTCCGTTGAAGGTAATTTTTTAATTTCAATCTTAAAATGGATTGAACAGGCAGAAGTTGTTAACCCTCAGGCTTTGGAAATCAAAGTCAAAGAAATTATTTCCAAAACTAAACCTTTAGGGCAAGGAGGCGGAACAACCACAGAACATTTCGGAGGCTTTGACCAAAGCCCAATGTTGTTCTTTGCTGGATTTGAATATAATATTCCAAAACTTCGAGAGGAATTTAAAACAAATGAATTTACTCCCTATAATCTAGGCAGAGCATTTGAAGGAAGCCATGGGGCATACCTGCATCCTAATGGAAAGGATTTAATTTATTCATCAGAGTCAAGAGATGATAGGACTGAGGAAAGAAAGCCTTCCGCACATTTTATGCCTGTGGATGCAATTCCCTTGATTGAAGCAACATTATATCAGTGTGCAAGAGGATTGGGAAGAACATCTGCAAGACAAGTTATTGATATTTTAGAATATTATTTTTCTCCAAAGATGAAAGAGGACATGGAAGAATTGAAAAAACATTAAAATACCAAACTTGTTATCTCTTTCCCTCAATTCTTTTATGCTTGGAAAGAGTATATATCAGAGATATCAAAAGATACACGGGAATAATGTAAATCGCGATGATTGTGAAGAATGGCTCATCAATGGCTGAAAACTTATAGATTAGATTATGGACAATTATTGAAAGAGCCCATACAATTATTATGTAAAGGGATTTCCTGATATGCAGAAGGAAAAGCCTATCCCAGCCGTTTTCAACCTTTATCCTGTCTTGGGTTTTACTGCTTTTCTTTTTTGACTTCAATTTTTTTCTTGCCATACATATACCCCCTAAGGGCTTTTGGTATTAAAATGCTTCCATCCTTCTGCTGATTGTTTTCCATTATCGCGACTAGTGCCCTTGATGTCGCGATAGCGGTGTTATTGAGAGTGTGCGCGAAGTATTTATTCTTGCCGTCATCTATCCTTATGTTTAATCTTCTTGCCTGCGCCTCTTCCATGTTGGTTAAGGAGGTAACCTCAAAATATTTTTTCTGTCTTGGGCTCCATGCCTCCAAGTCGCAGCCTTTTGCCTTCAGGTTTGCAAGGTCTCCGGAACAAGATTCAAGAATCCTTATTGGAATCTGTAGCACCTTGAATATATCTATGGAACATTTCAACATCTTATCATACCATTTATACGATTCGGAAGGTTCGCATATGACTATCATCTCCTGTTTGTTAAACTGATGCGTCCTGAATATTCCCCTCTCGTCTATTCCGTGGCTTCCTATCTCTTTCCTAAAACACATGCTATAAGATGTTTGCTTTATCGGAAGCATGGCTTTAGGCAGGGTTTTGTTTATGAACTGTCCTATAAGAGGATGCTCTGAAGTTGCTATCATGTAAAGGTCCTCTCCCTCTATCTTGTAAGACATTGCGTTTATCTCCTCGTGTGAATATACTCCATCAAGAATCTCTTTCTTAATCATCAATGGAGGTTCAACATATTCAAATCCCTGCTTCACCATGGAATCCCTTGCGAAGTTTATGAGAGCCATATTCAAAAGAGCCAAGTCTCCTTTCAGATAATAAAATCCATTTCCAGAAACTTCCGCAGAGGTATCAAAATCGAGAACCCCAAGCTTTTCCCCGAGCTCAACATGCCCCTTCGCATCAAACCGAAGTTTTTTTGGTTTTCCTATTATTTTTCTAACGACATTATCCGAACCATCCTTCCCTATCGGGACGGATTTGTGGATTATATTTGGAATGCTATACATCAACTTATGGATTTTTTCCTCGAGGACTTTCCTGTTCTCCCCGACTTTTGCTATTTCCCCTGGAATGCTCTTTGCCTGCTTTATGAGCTCGTTCGCGCTTTTTTCATTTTTGTTTTTCTTTGCCAGATTAATCAACTCAGAAATCTTATTCCTGTCGCTCCTTAAGCTGTCTTCCCTATACTTAAGTTTTCTCCACTCTGAATCAAGCTTTATCACCTCATCAACAAGAGCCAGCTTTTCGTTCTGGAATTTTTTCTTTATGTTTTCCCTTACAATTTCAGGATTTTCCCTAATTAGTTTTATGTCAATCATGCAAAAAAGACGGCGTTTTCGTATTTAAATTTATTGAAACATTTAAAAATATCTTATGCCAATTAAGTATATGGCAGAGGTGACAGAGGGAATTTTAGCGGGGATCATAAGCTCTTATAATGTTTTTTTGGGTAGTGTCCCCCTATGGATTAAAAATTTTATTGAATTGTTCCTGCTTGTCATTCTAGTGGTAATCTATTCTATTTTTATATGGAAACTTTATAGGTTTATAGCAAGAAAAAATGTCTTAAACCTTGACTTGAACAAATATAACAAAACAAATGGCTCTGCAATCGCGAAAATTCTTGCAGGGATGCTATACTTTTTGGAATATATAATAATACTTCCTTTCCTCATATTTTTCTGGTTTGCAATATTAACTTTTTTCCTTATTCTCTTGACTAATAATATACCGGTAAACACCATTCTAGTCATATCTGCCCTTACCATCGCTGCCGTAAGAATGACTGCCTATTACAAAGAAGATATTTCAAAAGAGTTGGCAAAGCTTCTTCCATTGAACCTTCTTGCAATTGCGATGCTGACACCAGGATTTTTCAGCTTTGAAAGGGTGTTCCAGAACCTTTCATTATTGCCCGCATTTTTCAATGAAATAATTATATACCTGCTGTTTATAGTTGTCTTGGAGATAGTGCTCAGATTCTTTGACTTTATATTCTCCTTCTTCGGGCTTGAGGAAGAAGGCGAGGAAAAAGAAACTTGACTGCACAAAAAGGTTTTTAAACTATTTTCAGGATATATTTCTATGCCAAAGGTAAGGATAAAACTAAACAGCACAGACATAGAAATGCTCAATGCTATCTGCGGATCCATCAGCGAGATAGCTCATAAATCAGGGATAGCAATATCAGGACCTGTTCCGCTTCCAACCCAGAGGCTAAAGATAACAACAAGGAAATCACCATGTGGAAATGGGACTGCAACATTCGACAATTTTGAGATGAGGATACACAAGAGGCTTATTGACCTTCCTGCAAACGAGAAGGTGCTTCATCACATAATGAAGATGCAGATTCCAAAGACGGTTAATATCAAGATAGAGATGAAGGATTAGGTTTAATTTAGAAGTATATTTCTTATCATAGATTTGTTTTTAAAAGATGATTGGTATGTTGAAAGACTTGAAATAAAATGAGACAATATTTAGAACATTCAAAAGCAATACTTTCTTCTGATATTTCTGAATTTAAAGATAGTAAAAGAACAGGAATGGGAACCATCTCTTTGTTCGGATATCAAAACAGGTACGAATTAAAAGAAGGACTTCCTTTGCTAACAACTAAAAAACTTGGTTGGAAATCTATAACTCATGAACTTCTTTGGTTTATGCGGGGTGAACATAATATAAAATATTTGGTTGATAATAATGTCCCTATTTGGAATGATAATGCCTTTCAATATCAATTAAAAAACAAGGACTTGAAAAGAAAATTCCCATGTATTCTGAAGAATGGTTTAAGAAAAAAGAGGAATATGTTCAGAGGATAAAGGAAGATTCAGAGTTTGCAAAAGAAAATGGTGATTTGGGTCCAGTTTATGGAACACAGTGGAGACATTGGAAAGCAGTTGATGAAAAGGGTAATGTAGTTGAGATAGATCAATTAAATGATTTAATCGAACAAATAAAAAAGAATCCTAGTGCAAGAAGATTAATTGTTACTGCTTGGAACCCTTACGAAGTGCCAAATATGGCTCTTCCTCCCTGCCATACTCTGTTTCATCTTAATGCAAATGAAGGACAAATGGATTTACAACTTTATCAGAGAAGTTGTGATATGTTTTTGGGAGTTCCATTCAATATAACTAGTTATGCCTTACTTACTCAAATAATTGCACAACAAGCAGGGCTTGAAGCAAGAAGATTTGTACATACCTTTGGGGATGTTCATTTTTACTGTGGAGCGGGAGATAGAGCAAAATGGTACAAAGAAAATTTACCTGAATTGAAGAATAGTATTAAAAATGCAAATGATCAGCAAGAATATTTGAAAATACTTGACTGGGTTGAAGGATCAGTTCCTCCCGAAGAAAATGGTAAAGAAGGACAAGATCATGTTACTGCAATTCTAGAACAACTTTCGAGAACTCCAAAACCTTTACCAAGAATGACGATTGCAAATAAAAGATTTGACAAACTTACAATCGACGATTTCACCCTTGAAGGTTATGATGCTTATCCCACAATCAAAAGGGCAATGGCAGTTTAATTTTAACTAAAAAACAACAGATAGGAGGTTTTTTATATTTCTTTTTATCGATAATGATTATATGAACTGAGCCTTACGGCGACTTACTAGCAACGTAGGACGAGCGAACAAAGTGAGTGAGCCCTGATCGCATAACGGTATTGCAATAGCTTGGAAAGCTATGCCCTTCGGGGCACCCAGGTTCGACTCCTGGTCAGGGCGTTGACTTCTGGTCAACGACGTTCACGAAACTTTAGTTTCAGTGTAGGCGTCAGTTTTTAACGGACTTATCAAATGTCCAAATGTGGCCATTCGTGGGCGTTGATTTTTTTCTGATGTAAAAACAGTATATATTTCGGTATATAGATAAAGTTTTAAAGTAGATGATGATAAAAATTTTATGTTAAGAAAAGATTTGGTTGGCTTAACGGGAGGAATTTTACTATCATTATCTGTTTTCGGAAGTTCACCAGCACAAGAGAATAAAGACAGAGAGAAAATTATTGAATTCTTAAAAGAAAAAGGTGCAAAAACTTATATTATGATTGACAAGCATTCTAAATTAAATTATGAATTTGAGATAATAAGAGGAGACTCAATGCTATATCAAATTCAATCAAATGATGCTTATTTTTTAGTTGTAAATAATGAGAATAAGAAAAGAAGCTTATATTTTGACTTTAATGCGGATGGAAATGTTGAAATCCTTGTTGAGCAAAATAATCTTCCATTGAATGAAATCATAGAGGGCATTTATGATGTTCTAAATATGAGAGATGGAAAATCCACCAAAAATAAAAATTTGAGGAAAATTGCAAGTTCAGATGACGAAGCTAACTCTTTATTTAAAAAAGATTTAAGCAAGATTTGCAAATTATTGAGCCTTTAAAATTTAGAAACAATTTAGAGATGACTTGGTTAGATTCCTGGTCATGGCGTTTTCTGATTTCATAAGGTTTATAAGCGAATGATTTTGTGAAATTAATATGAAAATACCATTCATTTCCGAAATGAATGAAAGAAGACAAAAAAAAGCTCGAGCTCAATTGGATAACTTTGCTAATTATTATTCAATTGTAAAACAGGATGATTATGCGTCAACTTTTTTCAGTTTAATGGGAAATGCCAGGAGAACAGAAGAAAAGTCGACAAAAACCTTAAAAAAATTCATTTCAAAGTCTGGATGGTATGAACCCCTCTGGATTGACAATTTCATGAATAGTCTTTCCGGCTTGTCTGGGGATGAAAAAAGGCAAAAGCTGATGGAAAGATCCCATTATCTTAAAGGGAATTCTTTTAACAGAAGTCTTGAGAGATGGGTAGATGATGCAGAACCTATACTCCAAAATATAATAGAAAAAAATCATGATGAAATGAATAGCTATGAGTATTATGCACTTTTTTCTGGGGGGGGATATGGTGAAGGTGCAATCTATAGAAGAGTCCTTGTTAAAGAGGACAATCTTTACATAAAAAGTTTTTCTGGATATGGAGAGCATAACTTTGGACCGGAGAGGACGACAGCCAAGGACATCTCCAGAGAAATATTAAAGGGGATATTAGATAAAACTGTTGGAAATGTTAATGAAAGAAGAAATAATGTGATTAGAGAAATAGAAAAAAGAACAGGAAGAAATTTGAAAAAAGAAGTTATTTTATTAAACGCTTCAAGAAACAATTGAAAAAACTTTATAAAAGACTATTTTCCATTATCTCTCATTCCAATTAGATTCTTAACTCCACTTTTTATTTTGTCCAAGAGAGCACTCTCTCTTTGGCTTTTGTAACTCAAAGGTCTTCTTTTAAGAACCTCTTCCATCCATCCAAGTAAGCCATACATAAATTCCGTTCGGTCTTGGGGAATTCTCGCATTTCTTAACTTAATATTTTTAGGAAATTTATTATCTCTTTGCGCTTTTTTTACTAAAGTTACATATTCTCTAAAATGCAAGGGAAAAGTATCAAAATAAACAGTATCTCCGGGTTTTACCATTTCTCCCAAATAAAGAATATCTTCTTCGCTATCCATTCCGTGCAAGAGTTTTATCTGCTTGGGCAAAATGCCAGATTTTCTGAGAGAATCATAAACTACGGGATTATTTTTTTCAAAATGTTCCTTATGCCGCTTCTTCTCTCTTTCTATATCTCCTGTTAGCACAACTCTATCTATGTAATGTCCCTCATTCTTATGCCTTTCAATTAATTTCTCGGCGCTTTTCGCTTTTGCTCCTTCCATTTTTTCTATGCCGATTGGAACAACCAGATATTCAAGACCTTCTCTTTGAATCAGTAGAATAAGGCTTAGAAATAAAAGAATTAAACCAAGAAAATGAGATAAATTAAAGCCAGTAAAATAATAACTCACAACATTTCCTGTCTGATTAAATGGAAAATCAGAGAAGATTAAAATTCCAGATAGTATTAGTAAAAAAGCTCCTAAAGAGTGTTTGAATTTCATGGGAGGTATAATAAATTAAAGTATATAATATTATTTACAAGATAAAGAGGCTAATAATTGAATAAATTTATATAATAATCCCTCTTTGGTTCAATATGTCCAAAAAATTCTTTGATACAAACATAAAAAAAAGAGGCTCTGAGAAATAATTATTTTAGAAAAGTCCTTTATACGGGAAAAAATTCACAGGTTGTTGTAATGTCTTTGCTGCCAAAAGAAGACATAGGAAATGAAGTTCATAAAAAATATAATCAGGTTTTGGTTAATGTGGCTGGAAGGGGCGAGTGCATCCTCAACAAAAAGAAAATGAGATTTGATGAAAACTCAATGGTTTATACCCCTAAAGGGGTATGGCATAATTTCATCAACACTGGAAAAAGTAGGCTTAAACTCTTTACTATGTATTCCCCTGCAAACCACAAACCAGGAACAATCCATAAGACAAAGAAAAACGCTGAAAGAGCTGAGAAACTGGAAAAAAATTAAATAAACCATTATTAAAAATCATTCTTTAAGTTTAGCGATTTGCTCAACTTGCCTCATATCAACATCAAACTTCTTCTCAATAAAAACCCCCTTGAAAGAGTCCACAAAATTCTTATTTTTAATTACTGCAGTCATCCTCTTTAAATTGGCATTCAAAGATTTAAGATTGCCTATGAATAAGAATTTCTTAATCTTATTCAAATCTGTGCCTTTTGCCAAGGCAGCTATATCCCTGAAATCAGTTAGTCTTCCAGAATGGATTTTCATCGCAATTATCATTTCCTTGGTTGGGATCCTTGCGGTAATTTCTTTTTCAATGCCAATTATCTTTTTCTCTACTGAGTTGTCTGCAAGGAGATTATAGCTAAAAGAAGCTCCTGTTGCTCTTGCAGCCACCGCATTAATCAGGAAATCTACGCTAGCCGCATTCTTTTCATATCTTATGAATCTTGAAGAATAAATATTATCAATTTCTTTCTCGGATATTTTATTGAAATCTTCTTTTTTGACTATCGCCTCAAATTTATCCAAATCTTTTGGTTGAATTACAACATCTGCATCCACTGAAAATCTATGTTTAAACGCAGACACAGCATAACCGCCGATAACAATGAAATCCAATTTAGCATCAATAAATTTCTGCAGGATATCAAATATATCGTTTTCTTTTTTTATCAGATCTTCCATTTTATAATGTGTTTATCTCCTTATATCTGATATTCAATCCTTTTTTATGCATTTCATCTATCATCTCTAATGCAGGCTCAAAATTATAGATATTTCTGTTCATGAAGGATATTGTCTCATTCAATGGTTCTATTGAATAATCTCCTTTTTTGACAAACTTGAATTTATCAACTATCTCTGGAGAATAAAAAACTCCTTTTTTGGCATTTATCCTCAAATTCAACTTTTTGCAATACCATAAAAAAGAAGGATAATCCTCAGACTTTACCTTGATGAAAATGGGATAATATTCTCTGTATCTTGCTATATTATATCTACCTTCAGTCCAGAAATAGACCGCATCAGTCTTAGTAAAACAATACTCTATCCCGAATAAGTTTAATACTGAATAATATAAAGTCGTTTCGCTTACATTGTTCCTGATGAATTTTAATGTTTCTCGATAGGACTTGTTATTTTGCTGCAAGATTATTCCTTTCCACTTTTCCTTTAATATGCCTTCCTTAATCAACTCACTAACCCATTTATGGGTCCAGCCATACGATAAACCTATCCTCTTTGAAATAGAGCTTATGCTATCCTTTTCCCTGGCAGATATCAAAATCTTAATCACATACGGGTTTATTGTATCAATATTCATACTATCACTATAATGATAGCATTATTTAAAGTTTTTGGTGAAAAAATTTATCTTTTCTTCTTCTGAAAGAATAAAATATAGATTATTGGCAGAATTCCAACGGTATTGAAAAGAAGAATGCACACAAACCATGCCATCTGGTTGTTCCTTCCAGCTTTCCATAATCCAATTCCCTTCCATATCAAATCCCAAACCATGATAACCATTAGAACCATCAAAAGCCATCCAGAAACCGCGCCTAAAAGCAACTCTTCAAACACCATATATACTGCTATATCAATAACTTTATAAAATATTCCCCCTTACTTGATTTATGGAAAAAGACCTTGGGAAAATCAAGAAAAACGACACCACAGATATAGTTGTGAGAATAGATGATTTTGGAGGAAGAAAAGGGCTTACAATAAGGGAATTTGTAAAAAGCGAGAGATATACGGGATTTACAAAATCAGGAGTGAGAATTCTTTCAGAGAATTTTGATAAATTTAAGGAGATGGTTAATTCTGTAAGCAAGGACGATTTTGAAGGAGCCGAAAGTGAAAATAAGATGGGTGAAAAAGGAAGCAAGGCTCCAAAGGACCAGAAACCTTCCAAGAAATCCGAAGAGTCTGAAGAGATGGAAAATCTGGATGATTATTGATTACGCTCGCCTTCCTTGGCTGAGGCTCAGGCACAGCGGCTCGCTTATTGATATTAAAATGTTAATGCAGATACCCCTAAAAAATATATAATTAAAATTTTTGATTAATAACTTGCAAATTTATCCCTAATTTTAATGCTCTTTTTTATCAAATATTCTCGGAAATGCATAAAAATATTTATAAACGGGAAAGCCGTGTAGAAATAATGAAAAGAGGGGGTGAAAACGGGAGGTTTTTTTATAATAAAACAGGACAGGTTACACTTTTCATAATAGTTGCCATAATCATTGTTGCTGTGGGGGTTGCAATTTATTTCTTCTTCCCAGGAATATTTTCAACGCTTGGCGGACAGGAAGCGAATCCAAACGCGTTCATACAGACCTGCATTGAGGATGAAATAAAGAGCAATGTTGAACTTGTTTCTTCCCAAGGCGGGAGCCTTGAGCCTGAATTTTATTTTACATATGATGATATCCCCATAGAATACCTGTGTTATACAAGTGAAAATTATAAGCTTTGTGTTGTCCAGCAGCCATTATTAAAAAATCACGTAGAATCCGAAATCCGGAGTGGAATCGAAGGAGAAGTCAAAAACTGCTTTAATGAACTGAAAAACAGCTTTGAAAAGATGGGATATGATGCGACAATGAAGCAGGGAGATATAAATGTTGAATTACTTCCAGAAAAAGTTGTTTCCACTTTTAATTACACTGTAACCATGACTAGGACTGGAGAAACAAAAAAATATGAATCCTTTAATGTTGTCCTGAACAATAATCTTTATGAATTAGTAGGCATTGCTACATCAATAATTGAAGGAGAAGCAACCCAAGGAAAAGTGGATCCAAGAACTTATATGACATATTATCCGAATTTGAAAGTGGAAAAAAATTTAAGGGACGATGGAACGAGAATTTATATTTTAACAGACGGAAATACAAAAGATAAATTCCAGTTTGCTTCAAGAAGCCTGGTTTTCCCACCAGGACATTAACATGAAAAAAACAAAAGAAGTAATTTTATTTGGAATCTCAATCTTAATGATTGTGTTTTTATTCGGAATAAACATTTCAGGGCAGGAAACTGGGCAATCAACAATATATTGCGCTGAAAAAACAATAACAGGAGCTTCATGCCAAAATGTTCCTTTAGATGAAGTCAATACAACAAAACCATTAAGATATGATCGTACTTCCTGTGAATCAACATCTTATTGCTCGATAGGCACGTGCGTGAATACAAAGAACGGAGAATGCCTCCCAAGCCCCCAGGCAACATGCAATCCTGCAGAAGGCGGAATCTTTTATGACGAAGAAAAAGAGGATATAAGCTCCTGCCAAGTGGGATGCTGCATTCTTGGAGATGGAGCTTCTCTTGTTGAAAGAGCAAAATGCACTTTTCAGGGAAAGGATTATAATGTAAAACCCCTGTTCAAAGATACTGTTAAAGATGAAGTTAGCTGTGCTGCCCTTGCCTCTCCAGAAGCAAAGGGGGCATGTATTTTTGAAACAGAAGAAGGAAGAAATTGCAATCATTTAACGAGAGAGGAATGCACCACCTCTGAAGGTGAATTCCATGAAGGATTCTTATGCTCTGCAGAAGAGTTGGGAACAATATGCACAAGAACACAAAGGACACAATGCGTGCCTGGAAAAAGGGAAGTTTATTTTGTTGATTTATGCGGAAATATCGCAAATGTTTATGATGCAAGCAAAATTAATGACATCGCCTATTGGAGCTATGTCCTAGGAGTGCAAGGGGTCAAGGTAAATTTGGGCGATGAGAAAGGGAATATTAATTCAAAAACAAATGGAGCCTGCAATTATCTTGAGGGAAGCACTTGCGGACCTGGAAATGCTCAATACGGAAACTATGTCTGCAAGGATTTAAGATGCCCTGCAAGTGACCCTCTTTCAGGGGGCAGATTAAGGCAACAGGGCGAAGCATGGTGTTCTGAGCCAATAGAAAACTTTGAAAATGCAAAGCCGGGACAGACTTCATATTTGTCATATTGCTATAATGGAGAAATTCAATATGAACCCTGCGATTATTACAGAAACGAGCTTTGCCTTGGAAATCAAACAACAGGAGCAGCGCAATGTGTTCTGAATAAATGGAGCGATTGCATCTTGCAAAATAATGAAGAAGATTGCTTAAATACTGATGTAAGAGACTGCAAAATTTTAGAGGGAGTTGCTGGAGCTGTGGAAACTTCATACGCAGCATATACAGGAAATAAAAAAACATTTCCTGTAAACGGTGTTGGCACAGGCTCGTGTGTTCCAAAATACGTGCCTGGATTTAAATTCTGGGATACCAAGGGAACAATTACAGAAGTGGCTACAGAAGAGGCGCAAACACCTTTAAGCCTGTGCGGATTTTCAAATGTTGTGTGTTATGTTCATTATACTGAAGGATTTGCCTACGTTTCTGGTTTTAGCCAAGATGACACAAACCAAGAATGCATAGACGCGTGCAAGAATGCAGAAGGATGGAATGATGAGCAATGCACAAGAGAATGCAAACCGATATGCTTTGAAAGCGAATTATCCGATAAAGATTCCAAAGCTGACATAAATGCAAACTGGGCGAAAGACTGGCAAAATATGTGCCTTGCTTTGGGAGATTGCGGAGTTGTTGAAAATTATTTGAAAAAAGAAGGATACAATAGATGGAAAGATTTGTATGCTGCATCAGATAATGTCAATTTGAATAAAATACCAAATCTAAACAGCAAAAAATGAAAAGAAAAATTGGAAAAAAAGGCGGAATTGCGGCAGGTGAAATAATCCTTCTTATGTTAAGCATCATAGCATTTTCTTATATGTTAGGAAGCAGTGTGCCCTCAGTAAAGGCATTTGGCCTTCCAAATCGTGCAAGCAGTGATGCTGCTTTTAAGCAAGCAGAAGCGCTTGCAAAGACCGCCAATGCAGCATCAGACAAAGCTTATCAGAGCGCGCTTGCAGCAGGGAGCACAGAAGAAGAGGCAATACAAGCAGGAGAAGAAGCAGCAGACAAAATTATGGCAGGAGAAACATCTCCGGGATTTTGGGATAGGTTTTTTAAACCAAGCGGTATTGGTCAGGGACTGCTGAATGCAGGAATAACTGCTGCTGTTGTGGCTGCTATTACCTATCTTTATGTTGGCATTACAACAGGAAATTGGGAAAAAGCGAGTTATGCGGCGGCAAGAACCGGCGCAGGAGCTGCAGTGGGTTACGGTGTGGCCGTGGCCGTAGCGGCATTGGGAGGACCTGCAGGATGGGTATCTGCAGCTATTATTAGCGTATTCATTTATCTCTCTAAATACTTAGAAAGAGAAACAGACAGGCAGGTTTCATTTATATGCAAGCCATGGCAGGCTCCAAAAGGCGGAAAAGATTGTCTTTCATGCAATGAAGGAAAATTTCCATGCACAGAATATCAATGTAGAAGTCTTGGAACAGGATGTAATTTGATAAACAAGGATTCATCTGAACCAAGATGCATATGGAAAGACCAAAATGATCTCAATCCACCAAAAATAACTGCATGGGTAGATGCCTTGAAGGAGGAATATAGATATGATCCGCTGCCCCAAGGAAAATATGGAGTTGAAATAAAATACGACAGTCAAGAATGCCTTCCTGCTTTCCAGGAGTTTACGTTTGGTGTGGAATTGGATAAGGATGGATATTGCAAATGGGATTTCCAAAGCACAAAGAATTTCTCTTTGATGGCAAATGATTTCGGGGGAGAAAACTTATACATAAAGCAGCATATACAATTGATGAGTTTCCCAGGCAAGAGGTATCTGGAAGAAGAGCTGAAAAAAAGAGGAAAGCCATACAATATCACCTATGGTAATTTTGAGGTGTATGTAAGATGCGAATCCGCTTCCAATAATGTAGCAAACAGGGAGGAATTTTTATTTAAATTTTGCGTTGATCCTAAAAATGAAACAACAGCCCCTATAATAAGAGGATTTAATTGGGAAGATGGAAAGGCAATTGCGCACTTTAATGAAACTGAAGCTCACGAGGTTGGTGTGCAGGCTTATGTAAACAAGCCAGCGCAGTGCAGATGGGACCATGAAGATAAGGAATATAAGAATATGGAGAATAACTTGAGTTGTGCCAATCAGACACTTAACTTAAACGCCCAGTTAAGCTATACCTGCTCTGGAAAACTAACCGGCTTGGAAAATGACAAAGCAAATAAGTTTTATTTCAGATGCAATGATACCCTTGGAAATTTCAATAAGGAATCAAAATCACTGACTTTAATAGGCACGCAGCAATTATACATTAGGTCCGCAGAGCCAGATAATACAACCATAAAGGGCGCTTCTGACTCTATAAACGTAACTCTTAAAGCAGAAACATCTGCAGGGTATGAAGAAGGGAAGGCAGAGTGTTATTATAGCAATACAGGGACATCTGGAAGCTATGCTAAATTCACACATACTAATTCACACATACACTCCACAGAGAGATGGTTAAATTCCGGGAATTATAGTTACTTTATTAGGTGCTTTGATTCCGCCGGAAATGCAGACACAAAGAAAATAACCTTCAGCCTTGAAACAGACACGCAATCTCCTGCGGTTGTAAGGGCATTCCATGATGGAAGCAGCCTGAAAATAATAACAAACGAGCCTGCGCAATGTGTCTATTATACCAAAGATTGTCTTTATAATTTTGATGACGGGATAAATATGACAACAATTGATGGCAAGGAGCATACCACAAACTGGAACACGCTTCTAAACTTTTATATAAAATGCAGGGACACATATGGAAACGAGCCTGGACCAAGCGAGTGCAGCATTAGAGTAAGGCCATTTTTATTGTGATAATATAATTAGCAAGTCAATAAATTAATAAACTTATTCTGAGATATTAATGTTATAATGAAAAGAGGGCAGCTGGGAAAAAAAGGACAGACAAATTTGTCTTTTGGGATGATGTTTTCCATAATACTCATAATAGTTTTTATTACATTTGCTTTTTATGCAATTGGAAAATTTCTGGATATCCAGAAGGCTACAAAAACAGGGCAGTTTATTCAGGCGTTTAAATCAGATGTAGACCAGATGTGGAGAAGCTCGCAGGGCTCGCAGGCTGTTGAATATGCTTTGCCAACATCCATTGAGCAAGTGTGTTTTGCAGATTTCAACTCTTCCAAGAAAGGAGTGAGGCAAATCCTATATAGTGATTTAAGGTTTGTTTATTTCACCGATGAAAATCTTTTCTTTTATCCTGTTGGTTCTGCAGGAGGAGTTGACAGCGCAAAAATAAGCAATATAGATATCTTTGAGATAACAAAAAATGAAAATCCATATTGCATAACAAACTTAAATGGAAAAGTTAATCTCACAATTAAAAAAGAGCTTGATGTGAAGTTGGTAACGATAACGAGGTAAAATGAAAATTCACAATAAAAAAGCCATAGAGTTTTCATTCACATGGCTTTTTGCAGTCATAATAGGAGTAGTCATACTTGTCCTTGCAATATATGCAGCAACAAAGATATTTTCAGCGGGGCAGACAGAAACAACAACTGCAACTGCAAAAGAGATTGGTGTTTTGTTAAATCCTCTTGAAACAGGATTTGAAGAGGGGGTATCAACTTCCCTTTCTCTTGTTGTAGAAACCAGAATCTACAATGGATGCGACAACTTCAGTGGGTTTGGAAACCAAGAAATTAAAGTTGCTCAAAAATCCTTTGGGAGATTCACCGAACCAAGCTTAGGGATAAACTTTCCAAACAAGTACATATTCTCAAACGAAACGGAAGATGGAAAAAAATTCTTAATATTTTCCAAATCTTTTGATTTTCCATTTAAGGTTGCAAACCTGATTTACCTTTCTTCAGCCGAAAAAAAGTATTGCTTTATTGATGCTCCTGAAAATATAAAAGAAGAATTAAGCCAGTTAAAGCAGGAAAATTTGCTGGTTGAAAATTGCTCTGCCTTGTCAGGAATTACCAAGGTCTGCTTTGACACGGGCACGGGCTGCGGTGTAAAAGTTAAGTATAATTCGGGTTATGTTGAAAAAAACAGTAAAAAATTATATTTCACAACGGATGCCCTAATGTATGCCGCCATATTCTCCAGTGGCGGCATTTATGAGTGTCAGGTGAGCAGGCTTATGCAAAGAGCAGAAGAATTAGGTTCTATTTATATAAAGAAAGCCAGTCTGCTGGAATCAAAAGAGTGTCATTCTAATCTTGATTTGCTTCCATTATTAAATGCATTAAGAAACTATAAGGACTCATCTGACTTGGGCACATTATCAAACAAAGCAGAAGAAATTGAAGACGCAAACAGAGGGTCTTCGTGCAGGATGTGGTAAATAAACCTTTAAGAAAGGTTTCCAAAAGATAAAGAAAATGATAATAAGAAAATCTAAAATTAGTGATTTAGGGCAAGTTAATGAAACATATGTTAAGATTAACAATAAAATAAATAACGCTGAAAGCGGCAGATTATATTAAAAAATGATTAAAAGAGCATCAAAACACGGGCAGTTCAAGATACAGCAGATGGCATTTATGCTCATAGCTGTGATTCTCTTCTTTGCCTTGGTTGGCATTTTTGTCGTGGCATTCGGGCTTTCAGAGATAAAGCAGACAGCCAATCTTCTCGAAGAGCAGAATGCAATGCTTCTGGTATCAAAGCTCGCAAATTCTCCGGAGTTTTCATGTGGAGAGGCATACGGGGGAACAAGGATTAACTGCATAGACTTTGACAAGGTTATGATGCTCAAGCAGGACATATCCAAATACAAGGGGTTTTGGGGAGTAAACAATATAGAGATAAGAAAGATACTGGGCTCTGAACCTGAGACCCCGTGCAACCTTACAAACTATCCAAATTGCAATACCCTAAAACTGCTAGAAAACTCTTCACAAGGTTATGACTATTCCAACTTTGTTTCTTTATGTTCAAAACAGAAAAGTCCTAATACAGGAGTTGTTTATGATAAATGCGAGATGGCTAAACTTATAGTAAGATACAAAGAGAAGATATGAAATATAAAAAATCGTCCAAACTTGGCCAATTTAAAGGAAAAAATATAATGGATAAATTGAGTATAAAGACAACAAAGGGGGTTAATGTAAAAAATAAATTTAAACAGAGGTTAATAGATTAATAGTTGGATGAATAACGCCGAAAGCAGCAAATTATAAATATGATAAGAAAAAAGGATAAAAGACTCTCACGAGTTCGGTCTACATTGCCCAAGATTGGTCAACGTAAAGCACAGGAAGAGATGGTGGGATTTGCAATGATAATCATAATCGTGGCAGTCATAATTCTTGTTCTTTTGGGAATTTCTTTGAATAAGCCAGCAGTATCGCAGGGAGTTGAAAGCTATGAAGTTGAGAGTTTTATACAGACAGTACTTCAGCATACAACAATGTGCAGCACTAACTTTGAAGTTTCATACAATGATATAGGAGATTTGATAACTGAGTGTGATGACCGGCAGGTTTGCGAGAATGGAAGAACTGCGTGCGAGGTTCTTGACTCCACACTAAAAGGCATATCAGAAGAAGCATGGGATGTTGGGCAAGACAGTCCCGTCAAGGGTTATGAATTAAATATAACTTCAAAAGACAACAGCATATTAAGTTTAAGCGAAGGAAATGTAACCTCCAACTATAAGGGAGCCTCCCAACCCTGGCTCAAAAGAGGAGTTACTTATAACATAGAATTCAAGGCTTATTATTAGGATAATTTTATAAGTTTTCAGTTTCTCAATTTTTAATGGAAGAAATAACCCTGCAGCAGGCTTTAAATCTTGCTGCTGAAAAGCATAAAAAGGGAAAATTGGAAGAGGCTGAATTTATATATAAAAAAGTTCTTGAGAAAAATCCCAGAAACCCTGATGCCATTCACTTGCTTGGTTTGATTGCACATCAGAGAGGAAAACATGAAGAGGCAATAAATCTAATCAAGAAAGCAATTGAGATAAACAAAAACGCGGCATATTACGGAAATCTTGGCATGGTTTATGATGCTGTTAATGAAGATGAAAAATCTGAAAAAGCCTTTGAAACTGCATTAAATATTGACAAAGAATATCCAAATGCCTATCTCGCCAATTATAATCTTGGTGTTTTTTTAAAAGACAGGAAAGAATTTAAAGAGGCATTGAAGCATTATGAAGAAGCAATAAAATTAAATCCAAATTTTGCAGAAGCTCATTGGAACAGGAGCCTTATTCTTCTTACATCTGGGAACTTCGAAGAAGGATGGAAGGAATTCAGATACAGGTTCAAAAAACAAATTTCTCTTGATTCAAGAATCTTCGGCAAACCAGAGTGGAAGGGAGAATCCCTGGAAAACAAAAGAATTCTCATAGCGTCAGAACAGGGTTTGGGAGACAGCATACAATTCATAAGGTATCTACCCCTTATAAAAGAGAAGAAGGGATATATCATCCTTGAATGCAAAAAAGAACTTGAAAAATTGTTTGGAAATATTGTGGAAATTGATGAGATAATAATAAAGGAAAAAGATAAGGTTCCAGACAAGGACTTTGACTATTATATCCATCTCATGGATCTGCCGGGAATTTTCGGAACTAATCTGAACAATATTCCAAATAAGGTTCCATATATAAAAGCCAACCAGAATCTTGCCGAAAAATTCAAGCAGGAATTTAAAAAGGAGAGATTTAATGTAGGAATAGTATGGGAGGGAAATCCTGAACAAGATAATAACAAAAATAGGTCAACTAGTCTTGATAAATTTAAGGTTTTGAAAGGAATTTTTGGAATTGTCCTTTTCTCTCTGCAAAAAGGGAAAGGGGAAGAACAACTTGATGATCCCCCTATAATCAATCTATCCCAGAAGATAAATGATTTCTCAGATACTGCTGCTCTAATAGAAAACCTTGACTTGATAATAAGTGTTGATACGGCGGTTGCACATCTTGCAGGGGCAATGGGAAAGCCTGTCTGGACAATACTTACCTTCTTTCCTGACTGGAGATGGCTTACGAACAGAAATGATTCCCCTTGGTATCCTACAATGAGGCTTTTCAGGCAAAAGAAAGAAGGGGATTGGAATTCTCTGTTTTCTGAGGTAAAAAAGGAACTTGAAAATTATCTGGAAAAGACTTAAATTTTTATGTGAATAGTCATTGTATCCACAACAATTTCCGGGCGATGCCTTATTCTATTCTTTGTCTTTTCCTCAACTAGCTCAACAAATCCAAATCTCTCCAAAAGCTTTATGTCATCATTTACAGACTTAAAACCACGGTTAAGTTTCTTGGCAAGTTCGTATATTGATTTTGGACTGTCGTATTTTATTGTGTGAAGGATTCTAGCCTTCTCATTACTAAGCAATTGCCTGAGAGCCAGAAGGCTGGCAAAATCATAATCTTTTTTTGAAAATCCTGATTTTGTGAATAGGGAAAAAGCCCCTTTTGACTCTGCAAGTGTTATCTCCCTTGTCTTTGTTTTAACCATTTTTGATTTTTATATTATATTGTCTATATATCTATATTTTATTGATATATATTAAAGATAATTACCATATGTTAATAAATGTTGTTGTGTGAGGGTATTATTAAGAGTGTTTATGACCCCCTTTAAAGTGTATTAATACAATAGTAACAGCATAAGCTTTATAAATAAAACCTTGAAAAAGAGACGTCTGGGAAGAAATTGTTAAGGGAGGAGTAGCAACCTTTTTAAAGAAAATTAACATTTCCTATGTTAATCCCGAAAGGGGCTCTAATAGGGAAATTAGATCATACTCACCGATAGTTTAACCCTATAACTATTGAATGAGAGGTTGTCATAGACAACATGTTATATAGAGTTGAAAGGAGGTTAAAAAAATGAAAATTAATTTTAAGAAGATAACGGCTTTGGCAACTAGCGCATTAATGGTTGGCATGACCATGGGCGTTGCTGCTGCTGCAAACTATCCGGCACCTTTCGTGTCTGGAGGAGCAGCTGACGTAGCAATTGTTTATGGTACAGGTTCTGGGGTTTCACAGCTTGACTTAATTGAAGCAGGAAACGTTCAGACAAACCTACAATCATTCATGACTGGCACAGGCTCAGGTGGTGCTGTAAGTACAAGTGGAGAAACAGTTTCCCTTGACACAAGCGCAGATAGAATCTGGCTTAACACATCATTGAACTCAGTAAAGTCAACCTTAACAAAGAGCGACCTTCCAACAATTCTAGCTGATTACACTTTCTCTGGAGATGTTACATCAAAAGTTACATCTACTGTAAAGACTATCGCTGGAGCTGCTGCTGGAGGAGATAACTCTGGAAAGGTTATTTTCACAAAACAGCCATCGAGTAGCAATGACCCTGCTATTGGTATAAGCATGGGCGCAAGCGCTACATCAAATGCTTTGTATAATGCATCAGCTACTATGAGTGCAATTAACTTTACACATGCTGACTCTGAAGGCGAAGAGATTGTTCTTTTCGGACAATCATTCACTATCGCTGCAGAGACAGACTTGACAAGTATTGTCTTATTAAAGGATGCTGAGAAAGTTGATCTGACAAGTGACGCGCCTACGGCGAGTGTTACTGTTGGCGGTTCAGCTTATACTATTGAATTGGTCTCCGCTTCTGACACAAGCGCTACCATTAAGGTAACGAACAGTGCAGGAGTAAGCGCTTCAAAGGAAATCAGTGAAGCTGCTTCAAAGAGAATCAATGGAATAGATATTGCTGTTACAAACGCAGATGAAACCAACTTGAAATTGTCCGCAACCATTACTGCTGGCTCTGAAAAAGTCACTTTAACAAGCGGCTCGATAGTTACTGTTGGTGAAAATGATGACCCTGTTGATGGGACTCTAGCATATATAGCCGGAGGAATAGGAGCTACAACCGAAATAGCCATAACTGTATTCAGGCCCGATTCAACGGATGATGCTATCCTTCCAGGAACATCCTTCGTGGACCCTGTGTTTGGAAGCTTCAAAGTTGACTTTGCTGGATTGAGTTCTCCTTTGGATGATGCTAATAGAGACATAATCTCTGTTGGAGTTGCCGGGGATGACACAATGACCTTGAAATTCAAGGAGCAAGGAGGCAATGAAAAGACCATTGATTTTGCACATAACGAAAGTGGTGTGTGGAAACTTGGAGATGACTCAAACTTCAGCTATGCAACCGTAGAAATGGCAAACATTTCTTACGCAAGCAATATTGGTAGTGGTGGACTTGGTACAAGCGATGATGGAGTTGCAAAATATGTTGTAGTAGGAAATGAAGACTATGGACATCTTTTGGAATTGTACGATGTATACAACCAGACAACTAGTACAAGTGCCATAACTAACGACAGAGTAAAGTTTAAGGACGTCTTTACTGCTGAAACCTTTGAGACAACTTTCTCTGCAACAGAAGGAGTTGGAACAATGGACGTTGATGGTAAGAGATACACTGTTTACTTTAATGGAACAGGAGAAGATGGTTATGTCCAGCTTAAATATCCAACAAGCGATTCTGATGCTGTAAACAAATATGTTGTATTCCCAACAATTGAGACTTCACAAGGTGCTTTAGTTCAGTTGGTTCAACCAACACTATTAAACCTGACAGATATGAACTCCAGCACTGGCCGTAATGACGGATTGGCTGGAACTCAAGCCATAGGCGGAGGCGCACAAATATTGCTATTACCTGATGGTGATGGTTATACTAGTGTGACCCTTACAAACAACGCTACGGCTGGATACGATTCAGCATGGAAAGTTGGTTCAAACACAACAGCTAATTTGCTTACAAATACAACTGCAACTACCTATAACGCAATAGGTCTTAACACAAACGTGACATTTACGGTTGGAACAGTAAGTTATAGACTGACATCTCTTGGAGTGGCAAACTTAACACAAATTTCGATAGTTGATCCAGAGGGAGCAGCAGTAGATAGTGCTGCACTCATTGACCAACCTGCTGTTGTTGTTTATGAAAACAAAGACGACAATACAGAATATCATGCAGTTGTTGTGGACTTGTTAACAGCACCTGCTGGAAGTTCTACAACCCCTGTAGAGGTTAATGATGTCTTGTTTTCGTCAGATTACTATCACAATGCTGCTACAAGAGCAAGCGATAGTGATTTCACAGAAGACATTGACTGGTTCGGAACCCTTGTAACAAAGGATAATACCGATACAGCCTCAACTGTTACAATAAGCTATCCTAAGGCTCAGGTATATGCAAACATATATGTTGGAGCAAGCGGTTCAGCTGTAACTGGAGGATCAAGTGCTGGCGGTTCAACACAGCTTGGAAATGTGCTCGTCAAAGACAGTGAAGCTAGCTCAGTCGCAACCAAGAATTTGGTTGTTGTTGGAGGAAGCTGTATAAACTCAGCTGCTGCAACATTAGTTGGCGGAGCTAAGTGTGGAGCTGCATGGACCACTGCAACAGGAGTAGGAGCAGGCGAATTCTTGATAAAGGGATACGCAACTTCAAGCCTTACAAGTAAGGTTGCTCTATTGGTTGCTGGTTATGAAGCTGCAGACACTGTAAATGCTGCGACGTATTTGAGAACAAAGACTGTGGATACAAGCAAGGAGTACAAAGGTACCTCTTCAACGAGTGCTACTCTTGTAACAACATCAGCTTAAATCGAACAAACAACTTTTTCTTTTTTTCTTTTCTTTTTTTAAGCCTCACTGAGAAGTCTGTAAAATGACTTATGTAGCAGAAATATTAGTCCTTAACAAAAATAAAATTCCGAAGGTCAAGAACCTTTGTATTAACATATCCAAATTTGCTGAGATAATCCTTTATTGATTTCTCCCTTGCCTTATCGGTTATTTCTATAATCAATAACGACTTGCCTTTTTTAAGAATATTAGATGCTCCTTTCAAAACATTTAACTCAAAACCTTCCACATCAACTTTGATTACATCATTTGCGTTTATACTAACATTAAGGCTCTTGCAGAGACTGTCCAGTGTTTTTACGTTGATGATTTCTTTTCTTGCCCCCCCTCTTTTTTCAAGAGAAGTTAACCCTTCATTTTGCGGAACAAAATACAGAACAGTTTTTCCGTTTTTGTCAGAACATCCAATATTTATGGCTTTTATTTTATCCTGCAAATTATTTAATTTTATATTTTTATTCAGCGCCCTAAAATTATCTTTGCTTGGTTCTATTGAAACTACTCTTGAACCTTTATTCGCAAGAATTAAGGAAAATCTTCCAATATGCGTCCCAACATCCACAAAAGTTTCGGGATTCAAATCCAATAATAAATTGGTTGTTTCTCTTTCATAAAAATTTGATAGGTGGGCAATATCCATGCTGTTTTCTCGGGTTATAAACTTGGCACCATTAAGTCTAACTATTGCCTTTGGAAATTCAACTTTTCTCTTTAACCTGTACAGGAATACAGCTAGAATATACTTAAGATAGTTAGTTCTCATCTGAAATAATACACTAAAATATTTCAAAGCTTCAACGAATCTGGACATAAAAAGAAATAGGATTTTTCACTTTTTAATGATTTCTAAGGTTTTTATACATAATTAAATATATGAATAAGCACAAAAAGATAATTCTTCAGTAAAAAGAATTATTTATAAATACCGTTGGTGATTGTATTATAATGATAAGAAAGATAACATCAAAACATGATGAAGAAAAGAAAAGAAGAAGAAACCAGATAATTGTGGGGCTGGTGCTTGTTTTTGTAATGTTATTAAGCACCTTGGGATATTCATTCGGAAGCAATACCAGTTCAGGCAGTTCCCCGACTATAAACTACAACGGCTATGAGTTCACATACTTAAACGGGCTTTGGAATCTGGATTCTGGCGGACAAACATTCAATTTTATCAGCAATCCATCCATTGCATACAAATTAAATTTCAGCATTAAACCCCTTGCAGATTATCAGGGAAAGACTCTTTATCTCTATTCAGAGAACCTTGGTGCAGAGTCAGAGATATACCAAAACATGCAGAATGTAGCACTGTCGGTTCCCCCTGCCTGCCCTGAAAACGAGGAGAATTGCGGAAAGGGTATTCCTGTAAAAACCTGCGCGGATAACTTCATAATAATAAGGGAGAAAAACGAAACAAATATCCTACAAAAGGATGACTGTCTGTTCATAGAAGGGCCTGCTGAAGACCTTGTCAGAATAACTGACGGAGTTTTGCTAAGGATAATTGGAGTGCAATAAATAATCTTTTTGAAAAAGATTAGACAAAACCTGGAAAGAACAATAATAAACTTTTTAAAAGAGAAAAAAATTAGAAGTAAAATGAATCACCCCGCCCTAAAGGGCGAGGTATCAACAAATAAAATGTCAAAACTAACAAACCCAAGGTTGAGAAGAACTGATGTAGTGAGCAACAG
>JAGVNG010000031.1 GCA_020053375.1 Nanobdellota archaeon | reverse complement strand
GCCATCAGCAAGCTTCTTCAAAGTGCTCATAAGCTTTGCTTGTGTCAATTTCATAGGACTATTTAGAACAGCCTTATGAAATAATTTCGGGATAACACATGATGGGGAAGAAGAATAAGATTTATAAATGAGAAATTCCATTAGAAGAGATTAAAAAGAGGGGAAGATGAATTATAAAAAGGTTTTATTGTTTGCTTTTTCGGCGTTAGTTCTGATAGGTTTCTTGTCGGGGGTTAGTGCGGCATTGAGTGTTAAAATTTATCTATCAAATGAATCCAATATTTCTGGTTCCGCATATCCTCTTAATGCGACTCTTACTAGTGAAGCAGTTGCTAATGTTGGAAATGTAACTTTTTATTATCAGCCCGTATCTTATGCGCATAATGAAACTTGGGCATTGATTGGCAGAAGTTCAAATAATGTTACACCTAATCAAACATGGTTTAATATTACTTGGGATACTACGGCAATTACAGCTTGGAACTATACTCTTAATGTTACTTCTTGGAACTATAATCCTTCTGGAGGAGACATTAACGCAACTAATAGTTCTTCAGGTTATCTTGGAGTTACGGTAGATAATACACCCCCTACCGTTGCTGTGTATGGAACTTCTCCAACTGCTTATGCAAACGGGACATCAATAAAGACAGCAGCAACGTTTGCCAATAATTTGACATTGAGTGTGTATGTTAATGATACAAGAATAGGAATGACTAATGCTTCTGTCAATGCTCATTGTTTTATTAATGTTAATGGAGGACTTAATCATTCTGTTCCAATGATTAAATTTAGCCGATGGAGTGGCTGGTGCAATTCTTCCAATATTAACATTACTGATTTGACTGATGGAAACAAGACGATCAATATTTATGTAAATGATACCCTTACTAATCTATTGAATAACACTCTTGTCGTTCAGATTGACACAACTTCTCCAACAGCTACTGCAACTTGTTCACCAACAACTATTAATGCAGGAGACACTTTTCCCTGCACATGTTCGGGAACAGATGCAACGTCTGGATTAAACACAAATACCGGCACTTCGACATCTGGTTCAGTAACTTCAACTTCAAGTACAGGCGCTTTTACTTACACTTGTACCACTGCAGATTGGGGGGGACTTACAACAAGTGCAACAGACACATATTCAGTAACACAAATTCCAAATACTGGTGGCAGTACGACTTCCCCTTCCGAGAGAGTGCATTCATGGACGAAGATAACTCCCGGCGCTGCAACTATAATGAAGGACTTTAATGCAGAAACAGGAATAAAAGAAATTCAGATTGAAGTTAATAATGAAGCGCAGAATGTGAAAATAACCGTTACAAAGTATTCCGGCAGACCGGCAAATGTATCTGTCTCAAAAACAGGAAAAGTTTATCAGTACTTACGTATCGAGACTCAGAACCTTGCGGATAAATTAAAGAATGCAACTGTTGAATTTAAAGTTGCAAAATCATGGGCCGAGAGTAATGGACTTGGAAAAGAAGAAGTTGCGGTTTCCAAGTTTGATGAAGTTGGAAAGAAATGGAATCAGTTAGACACTACTTACGTTTCGGAAGACAGTGCATATTATTATTATGATGTTGCAATGAATTCATTCAGCTATTTTGCAATTTCAGAAAAAGCTGTTGTTAGCGGCGGGGATGAGGAAACAGGAGCAAACGACACATCAAGCGGAAATGAAACGCGGAGCGGAGAAATTTCAAATTGGTGGTGGGCATTGACCGCAGTAGTTGTTATTGTGGCAATAAGTTATTATATTAGGAAAAAGAAATAATTTTAACTGTAACCGAATATTGTTTTTTAGTTATCCTGATTAATCTACCAGTCTACTATTCCATTCATCACATAAATTATTAAAAATAATAAATTTTGTTTATTTTGATATGTTAGGAGTTAGGACTTTTGAAAGGAGAGGCTCAGAGGAATGGTCTAAAAAATTGTTTCTTCAAAAGAGTTGCTTAAAAATGTTAAGTAAAAGGGAAATGCTTAAGAAAATTGAGGAAGATTGCAGAAGGGCTAATCTTCCCCTGAAAGAGAGTGCTATTAATCTGGTTTTTGGAAAAGGAAATCCTGAAGCAGATATCATGTTTGTTGGAGAAGCAGCCGGGCATAGCGAGGATGAGCAGGGATTGCCCTTTGTAGGGGCTGCAGGGAAGAATCTCGACAAGTTATTGCAAAGGGTGGGCTTAACAATGGATGATGTTTATATTGCTAACATATTAAAATATCGGCCTCCTGAAAACAGGAACCCGCTTCCTGATGAGATAAAGGCGCATACTCCCTGGCTGATTGAGCAAATCAAACAAATCAAGCCAAAAATAATATGTTCTCTTGGAAATTATGCGACAAAATTTTTTTTAGCAGGGGGAAATGTCGAAGATATGGAAAAAATGCCTGGAATAACGCAAGTTCACGGGAAAATAAGGATGATGGATTTTCTTGGACTAAAGATAAAGCTTATTCCTCTTTTTCATCCAGCTGCAATAATTTACAAAAGAGAACTGACAGAGTCATGGGAAAAAGACATGGAGATAGTAAAGGAAGAGATAAAACAGAAGACGCTTTGACTTTCAGCGTGCTTTAAAGTCTTCATCTATAAGGCGCAGTTCTAAATCAGAAAGATTTTGAATTATATGAGAATCTCCTGCTTTAACAACACTGATATTAACATGATATTTAGTTCTTTTTTTTGGATTAGTGCTTGAGGTTTCAGGTCCTCCATTTATCTTAAAGATATATATCTGCTTTCCATCAAATCCAAAACTAGTCCTTCGGGGAACTTTGGTCATCTCATCATACCCCTCATTTTTATTATAAAAGCTAAACTTTTTGTCCAAATCATCTCTTAATTTACGATCCTCTTCGCTAATTGTCTGGTAGGCTTCATACATAGGGCTTCCATGATGGGATATATCATAAGAATCGGTTGTGGAAAGAAATGTTTTGGAGTAATCTGCAACTCTTACAGCCATAATAATATTTCGAGGAGCAGTTTATATTTTTAATTGTTCTGCAAAATATATTTCTTATTTTCCAAAATTTTTTCTCTCACAAACTTATAATGCGCATCAATGGTTTTTTCGCCGCATTTAGAACAATTATCTTTCAGTGTGTAAATATTGCAGCTTTTGCACTTTCTCAGTTTCATCCTATGTTTATTAAATATTCTTTTAGCCTTGGATGGAAAGAAACCTTAAAATGGCTTTCTATTTCCTGAGGTTTTACCCATTTCAATTCCTTTAGCTTGCCGCCTTTCTTTGCCTTTCCGCTGATTGCTTCACACAAGAAATAAACTGCCAGTAAATCTCTTTTTTCTTCATAAGTCTTGGAGAATACTGCTCCCAAATTTTTTACGTCCAGTCCTGTTTGTTCTTTGATCTTTTCCTTTAGGGTTTTGTTTATTTCACCGTCATTTTCAAGGCTTCCGCCTGGAAAACACCATGTTAATTCAGGGAGATAATGGTCATTTTCTCTTCTTCCTATAAGAATTTTTCTTTCCTTTGGATCAAAGATTATTCCAAGAACTATTACCTGAAAATTATTTATCTTAGCTTCTTTTTTCATCTTATCTCTAAAATTATGTTTATTTGTTTATTTTTAAGCTTTGTGATGTTAAAAGAAATATGTTTTAACTTGAAAGTTTTTTTCTCTTTTTTATTTACTTCTCTTTAATGCTAAAAGATATTTTTTTATTTTTGGCTCTTTTTTCGATTTCTTCCAATATTTTTTTTAGTTCCCCATCGGCTATCTTCATATCATCTGCTTCTGTTTCAATTGTATACTTTCCACCAGAGATATACTTTGTTTTTCCACTTTTTATGTCTTTGAATATCTCTTTTATCTCTTCTATCCCGTTTGAATTCATGCTTGATAGATTTATTTCCTTTTTAACAAATGACTTTTTCTTTTTTTGCGTTTTCAAAATATCCATTATTTTCTTGGACTCGACTTTTCCCACAATCTTTTCCAATTTTTCAGGGTTTTCCTTTGCTTCTTGCAGGAAGTCATAGATATTTCCTTCTTGCTTTATTTTTTCGATGACTTTATCTGCTTCATCTTTTAATATGCCCCTTAAAATTCTTGCATAACTCTGTTCGTCCTCTGCCATCTTTTTTACTTCTTTGCTTTCTTTCTGCGACACTCTTCTTAATGAAAGATCAATATGTCCTCCCTGCGAGATTCTCAGTATCTTGCAGACTATCTTTTTCTTTGGGACAACATAGTCCCTGATGTTTCTTATTCTTCCCGGGGCTATCTCGCTCATGACTATGCTTCCTTCTCCATTTCCCTCTATTTTTACAAATACCACTGTTCCAACTATTCTATCAACGGTGCATAATACAATCTCTCCTTCCTCAAGTTCCATGATTTAAGAATAAAAATGGGAGTTTTAAATGTTTATATCTTTATTACTTCAAGCTCAAGCTCTTTTTTCAATAATTCCAGAAATCCACTTTCATCTTTCCTTGAGAGGTTGCATCCTGCTGCAAATTCATGCCCGCCAACCTCTCCTTTTACTATGTTCATTACGTTCTGCAATATTTCCCTGACATTTCTTCCAACTCTTCCAACATTTCTTGCAGATACCTTTATTTTGTCCCCATTATAAGCCATTGTTATTATTGATGTCCCTTCCTCGTAAAGATTTGAATTTGATATTATGCTTGCAATTGTTCCTATCATGGTGTCCCTTATATTGTTCTCGGCATTGAGAATAACAAAACCTCTTCCTTCTATTTTCTTGCTTTCGAGCGCAAACTTTAGCGCTGACACTATCTCCTGCTTGTACTTGGCATAAATAGTTTCAACTTTTTTATTGGCGCTTGGAACTTCCATACATAATTGTACAGCGAGCGAACTTTCATTTGACCGTGAGCAGGCGTTTATTTTTGCGCTTATCTCCCTTGCGTCTTCAAGCTTGCTAAAAAACTTTATAAGAAAAATATCCCCTATTATTGATTCTGATTTTGTCTTTGGATTTCTTAGCAATACTCCGGTTATTAACTTTCCCATTTCCTCGTCGTCCAACTCCATCAGACTTTTATAATTTCCATCAATTGGATTTAAACCCACTTCTCTCAGCAATTCCTGCACTCCCTTTAGATTTCCGGTAACTCCAGGGATATATGGATTGGAAGACAATTCCAGAACACGATTTATGGGCCTTGTTGCAGGATATATGAGCAGCCCTCTTTTCCTCTGAATATTTCCGTCTTCAAGGATTTCATTATTCAATTTTCCGATTTCCTTTTCCATCATATCTCCAATCATTCCAAGTATTGCCAGTTTTGCCAAATCCTTTGCATCCTTGTCGAGATGCCTGCAGAACAAATATGTTAATCCTGAACTGCTTATCTTTTGCCTGTTGCTTAGTTCCGGATTTATCATGCTTATTTCCTCGGGAATCTCCTGAATAATCTGATGATGATCGATGATGAAAACATCCTTTAAATTATACTTCACAATATGATTGATGCTGTTTGAAGCCAAATCAAGAAAGATAGTTATCTTGTCTTTCGGCAGATTTTTTATTATTTCCTCATCCAGATTTTTTACTATCCTCAGGCTGAACGGCCTCTCCAGCTTTTTTAATGTTTGAGTCATTATTGTTGCAGAGGTTATTCCGTCGGTGTCAAAATGGCTAATCACCTGAATTTCTGAACTCACGCTTTTCTCCAGAAATTTATTTACCACTCTCTCAATTTCCTCTTCAAGATTTTCCCCCTTTTTTTCCATATTTCCAGAAATTTATTGTATTTTAAAATATCTTTTAAGCGTTCTCAGCTGTGAATAAATCCTGTCTTTTTCCCTTACAGCCTTTTTATCCTGCTTGTTTTTTTCTATGTGCTTAAGCAGCTCATCAAGTTTCTTTTGAACATTAAGTATGTCTGGCGGGGAATAGCTATCTCCCATTATCACTGAGATTTTTTTGCTGAATTCTCCTGAATGAATTCCTTCTTTTTTCAGTTTTTCGCCTATTTTTTCACTTGTCAATCCCTGTTCCGCGAGCTGTTTAACCTTTTTTTCAAATTCTTCAGGCGAGACAATTACCTTCTCGGGTTTTTTTTCCTTTTTTGGTGAAATTTTCTTAGGCATTTCATTAAATTGTAAAAGACGTTTTTAAACCTTGTTGTGTATTTTGCGCATTTTTAAAGTAAGATATTTAAACAAAAAAACCTTCAGGATGATATGACCAAAGTCATTGGTATTCTGAGTTTAAAAGGGGGTGTCGGGAAAACTTCAGTAGTATCCTCATTGGGAGATGCCCTTTCAGGCTGCGGAAAAAAGGTTTTATTAGTGGAGGCGAATTTTTCTGCACCAAACTTAGGATTGCATTGGAATATTATTAACCCATTTGTGACGCTTCATCATGTGCTGTCGAGGACGGCAAACATAAAAGATGCAATACATCATCTTGATAGACTGGATATACTTCCTTCTTCGCTTTTTCCAGACATGCAGATAAATCCGCTTGCGTTGAAGGATAAACTGAACCAGGTCAGGCGAAGCTACGATTTCATATTGATTGATTCCGCTCCCGCTATCAATGAAGATGCTCTTTCTGTAATTTTAGCGTCAACCAGTTTGATATTTGTCACGACTCCCGACCATCCAACTCTAAGCAGCACTCTTAAGTCAATAAAGCTTGCAAGAGAAAGAGGGGCGGTGATAGATGGGCTTATATTAAACAAGGTGCATAATGAGGACTTTGAATTGTCAATCAATGATATAGAGAAAACAATAGAAGCTCCTGTTTTGGCAGTTATTCCGTATAATGTCGAGGTTTTAAGAGCTCTGTCAAAATTCATTCCATTTACAACTCATAAGCCGAAATCAGAAGGAAGCATTGAATACAAAAAGTTGGCAGGAGTTTTTACTGGGCAGAAATACAAGACATTTAGTCTGAAAAATATTTTCAGGCTTGCTCCCAAGCCTCAGGATGTCAATAGGGAGTTGTTCTATAATAGGGTGTTTAAGGAATGATTCAGATAATCATGTTATCATTGCATTTTAACTCTATGAATACGTCTCTTTGAAAACCGCAATATATATATCTTTTTTTAATAATAAGTGTATAAGATAATGCCTAATCTTTTGATGATTAGGATAATGATTGAAAGGAGGTTAATAAAAAAGATATGAAAAATTACAGATTATTTTTATTTTTAGCGATACTTCTTTTGTTAATTGTTCCCTTGATTTCCGCAAGTTGGTTTTCTGATTTTTTTGGAACAGGAAAAGCAGTTACTACAGAAGACAGTTCTGTTGCTACAGATGATAGCCAGGCAGTTCAGAAAAGTGGTATAACTAAATTCTTTGAATCTATTTTTGGAGGAACTACTGAAAACTCAACAAGAAACGAGTCAGAACCCGAACCCGGTTTTAAATGTCCTGTTGGATGCATATGTGACGATGCAGGAAAGGTTATAGAATGTGAGAAAAATGGAAGTATTGGTTTGAAAAATATATTTAACAATTCTGGACTTTTTACCAACAATGCTTGGTTAGGAATAGGCAGATATAATAATCCTTTACTGTATGTTAGTGCTGATGCAGATAGAGTAGATTTTAATGGAGCAGCACCCAAATTCTGGAATGGGTTAGAAGTTCACAATGTCATAAAAGCTCTAAATGGTATTGAATTTGTGCCGGGTTTGGGATATTCTTACATCGGATTAAATAGTTGGGGTTATGGAGGAGATTACGATTGGGCTCCTAATGATTACAATGCAGTTTTCACATTTAGAAACCAACCAGAAGCAATGTTTAGCAATTATTCCAAACCACCAATGTTCGCTTTTGATTTTGGAGGAGAAATGCCTTACATGATAATAACGAAAAGTGACTTAGGATCAGTAGCAAACTGGGATGTTCCTTTAATTGTTGCTAGAGACGGAGTATTGTTTGGGGGACCGGCAGTTGCATCAGAAGATTTAATTGTTCTTGGCAGTGCCGCTTTTGAAAATAAACAAATAGAATTAAACGAAGGCACAATACAGTTACATCAATTATCTGGTTCAGGCAACGCATACGCCTGTTTGAATTCAATAGGTGTTTTATTTAGAAGCAGTGTTCCTTGCATACAAGTAACCAAGACAATATAATAAATATTTATTTTTAATTTTTACCTTTTTCTTTCTTTTTTCTTGATTGATAAGTTTTTAATACCCTCAATCTTAGATAAAAACAGAGAGAGAACGTAGTGAGTGGAGCCCTAGGTGTTTTGTAAAAAACGACTTTAGGAAAATTCGAAGAATTTAGCCCTGTAGTATAGCGGTCAAGTATGAAGGCCTTTGGCGCCTTAGACCCAGGTTCGAATCCTGGCAGGGCTATTGACTTCCCTGGACAAGTCCAGGTTGTAAGCGGGTATGCCGGAGTGGTCAAACGGGTCAGGTTAAGGACCTGATGGCTTAGTGCCTACGAAGGTTCGAACCCTTCTACCCGCATTCAAAGGGTTCGATGGGGCAGGATCAAAAACCCGCAGGTGGTTTTTAGTTTGAACCCTTCTACCCGCATGTATCTTAAATTTCTTTTTCCTTATTTTTTTTGTAGAAAACCCCTATTAATACTGAAGAGACTAAGAAAACTAATCCTAAAGCGAGAGCTTCTACCAAATCAAACCCAAAAAAACTATCGAATACTAATATAATTCTCAATTTAGTTTCTAGAAGTGTCAATGGAGAAAGTTTGATTACCTCTGATAATATCCCGGGTAATGTTTCTACAGGACTTATTATAGAAGAGAAAATGAAGAAGAGTAAGGATATTGATATAGCTGAGATAATGGCTGTTTCATAAGAATTGAATAAATAGCCTAAGATAGCACCAATCAAGCTAAAGATTAATATGGAGATTAAGATAATAGGGATTAATGAATAAACATTGGATAAGATATCTAAATTCAAGAAAAAGCTAGCCACCAAGAGAATTATGACTGTTTGTATAGTTATCAAAAATAATGCAGTTAGAATATTTCCAATTATGAATGTAAGTCCATTATTTTTGCTCGTTACGTTTCTAATATAAGAATTAGATGTCCTTTCTTTTATTGTTACGAGGGTAGAGAAAATTAAAGAGTCAAATAATAAGAAGAAAATTAAGAAACTTGGGAAGAGGTAATCCAAAGATTCTAATCTCTTATTTACACTTCCTTCTGATTGATCATCAGAAGCAGAGTAATATGAAAGGATTATTGGGTCTGTTAACCTGTCGGCATCCACTTCTTTTAATTTATTAATTTCTTGTTTAAGAATCGTTACCGAGCTTTTTGTGTTCTGTATGTTATTTTCTATATTGCTTATTTCACTGGATGATGCCTGATTTTCTTCAATATTATTTAATTTTTCATTTGATGAATTTAGATTATTTATTGTGGTGGTTAGTGTTGAAGCATAAGGTTCTACCAATATTTTTGCATTTTGTATATCTTCAAGAGATTTTTTGTATTTGAAAAAATTAACTTTAAGCTATTCAAATCTCCAGTTGTATCCAAACTTTCTTGTTTTAAAGAGGAGGTTATCGCTAATGCATTGTTCAGTCCATTTTCTACCAGAATTATTCTGGAATCTAAATCTCCTATTTTGTCATTTATATCCCTAATTATAGTCCTCCTTGTGGAATATGATTCCTGTTCAACTATCCCCTGAATTGATCCAATAATGTCCCAAACAACTCTTTGCTTGGAAAAATCCACATATATATCTATATCATAACTTTTATAATTTGAAGAGATTTGTTCCAATCCAATCTCATTTTTTTTAAGATGTATGCAAACATGATTTATTTCTTCAATCACATCTTTTTTACATTTTTCCAAGGTCTCTTCTATATTTATATTAAAACCTTTTTCTTTTAAGAGATTTATGAAATTATCGCTAAGATCTCCACTGTCAGATGAAAATATTCCTGCCTGAATATTTTTTAAGGAATTATCCTGTAATGAAACTCCTATAATTAACATTAACATCAATGGACCAAGAATGATTATTAGAGATGAGAGTTTGGAATTAGAATAAACTTTTAAGTTCCTTGCAATTACTGTAAATATATTTGAAATTGTCATTTGTATGCATTTGTTAGCTCGTCTCTGCTAATAAATTTTAATTTTCTGTCTTTTACTAATACAAATCTTGAACAGATTTTTCTTAACTCTCCCAACCCATGAGAAGAGATTATTATTGTTTTTCCTCTTTTATTTAATTCCAAGAAAAAATTGCTTAGGCTATTTACTAATTCGGGGTCTAATCCTGAAAAAGGCTCATCTAAAACTAACACCTCTGGGTTATTCAATAATGCACATCCGATATCTACTCTTTTTTTGGTACCCCCTGAAAGCTTTTTTACGAGTTTATTTTCAAATTCTTTTAAGTCTAATCTTTCTATTATTTCAGGAATGATAATGTTTCTGGTTTTTTTAGGTAACCCATACATCTTTGAAAAATATTTGAGGTTTTGTTTAACGGTTAGATAGTGGTAAATTGAATTATTCTGCATCGAAAATCCTATTTTATCTTTTATTGTTGGATCTATTTTTATTTCCCCAGAATCTTTGTCTAAAAATCCAATAAGAATTTTTATGAGAACTGATTTTCCGCTTCCAGATCTTCCAACAAGCCCAACACTTTCCCCTTTCTTTACGTAAAGAGAGATATCCTCCAAAATTTTGATATTACCAAATGATTTGTTTACCCCTTTTAAGGATATTATGTCCATATATCTAACACGTTTTTTTATTTTATATTCTTTCCTAATAATACTTTTATAAAAATATCTTGCTTAATGCCTGTATCTCCCCCGCATTTCTACTTTCTTCATTTGCTCAAGAACCTTTTTGTGCTCGGAGTATATTTTATATCCTTCGAGAAATTCTTTGAATAGTGTCTCCCAACTTCGGAAATGCCTTGCTTCCAATGCTTCCTTGAATAAATGGATATCAACTGCTTTGTCTTCTATCTTATTGCTGATGAAACCCAATCCGAAGTCAATGAAGAAAACTTTTTTGTCTTTTAGAATCATATTGCTTGTTGTCAGGTCCCCGTGAATTATGTTGTGCTCATGAAGCTTTGCAACACTTTCTCCTATTTTTTCGCAGATTAATTTTTGTTTGCTTGTGGGGAAATTGTCAAGATTATCGGAGAGTTTTTTTCCATCTATGAAAGGCATTTCTATAATAAATGAATGCTCAAGGGATTGAGCGGGTTTTGGAGAATTAATTATCTCCGAAGCTTTTGTAAGAAGTTTTGCTTCGGATTTTGTTCTTAGCTTTCTTATTCTATCGTCGATTTCAGGAATTCTGTAAGATTTTTTTATTCGGTCCTTGATAATTATGTTTTTGTTGAGATAAATTACTGCCTCTGCCCCCTGCTGCAATATTTTCTTCATTTTAATGATTCCACAGATAGAACATAAAACCCAAACCTACTAGCAAACCCAAATCAATAACAAGACAAAATTCACAAAGTGCTTTTATGATAAAAATCTGCAGATATAGGAAGTAAAGTGCTATCACTGAACCAAGCATAATTGCTGCGTGGATAATCATTTTTGTGCTTCGGTTTGGCCTTTTTATGTGAAACAATGTAAGAATTATCATGAAGGAAAATATGAAAATTCCATACATAGAATTTTTTACCCCCAGTGTTGAGCCGTAAATTGAACTATTTACGGTGTCGCATCCGTTTCCAGGTGTGCATATTCCCGTTGTTGAATTTGAAAACAGGATTATAGAGCTTATTAACCCTATCACAAAAATTGCAAGGAATATTTTATACTTCATATTATTGAAAATTAAGGGATGTTTTTAAATATATTTTATTTATTTAAAACCGCATTTTTTTAACTTTTCCGAATTTTTTTGCAAGCTTCATCATCTGCTTTTGAGATGGCATTCCAGAGTTATTAATGTCCATTGAGCTCCCTGATTTAATCATCTCGTTCAGCATATCATACTGCTTCAACAAAGAACGCATGTCTGAAGCGCTTACCCCCGCTCCCTTTGCAACCCTAGATATTCTTGATGTTTCTTTTTTCAGAAGTTCTGGATTGGCTTTTTCCTCGGGAGTCATTGACTTTGCGATATGCTCCCATTTTGTTATCTTTGCCTGCTGATTTTCAAGAAGGTTTTCAGGAATCTTTGCTTTTCCAAGCCCGGGAATCATGGATTTTATCTTTTCAAAACCTCCTAAGGAATTCATTGACTTTACCTGCTCAATAACATCATCAAGACTAAGCCTCCCCTCTTCCATTTGTTTTTTTAATTTTTCCTGCTTTCCCTCATCTGTCACCGACTTTATTTTTTCTAATAAGGACTGAAGATCTCCCATTCCCAAGAGTCTTGACAAGAATGACTTCGGGTCAAACTCCTCTATGTCGTTTATTTTTTCCCCGGTTGTTATGAAATAGACAGGCGCTTTTGTTTCAGCGCACGCAGTAAGAGCACCTCCTCCCTTTGCAGTGGAATCCATCCTTGTTATGATAACTCCAGTAATCTTTAGGATATTCTTGAATTCCTCTGCCTGCTTCTTTGCCGCCTGCCCTATGTCTGCTGGCATCACCAGAATAGATTCAGTGGGATTGATTTCCTTGCTTAGGGTGGAAATCTCATTGACAAGCTCCTTATCAAGAGTATGCCTGCCTGCGGTGTCCACCAAAATTAGATTATAATCCTTTAACTGCGGCTTAAATTTTTTCCACGCACGCAGTGCGTTTTTTTCTTCGAAATTCACAAAGCAATCCAGCTTGTTTTTTTCTGCCAACTGCTGCAGCTGCTCTTTTGCAGCAGGCCTATGAACGTCCAGCCCAATCAATGCAACCTTGTTACCCCTTTTTGCAAAATAATCTCCGATTTTGGCAATTGTAGTTGTTTTTCCGGCTCCGTATAGTCCAAGAAATATTATCCTGTTTTCTTTTTGCAAAATCAGCTTTTTTGTCTCGCCAAGAAGACTTAGCAATTCATCATGCAGAACTTTTATAAGATGCTCTTTTTTCTCTATCCCTTTTATTCTTTCATCCACCGCTGATTTTTTTATTTTGTCTGTCAGTTGTTTTACAAGAATAACATTTACATCTGCTTCAAGAAGGGCTCTTTGCAAATCTCTTACAATTGAATCAACCAGATTTTTGTCAAGAAATATGGCATTTGCTATCCTGTCCGTTGCCTTTCTAAGAACTTCGCCCAACTTTTCGAGCATATAAAAATAAGTTTTTTAAGAGTTAATAAAGTTGCGGTTTATCAAGAAAAAGTTTTCACAGCCCAAGCTTCTCGATAAACTTGTGCTTGTCGAAAACCTCAATCTTGTTGTATTCCTGCCCAGTTCCCAAATAAAGAATCGGTTTTTTCAGAATGTAACTAACACTGAGGGCTGTTCCGCCTTTTTCATCTATGTCTGCTTTTGTGAGAACTATTCCATCTATGTTCAAAGCCCAATCAAAACTTTTTACCTGCTCGATTATATCATTGCCGGTTATGCTTTCCCCGACAAATATTTTCAAATCCGGCTTGCAGACTTTTGCTATCTTTTCAATTTCCCTTATGAGATTTTTTGCAGTATGCATTCTTCCGGCAGTGTCTATCAGCACGCAATTTATGAAATTCCTTTTTGCATATTTTATGGCGTCAAAAGCAACTGCTGCAGGGTCTGAGCCATATTCATGGGCGATGACTTTTATGCCGAGCTTTTCACCGTGCTTTTTTATCTGCTCTATGGCTGCTGTTCTGAAAGTATCCGAGGCTGCAAGCGCGCACGAGATTCCGTTTTTCTTTAGATGGTCTGCTATCTTTGCAATTGTCGTTGTTTTTCCTGTTCCGTTTATTCCGCAGAACAATATAACATAGGGGTCTTTTGCCTGATCCGCCGTCTTTCCCCTTATCCTGTCGACAATACTAAAGGGTTCAATGAGAATTTCCTCAATTATATCCCGAAGATTTTCCTTAATTTGCCCCTCTATCTCTTTTTTCAAGAATTCCTCTCCTACCACCTTTTCTTTTAGCTCTTTTATTATCTTTTCCGAAACTTCAAGAGCGACATTGTTTTCCAGAAGAAGCATCTCCAATTCCTCACTGTATATCTCAAACTCTTTTTCGGAAATCTTTACTTTTTGGATTTTTGATTTTATTCTCTCGAAGAAGCCTTCTTTTTTCGGTTCATCTTCTTCTAGGCTTCTTAGGCTATCGCCGATAGTTTTCCCTCTTAATTGCTTGTCAAGAGAAGGCTCCAAATGAACTTCCTTCTTAATTTTGTCAGCTTTCTTAGACAGCTTTTCTATGTCAATTTCCTTTTCTGCTTTTTCTTCCTCATGCTTTGAGATTTTTTCCGCCCAGTTTTTTATTTTTTCCCTTAAAAATTTGAACATAACCATTTTAATTTTTAAACGTTTATAATTTTAACTATTGAATATAAATTTTTATAAACAACACCTGCTATTAACTGATATGAAAGAAGGTGATATTCTAAAATGAAAGTAAATAAATTTTCAATCCTGACGCAGGCAGGCATTCGTCAGGAGGAACCTGCCAAATGAAAGGAATATTGGTTGTACTTGATGGGATGGGGGATTTGCCATCCAGGCAATTAAATGACAAGACTCCTTTGGAGAGCGCAGAGATGCCTAACCTTAATTTTTTGGCGGCAAGGGGAGAGATGGGACTGATGCACCCCGTGAAACTGGGGTTTGTGCCCGAATCAGATGAAGCTATTGTATCTATCTTTGGAAACCGCCAGATAGACAGCACAAGGGGGCAATTGGAAGCAAGGGGAGCTGATTTGAAATTGACTCGGGGAGATTTGGCGTTCAGGGTTAATTTTGCAACAATAGATTCCATGGAGGAAGGAAATATTATCGATAGGAGAGCAGGACGAACACTTACAACTGAGGAAGCAAAGGAATTGTCAAAATCATTAAACAAAATAAACATGTCTGTGAAGTTTGTTTTCAAGCCAACAATACAACACAGGGCAGCTCTTGTTTTCAAAGGTGGGTTTTCAGATAATATCTCTGGAAATGATTCGATATATACCAAGGGGAAAAGCATACAGGAAGACAAAGTAAAGTACTGCAAGCCTCTTGATGAGGATGAGAACTCGCAGTATTCTGCAAATATCGCAAATGAGTTTATAGAAAAGGCATATGAGGTGCTTGACAGGCATCCCGTGAATCAGGAGAGAAGAAAAAAAGGGCTGTTGCCCGCGAACTATCTGATGATTAGGGGGGCAGGGATAGAAGTTCCAAAGTTAAAAATTTATAGGAAATGGGCGTCGGTTGCATATATGCCTCTTGAAATTGGCTTCGCAAAAATGTCTGGAATGACTGTCTACAGTTTTGATTATCCTCCTTTGAAGGGATTGGATGCCTATCAGAATCTGCATGATGGTCTGAAGAAAGCCTGTGACTTCGCGGAAAAAACCATTAATAAAATTAAGGGGAATTTTGATTACGTTTATGTGCATATAAAAGAGACAGATTTGCCTGGACACGATAATAAGCCAATAGAAAAAAAATTGATGTTTGAATACATTGACAAAACTTTATTCAAATTTATCAGAAGATTTGCTCCTCCTAACAAGATAAAGGTGGTTGTTATAGGGGACCATTCAACTCCCTGCAAGCTAAAGAGGCACTCAGCAGATCCAGTTCCCGTGCTGTTCTATAATGATTCTGAACTAAAGGAAAAACATTTTTCAGAGGCAGAAGCCGCGAAAGGAAAGCTTGGAGTGATATCTGGAAATGACCTACTTAGAAAGGTTGGTTTTGATAAATAACCCCCTTTTCCTCTTCTGTTACCTCTTTCAAAGAACAACAATATAGAAACATTTATAAACCTCAACATACCAAGAATTTTACGGCAGAAATGTAGAGCAAATGCCGAAGCTTATAGCTGACGGCAGAGTTCCTATGAATGTTGCCCAATTGATGCAAAAAAAGCTTGATGTTAGAAATTCTGATGAAAAGATTAAAACCTCTTATATGGATAATTATTTTGATACTGGTGATGCAGTTGTTTATCATCCTGATGGAAGGGTAAAGATAGTTCTTGATTCCCAAACCTTAAGGGACATGACTCCTGAAAGCCCAAGAGATGGTGGAGCATTAATTTTAGGAGAAGATGTTTACAAGACTTTGCAAGGAGAGGAATTTAAGAAAGGAAAACTTGGAAAAATAAATGACGCTCTTTCAAAAGCAGATGTTAAGGCTCATCTTGTTTGGAAAGCTTTGGCAAGAGACCAAGGATTGCTTAATGATTATGTTGATTATATCTTTGCAGAAGGAAAGCAAAGATTTGGATATGATACTGCGATGGGAGTTTACCCAGATTCAGCAAGCGATAAGCCAAAATTAAGGGCTTGGTGTGTCAGCTGGCTTGTGGACAGGTCTTTTGCCAATGGCAGGAGCAGCCTTGACAACTACGTTGGGCGTTTCCTCGGTATAGCGCCAGAGGCGCTGAGTGTATCTGGTAAAGGCGCTTCAAACATAAAGGCATATACAATGGTTGACTTGCAGTCTTTTGATAGTGCAGTAAAAGGATTGGAAGCAACAGTTAAGCCTGAATTGTTAAAGCCATTTTCAGATTTGAGAAAGAAACTTTGATTTCTTGAGCATATTTGTCCCTTTTTTCTATATTTCATAATGTTTCTTGGAGAAATTGTTGAAATACTATGATTATCCAACACAGCAATCATTAAAAATAAATAGTTTATGTTTCTTTTATAGCAAATAAACCTTTAGAAAAGGTTTCCAAAAAGACACACATGATAGTGTATAACGATATTTATGAAGCTGCGAGGAAGGAGAGATATTCCGAGCAACTGCAGAAACTTCCCAAAAAGTTCATAGATGAAGTTTCCATGTATCTCAAGGAGAAAAAGGAGCTTGCTTCAAAGGAAGAGGATGTTTTCTCAGATGTGATAATAAAAACCCAAAAGCAGCTTGAAAATGCAGTAACTCTCTTTAAGGAATTGATGCTTCGAAGAAGGAAAAAACTGCTTAATCTTATTCTCATTGCCACTGAAACAGGCATATCCAAACAGGATTTTGACAATATGCTCCTGTTTGAGAAGGAGTTATTTGACAACCTCATGAAAAACATAAATGTTTCCGATAAGAAATTGGCAGAGTCCTTGAACGGAGAAAAAAACAAACCAAAGGTGTATGAAATGATTGTCTTCAAGAAAGATGTTGAAGAATTTATGGGGCTTGATGGTCAAACGGTGGGAGCATTTGAAAAGGGACAGATAGTCAACCTTCCTGTTGAAATTGCCAGGATATTAGTGGATGATGGAAAGGCAGATGTTATTGTGGAATAGTTTTCAGAATTTTTTCAGAAAAAAGCCTCAGGAGGGATTTGAACCCCCGACCTACAGTTCATTTGTCCGTCTTAGGATTACAAAACTGCCGCTCTTAAACCGGGCTGAGCTACTGAGGCACTAGTATACTTATTTAATCTCCCTTTAAAGTTTTTTGATTTATTAAATGTAGGTCAAGCTCAGAGTGATAACATTTAAATATTCAATTGATTATTATTAATAATGGAGAAGAGAATCTGTTTTAATTCGAAAAAGATGAGAGATAAATTTTTTTATATGGTTTTAAAAAATAAAAACTTAATAAGATGGAAAGAGTTAGCCATGTCTTTTAATTTAGATAGAAAACTTTTAGATGATTATCGTAGTGGAAAAACAACTATTCCAGAATCTCTTTATAAAAAATTAAACTCAAATTTGGACAGAAATATTTTAAAAGATTTTGATGCATTTATAGAACTTAAAAACGGAAATTGGGGCAAAGTAAAAGGAGGAATTATAACTTATTATAAATATAAATCTATTTTTGAAAAAGGAAGAGAAGAGGGATTAAAAAAATTGAAAGAACTTAACACTAAACCAAAATTTGATATTAATATGCCTCTTAATAAAGAATTAGCTTATTTTATTGGTTTGTTTATCGGAGATGGTTTTTGTAACAAATACGGAAGACATTATCAAATTCAATTTGTTGGGCACAAGAAAGAACTTGAATATTATAAAGAAACTATCTTTAATATATCAAAAAAATTATTTGGTTGGCATCCCAAAATTATAGAAAATCAGAATGTTAATTTTATAAGAATTAATTTTAATTCTAAATATTTGTTTTTTATGTTAACTGAAAGATTTAAAATTACTGCTGGAAGAAAGTCCACTACGGTTTTAATCCCAGATGAAATAATTAAATCTTCTTCTAATAATCTCCTATCTTGTATTGCAGGACTATTTGATGCAGAGGGATGTGTTTTTATTGATAAAAGAAAAATTTATAATAACCCCTATATCCGATTTGAATTTCATGTACATAATCCTTCATTAATCAAACAGTTAAGTTTTATTTTATATAAAAATAATCTTAATCACTATACTAATGTTGAACGAGGTAGAATAATTTTTTATGGGAATAATTCCATTAGAAAATTTTTAAAAAAAATTCCTCTAAAAAATCCAAAACATCTATTAAAGTTTCAGTCTTTTTTTGGCAAAAATAATTAGTTTAAAAGATTTCTTATTTGTTATTTTATCTTGAAAATTCTTATTTCGCAGAGCGAGAGAGGGTATATCTTCTTGAGCCTTAAACTCATGTCTTTCTGCAAACTTCCCCTTATGATATCTTCGAATATCTGCAATCCGGTTTTTCCCTGCGCATAAGAAATCAGATATTCCTTCGTTGCGTTTCTCAAAGATGTCCGAATTGCTCTTGGCACTTTTCTCCTTGTTATTGAGAAGGGCTTTATTATGGCTTTGGAGTCCTTTGTCTGAACTTCAAAAGAATCATCAACTTGGTGTGTTCCTTTTCTAATCATCCTTCTCAGGAAAGAAGGCATTATTTGCAACATTCTTGGGTTTGCTTCGGCTTTGTCTCCGGAAACACTGACCTTAAATTGTGCAAGCATATTTTTTCCCCTTAATAATCTTGTCAGATCATAACTAAGAAATTTTCCATCAAGCTCCTGAAGTTCATAAGCCTGAAGCTGTGTTTCTTTGTTCAAAATAGGAATTTCAACATCAAAAAATCTTTTTTTTCTTTTTGCGATTGCCATTATAAAAACCTCCTGCTGGTTTTTATGAATCCAGCAGCCAGACTGAACCTTTTCATTGCCTCCGAATGATTCAGATTAAAAACTCCATATTTTATGAATCCAGCAGCCATTGATATTTTTATCATTTTCTTATTCCTGTACTATTTTTCCCGTCCTTTTATTTCTTCTTCCCTGCCTGTATTTTGATTTCTTGCATACGGTGCAGGTATACATTATATTTGACTTTTTAGTTGTCTTGGATTTTCTCTTGAATTTTGAAACAGCCGGTTTGGAACCCCATTTTCCCTTGTTACCATATCCTCTTCCCAACCCTCTTAATCTTGCTCTGGCTATGCCCCCTCTTCTAAGGGTTCCTCTTTTTCCACCTGTTCCGACTATTTTTACCTTCTGCTCTGTTTTTTTGTTACAGTGCGGACAATATCTGTTGACTGTTTTTGGAAGTTTCATTTTAACCTTAATAAAAAATTAACAGAAAATAGGTTTTTAAAGTTAGTGGAGAGAATGGCCCTGCCCAGGATCGAACCCGGGCCCTATCCATTTCGAGAACGCCTTCTCAAAGGTTCCGTGAGAGTCACGTCACGTCAAGGGCATGGGCGTACCAAGGATCGAACTTGGGAATTATCCACGTCAAGGATACAGTTTGCCGCTAGCTTATACGCCCTTTAAAATGAAAGGTAAGTTTAATGTTTTATATTTTTCCTGTTCAAAATAATAAGACAATTCATTCCTATAAATAATTTTTCCTTCTTTTCTCAAAAGAAAACCCCCTATAATATTTGCGATTTTGATAAGATTTAAATATGTTCTTTCTTTAATGTTTGTATGAGTCCGATGTTTAACCGAAATCCAATGTTTGGCGGAGGCTTTAACCGCAGTCCGATGGGATTTCAGACATACAGAAGGAATACCGGACTGAAGATATTTTTTTCCATTGTTAGCCTGATTTTTGCAGCCTACTTTATTAATTTTCCATTTGCTTTTTTTAAAGTTCCTGAAACAGTTCTTAAATTTCAAAATTGGATAATCTTTGCTGGTGGCTTGCTTATTCTTCTTGGAATGGTGAATTATCTGAGGGCAAGCAAGAGGATTTTGTAATTTCTCAACAAAGTTTATATACATAATTTCTCTTATTTCTTTATGCAGAATAAAAGGGGGCAGCTGACGGTATTTGTAATCTTGGCCATCATAATTGTTGCCGCAGTGGGATTATATTTTTTGCTCAGGGGAACCCTGACTTCTGTTTCAATTCCTGCAAGCTTACAGCCTACTTACACGAGTTTTTTGTCATGCTTGGAAGATGATACAAACACCGGTGTGGGATTATTGGAAAGCCAGGCGGGATATATTTATCTGCCATCTGTGGAATTGGGCTCTCATTATTATCCCTTTAATTCCCAACTCGATTTTTTGGGAACAAGCGTTCCATATTGGTATTATGTTTCAGGCAACAGGATACAGAAAGAACAAGTTCCCACAAAAAGCGCGATGGAAAAGCAGCTTGAAAGATTTATCAATGAGAGAATAAGAGCCTGCAGTTTTCAGGCATATTATGGACAGGGAGTCGTTGTGTCAATGGAAGAGCCATATTCAGATGTAACAATAAATGATGATTCCATTGATGTGAATTTGGCAATGGACATGACGCTTGAAAAAGGAAATGATACGGTGCGTGTTCAAAATCATGACAAGACTGTGGTGTCCAATTTAGGAACATTGTATGATTCTGCGCTACGGGTTTATGATTCCGAGCAGAAAAATTTATTTTTGGAAAATCATAGCATTGACGTTCTCAGGTTATATGCCCCTGTTGACGGAGTTGAAATATCCTGCTCTCCAAAAATCTGGAGCGCAGACAAGGTATTTGATGATTTACAGGTTGCCCTGGAGCAGAATACCATTGTGCTTGGAAGCAACCTTGGAAAAGGATACTACAATATTGATGTTTCTATTGATGGCGAAGTGAGATTTTTGAATGATAAAAGATGGCCAAGCACATTTGAAGTTGCTCCTTCTGAAGATAATCTTTTAATGGCCAGTCCAGTTGGAAACCAGCCTGGGCTCGGCGTTCTTGGATTCTGCTATGTTCCATATCATTTTGTTTACAATGCAAGATATCCTGTTTTAGTCCAAGTTCAAAAAGGAGAAGAGACATTCCAGTTTCCAATGGCGGTTGTTGTGGAGGGAAACAAGCCAAGACAGCCTTTGAACTCAAGCGCAACAGAGATAGGCGTGCCTGAACTTTGCAGATACAAAAATACAGAGTTGGAGATTCACACATTTGATTCAAATCTTGCTCCTGTAGAGGCAGATGTTTTATACAGATGCTTTTCAGAGATATGCAATATTGGAAAGACCCAGAATGGAGTCTTGAAAGGAATGTTCCCACAATGCGTCAATGGATATGTTGTTGCAAAAGCAGATGGATATGAAGAAGGAAATCTTCTTCATTCAACAACTTCTGAAATAGGGGTTGTGAATGTGTTCCTTGAGAAGACTCACGACTTAAATGTTGATTTGAGGCTTGATGGGCAGGCATACAATGGAAATGCAATCATAACATTTGTAAAAGGCGACGGAAGTACAAATACTGTCGTTTATCCCGAGCAGAAAAATGTTGAATTAAGTTCGGGGCAATATGCAGTTCAGGTTTACGTTTACAAGAATTCCTCACTAAAGTTCCCAGAAACAACGAAGACAGAATGTGTACAGGTTCCCGCAGGAGGAATAGGGGGATTCTTCGGGCTTACGGCAGAGAAGTGCATTGACATTAGAATACCTTCGCAGATAATCTCAAGTGTTCTGGCAGGAGGAGGAAAGCAGGATTATTATATATTGGAATCGGAACTGACTTCCTCAGATGTTGTCAGAATAAATGCAGAAAGCCTTCCTTTGCCAACTTCACTCGAGCAGCTGCAGAATAATTTCATATTGTTTGATGATAAAAAACTGGATATAAGGTTTGAATAAAAATGGAAAGAGAAAAAAGATTGCTAATGAATAAAACAGGACTGTTAATTGATAAAAAGGCTGATGTGAAATTTAATCTATTATTAACAGTTCTAATCGGGATTTTAATTATATCGAGCTTGTCATTTATCTCTGCAGGATATACGAGGACGAATAATTACCATGCGCTTGGGGGAATAGGAAGTTTTGCCGGAGGATTTTTCGGGGAAACTCCCGGACAGTTTGACAGAAGCATGTGCGAAGCAGGACAAGATTTTGTTTTGCAGATGGCCCCCCTTGGATGTACTCCCGCTGTTGTTAGAAGTGATTTGCTTGAAGAACAGAATGTTCCTGTTTATTGCCAGATAGCTGCAACACAAATAAATCCTCTTGTTGATGTAAAGGCGATTGATTACATAACCTTCTCCGGACAGACTCCAAAGGAAGTTGCAGGAGTTGGCTTCAATCCAAACAAGGCTGCTTTGGGAACAGGAAGATCCACAACACTTGATAATTATCCTGTTCTTGAAAATATTGGCTCTGCTGTTATTGTTTTAAAGAGGCAGCCAAATGAATCTGCGCTGACTAATTGTATGGATTCTAAATTGTTAGGATTAGACGTAGGGGAAGTTTGTGTTGTGGAAGGCAATTTGACGGCCAAAATAAAATATAATATTGAGAACGCATTTGGGGTAGGACAAGCAACTTATTATCTCCCTCTTATAGATTCGAATGAATTCGATAATGGCAGGTATAAATCGTACGGATTCTGGGATGGAAGAGGATTTTTGAAAGCAGAAAATATTGAAAAAGATGGAGCAACAATCTCCATTTATTCAGGAAAAACAGGGTACACAGGGAATCTGCAGAAGACAAACACTGTTTCATTGAAAGAAGGTGCGACATCTGAAAAAATATATATGACTGGATTCAATTACTGCCTGGCAAACATGAGGATAAGGCTTGATGACATCACTTTCCCAGACACAAGGGCAAGAATAAAAGTCAACTCAGATGTTCAGGAAGTTGCAGAGGATGAAACTTTCCTTGATGGAAAGTGCGAGGTTTTGAGCATGGACAAATACGGACTAAACGAAAGAGTTGAGATAAAGTGCAAGGAAGACCAGGGTTCCGGGTTGTTTGGAAGCAAGGCTTTCACATTAAAAACAGCTCCAAAAGTTGAATTGGAAGTTAACGGACAGAGCAGAAGCATGGGACTGGGAGACTTTGTAGAGAAAACAAGCGATGGTAAGAGCATTTATGTTGGATATATAGGCTCCGAAAAAAACACAAATAAGAAAGAAGATTTGCAGGTAATTTTTATTGCCCTTACAGAAGCTATCCAGACGTTGGATGAAAATACGCTGGAAGAAATTTCAACAAGGCTTGGTCCTCTTTATGAAGATTCCACGTCGCCTAACAATGTTTTCAATTTGATTGCAACTGGAGTGAAAAGAGCTGGTGCATCTGTTTATGAGGTTGGAAGATCTGCAGTGACTGAGGAATCAATTGACAGGGTAACCTACTCTAAGGAAAAAGAAATATTCAAAGACACAAAGGGAAATACCAATATCATCAAAATAAAAATAAAAGATTTCTCGGGAGCTGTTAATGCAGAGCTTGACAAAGACACTCTTACATCTTATCAAAAAGCAATTGATGACTATGATGAAGTGCTTAAGAGCTTTGCATCTGAGAATTATGGTTCTAATAACATTGGGAAGGAAACTTTCTTCAGGAAGATATATTTCGCAGAGCAGATGCAGCAGAGGAGAACAATGATTGATTTGTGCAAGGAATTCAGCGAAGCATATCCTAATGAAATTGCTCCTGAAACATGCTCCGATGCATTGAAGCTTTCAAGTGATGTGAGCTCCGTAAGATCTGTCACAATAAACGGGAAAGTGAAGGAGATATCGTTCAATGGAATTTATGAACCAAGTTACGATGAATACAGCGTTGAAGGATATGCAAGAAAAATAGGCGATGCATCCAGCGCCCCTGTTCAGTTTGTACTGAGAAACAATGAGATATTTTACTTGGAAACACCTGTTACGGACACCGCTTCAACATTATTTACTATTGACAGGGGGGCTTCGTCAAATTCTTTATGGTTTAAGTATGAAGATAATATCTGGAAATGGGCTACCACATCTACCTTCTATCCAGTTACACAAATTCCAAGCGACTATACAAAAGCGGGAATTACTGGTGGACAAATGCTCACATCAGCCAATATTGATTTAATAAAAGCTCTTGCTTCTGATAAGGGAAAGAGTTTTGAAGAGGGGAAAAAACTTATTATAGAAACAGGGGGCAAATTAAGTGTTCCAAGCACTTCAACCACTGCTACTTACATAAAACTTGGAACAATAAAAGATGAAAGCAATGTTGATATTCTCGCTATAGGAACAGCCAGAAGCGCTGGCTTTGAGAGAGCGGTTTCTTTCAAGAAGGGGATTCCTCAGGCAGGCATAGGCAATTATGAAGTCACGATACAAAAAATAAACCTTAAAAGAGTTGCAAAAGTTTCTGTGCTTCCAAACATAGATTATTCAGGAACAGAGACAACGTTCAAGTTCAAAATAGGAATAGAAAAAAGAAGTGATTTAATGAAACTGTCTCCCGACAAAGCGCAAGACAAAATAAAAAGCATTGATGAAGATGTAAAAAAATTAGATAAGATTTCCTCTGATTTAGGAAACGTTGTTACTGGATTGAAGACTGCCTGTCTGGCAACGGGTGCAATATTTACTATTGATAATTTGCTATCCAATCTGAATGGAAAAGGATTGGCAAGACAGAAAGTAATGAGGGACCCTAACGGGTGGTATGACCAGTGCAATAAGTGGGTGAGAGAAAAAACATTGATTGATGGTGAGGTATATTCAACACTGCAGGATTGTCTGTTTGAAAATTCAGATAAAATTGATGCCGAAGTGGATAAGTATTACAAGACCCTGACAGAACAAAATAATGAAATTGAGAATATAGATAAAGCAAATATAATAAAGAGTGGAGGATTATTTTCAGAAGATGTAGTTGACAGCACTGGCTTGATTAAAGATTATTCCGTAAAGGTTTCCTCAGATTTGGCCAGCTGCTCCAGTGCTGAAATTACAAATCCATTAAAATCATCTGAGAAAATAAAGATAAAAGATATTCAGGAAGCTCTTTCATTTAAAATATGGAACAAAAGCAAGAATTACAACTTTGAAGAGTTGAGGGATGTTGGGTTCTATTGCAATGTTCTTAAAACAAATCCAGGCGATGCAAGGGCACAGCAGAAACTTTACTCGTTGCTCTCGAATGTCAATGTAAACTCGAAAGAAATAGTGCAGAGAGATACTTTCCTAGACGAATTTGGACTTAGTCCTGGAGAAGGGGGTTCTATATCAACGAGAAAAGATATCAAGAGCGTTGAATTTTCTACACTTAAAACATGGGTACAGGTTAAAGGCAAGTTTACACAGGTGATTGGCAGCGTTCCAGTAAATTTAATGGCATTCAAAGGAAGAGCAACCAGCGCTTCTACTGAGATCACAATGGATCTCTCTCCAAAAGATGCAGAGTATGTTTATCTTCTAACAGACATATCAAATAATAAAAAATACATGCTTGTTCTTGACAATTCATATGTTGTTGACAGAACATTTGAAATACAGGGCAATAATTTATTTATTAATACAGATGCAGTCAATCCACTTGCCCTTCAATTCAAGAAAGTTGATAGTTCTTCTTATAGTAATAAATACAACAATCCTGAGGTAAAATACTTCGAGACAGAGCCGTTCAAGGGAGCGCCTGCACTTGTTCCATTAGATACTCAGAAAGGATGGTATGTTGCAATGTCGCAAACGTTGCCAGGATTTGGAAATGTAAGAAGCTTTGATGAATCAGGAAGGGTTTACAGTTATTATCTTGGAAATACTGGAACAAATGGGAATGTTGATTTCTTTGAGGGCGGAGGAGATGACATCTCCCAGCTTGTTGTTCTTGGCTCAAAGGAAACATTTTCGAGGTTTTCAGGACTATCGGACAGCGAGGTTGCAAGCCTTGTAAGAAAGGCAGAGGAGGCAATATTAAGCGTGCAGAAACAATATCCTTCTATTGTGGGCAAAGCAAATGCCCACGTAAAGGTGCCAGGAATAGCGGAATCAATAAAAGTTGGAAGCCCTTCTGCAAACGTGCCGTCAGTTGAATGCGAGGATTTCATGTCTCCAGGCCAATGCCAAATCTTATTCAATGTTTGCGACCCTGTAATATGTCCCTCATCGAGATGCAATTTGGGCGGGGCATATCCTGTTGCAGATGTTGTGCAGAGCGGGGTAATAGGAAGCATTGCATTATGCCTGCCAAACATAAATGAAGGAATAGGTATGCCTGTTTGCCTGACAGGAGTGAAGGCAGGATTGGACAATTGGGTAAGCATACAGAAATCATATAGGGACTGCTTGCGGGAACAGATAGATACAGGAAAAACAGTGGGCATATGTGATGAAATTCAGAGCATTTATATGTGCGAGTTCTTCTGGAGACAAAGCCTTCCAGTTGCTAAGATAGCCATTCCCGCGGTTCTGAGCAGCGCTCTTGGGCAAGGCACGAGAGGCGGAGGAGAATATCTTGGGGTTGCAAATGCATGGGAAAATGCGGAGAAGTCAGTCACGTATTTCACACAATATTATGCAGATGATTCCTTCAAGGCATTCAAGGCAAGAAGCACCGACGAAGTCGGAGGAGAGTTTTGCAAGAATTTTGCATCAGGGGTTTATCCAAACAGCGGAAACCTACTGGATAGCCTAACACAGGCCGACTCACCCCCTCAATTCACGGGAAGGTTTGATGAAATTCCTTTCACAACGGCAACAAATCCTCCAGTTTCACAGTACAAAGTATTTTATCACATATTTGCAGGAAAAGACACGGGAGCTTATTACAGAGTTTATCTGAAAGGAGCTCCCAGAAGTTCGTATTATGATGACACTGCCATGAGTAGGGTTGTTGGTTATGGATATGTGCAAAAAGGTGGATACAATTCTAGCACAGTTGATTTTACTGCTCCTTCTGGTTACTCACAAATGTGCATACTTGTCAATGGACAGGAAGAATGCGGATTCAAGCAAGTATCGACGGACTTTACAGTGAATTATGTAAAGGACCAGTATTTGAAAGAGCAGTCTACTACTAATGTGAAATCAGAGGCTGAATGCATCTCTGGAACACCAAGCCTTTACAGTATGCTTAATCCAAATTTGCAGGAAGGTGTCAGCAATACGGTAAATCCTGACTTGTACAATCAGGGAATTTACAGAATATGCGCGACAAACAATCCAGGACAGGGAACGGATGGGCTTCTAAACACGGAAAACCAAAGATGGGTTGAAGTCGGCTATTGCGGAAACACAAAAATAAAATGCTGGCTTGATATGCAAAGCGTAAATGATAACATAAGAAATCTGGACATACGGAATGGAACTGTTGAAGCAATTAATGCGCAGGCGCAGGCTGATTTGAATGCCAAAGGAAATGCTCCTGACTTTGAAAGCACTTTAACAGGCATAGAAAATACCAGAGACAACAATGAAAAAATAAGCAAGATAAATGATGTAATAGGAAAGTTCTTTTATAATTACCAAAAAGGATGGCTTTTGATGACAAGAGGTGATGTTTATAGCAAATTGGCTTTTGAGTTGTTCAAGAAGAAGAATGATGAGAAGACAACTACTACAGAGACAACAGCCACAGCAACCCCTAAGGATGAAATTAGTAAAATTTTAGAAGAGCAACACCAAGAGATATCAAAAATTGGAATTATTTCCCCTATCTTTGCATACAATTATGGGGGAGGATTGGGACTTTTCAAGAACACTATCTATTATAGTTATTCTGGAAATAATTGGTATTGGTCCATAGACAAACAGAAATGGTATCAAGCAGTGTCAGCTGGCGCTTCTGGCTTGAAAACAGGGCAGGATGCAACAACAGTAGAAATTGTTCCCGCATTGTCTCAAGAAATTAAAGAATTTACATCTTCATTATCTGATCAGACTATTCAACAAGGTATAGACATACTCATGAAGGCAACAAGGGCAAATACAGGAAAAGGTATTCTTTCTAATGTAGAGTTGTTTACAAATAAAGTGTCATTTTCACAAGAAGGGATATTCACTGTTAAACAGGCGACTCCTATTTACTTTGAATTTGGAATAGCAAATGAATGGACTTACATGGGAGGTTCCACTGATGAGAAAATCTGGAAATCTGTTTCATCAGAAATATTCTTGGTAGGGCTTGATAGCACTGTAGAAAGAGAAGCTAATTTAATAAAGAGTCTTATCGGGAAAAATGATATTGATGGTGCGCTAATTATTTTTGGCATCAACGCGGCAGATTTTGGCACTCCTGCAAGCAGCGGAGAAACAACTCCAAGTGGCCTTGTCTGTAGCACACAAGAAGAATGCCAGAAGGCTTTGGGAAAAGAAATCGTTCTTGCAGCAAGAGAGATAAAAAAGGAAAATGAGATAGATTCAGAAGATGACCGGAAAATAACTGAGCAAACAGGCGCAAAGAATTTTGAGTGTTTGATATTGCAGTTAGCATATCAAGAATCAAAAATAAGGCAATGCGGAAAAATTGTAAATGGAAATATTATTGATTATGAAAGGGATGGGGATCCTTTATATTGCAACGGAAATATTGATGGAGTCCTTTCAGGGGATAATGGCAATAGCAAAGGAATTATGCAGATAAATATAGGTGAACATCCAACAATTCAAGTACAGGAATTTTCTGAGAATATAAAGTTTGGAATAAATTATCTAATAAATAAATATAATCCTAATCCAAAAGTTTATGATTGTTATAGGTCATCAATCTTTGTAGGTCCAGTTAGAGAAACAGATTTCTCTAAAGTATCTTATTCTGATTGGAAAAGGGCATTGAGGGGTTATAATGGTTGGAATACCCAATGCTTACAAACAAATGCTGATAAAAGTCTGAAACTAGATAGCCACGGAAACTTTTTGCTTGTTGGTGATCCAGCATATGTTGATAATGTTCTTAACAATAAAGATGAGGTAGAAGCACTCTTCCCTGAGACGTGCAGTGGTTCAACCTCTCTTTCGTCACAATCATCTTCTTCGTTAAATACCCAAAACCTTAAGGTGAATCCCTTTCTGGAAAAAGATCAAAACCCAGCAGATAATTTGATAGGAGTTTAAAAGTGAAAAAAATAGTCTTCTTTTTGATAATTGTTTTCTTTATTAAAACTGCAACAGCCTCTGCTGTTCCCTTAGATTCAATCTTGTCCTCTGAAAATTTGCAAAAAATAACTGAAAATCTAAATGATTTAGAAAATTATCATGGTGTCCGGGTTATTTTTGATGTAACTGATTCGGATGGGAGTATTTTTGGGGAATCTCTTTATGATTTTGTTCTAAAAGGTTTGCAAAGAGGACCTAATAGAAATTGGAACGTTCTTGTATTTTATAATGTCAAAAAGAATCAATTGAGATTTGTTACTTATGCACATTGCAGTTTAGGAGAAGAGAATTTAGCAAAAATTAAGGGAACTTCCCCCGTTCAGGATGTTCTGAATTCTCCTTCTCCATCTAACGAGGATATCTCAAAAATGTTTTTGTTCATTTCCGATGAACTAAGAAATTTAATTCTTACTTCCATTAACTCTTCATCTACATGTAACATAGAAATAACACACAAATTAAAATTAAAGTCTAATGAGTATGCTGTTCCCGATTCAGTTTTAAAAGCTATTTATTCTGTAATAATGGATAAAAGCTGGGAGGAATCAAATCCCGGAGGATTCTATGTTTCACAAAATTTTATCCCAGGAGAAACCTTTGATTTCTTGCCATTTGTAACGTCTGACAAAAAAAAATTTATCTCTCTTTTAGAAGAAAAAACAAAATTTTCTGATAAAGAAATAGAAAGTTATTATAAAATTTTAACAACTGAGGGAAATATCGTTCTTATAGAAGATTACCCTGATGATTATCTATTTCATGAAAGAATTCATGAGATTATCCACAAAGAATTGACAGAAGAGGAGAGGAATCTTTTATCAAACAAAAAAATATCTGATTTTGATCCTTTATTATCAGCAAATCTCCCGGAATTTACCTTGGTTCCTGCTGCTTTGCGACTTACTTTGTCAACGGGAAATTGGCAGGAAATATATGCTTATATGGCGCAATATGAGAAATATCCCTCGTCTCAAGACTATACAAGGTATATAGATAAAGAAGTTTATGATTCATTTTCTTCTAATTATCCTGAAGAGTACAAAATTTATAAGAAAGTGTTTAATCTGGCTTTGAGATGATCATGCGGGAGATAGGATTCAAATAAAAGACACCTTGCGGTTTCTTTTATAAGCTTCCCTTTTCATTTAAACCAATTAGTCGAATCCTTTATATGCGGGAGATAGGATTCGAACCTTTGATAAGCAATAATCATCTAATCAGAAATTTTGAGGCTTTTCAATGTCCTGTCCACTTCTTTTTCGATTAAAGAGAGATTTATGTGTTCATAACAATTTAAAATTCTTCTCCTTAATTCTGCCGTTACTTTTTTGATAATCTTGTTTTTTATGTGTTCAATATCTGTTAGGGAAAAAGGCTCGATTAGAGGATTCATTTTTTCTCTGTATCTCATGGCAATTTCGAAACTAGAAATTGATTCTCTTTTGTATTTGTCTGTCAACTCTGGCTAATTGTATGGATTATTGAATTGGATATATTCCCAACCAGCAAGACAATTAATTTATTTCTGTTTTGAACCATTTTTTATATTTCTCAGAATTGTATTAGAAAGTTGTTTATATAAATTTTCATATTTATGAAGGAATTTCTTTTTTTCCAGCAAATTATCTTTTATTTCATTTATATCCTTTAATCCGAATAATTTTATTATTTCTTTATTAATATCTTCATTATCAACTTTTTTGTTTTCCAGAAATAACTTTATGGCTATAAGATTTCTTGCAAAATGGTATTTTTGTTCTCCATTTAAAATATCAAAACTATGAATTATTGGTTCACTTTTCAACAGGTGCAAATCCAATATTTTATATTCTATTTTCCTTTTTAGTCTAAAAAAAAATCTTTTTTTTGACACGCATTTTGATAACATTGATTGGTAAAGAGGATCTATTTCCAAACCTTGCTGTAGCGCTTTTTTAGAAAGGTAAATAATATGGGTTATTATTCCTGTCTTTAATTCTATTTTTTCTTTCAGTATGTTTTCGTTTATTTTTTCTTCGGATAATATGATTATGTCTATATCATTGAATTTAAATCCCATTTCGAGAATAGAGCCCGTTATAATAATGTTATCATAAGATTTCACATTACCTTCTATAATTGAGAATATTTCATTGATTATTCGCATTTTTACTGGTTCAATCTTTTTAATTCTGTAAAAATAGGGGGTTTCTTTCTTGACATTTTCTCTCTTTTTTATTTGCTCAGAAAGAGGTCTTATTATAACAAATGCGCCGTTTTCCAGACTTATTCTATTTTTTGGTATGTAGATTTGATCCATTTTACTTCCCTTGCTTATTCTCGCCACTATTTCTTCCATATTACGTAATTATACGTTATAATATATAAATCTTTTGTTTTTTGAAATGATTAATAAACAAATATACAAATATGCGGGAGATAGGATTCGAACCTATGTAAGCACTAAGCTATCAGCTCCTAAGGCTGACCCGTTTGACCACTCCGGCACTCCCGCGTTAATAATTTTAGGAATTTTTTCTTTAATAAAGTTTGCTGTTAGAAGAAAGATTAATATAACTTAATGAAGAAAGAATAACTGCTTAATTTTATATTAGGGGTTGCAGTTAGTAATGGTCTTAAAATATTGAATTAATAAATCTTATTTTACTTTTTCCTTGCTTTCTTTTTCTTTCTGCTTTATCTTGTCTTCGAGCTTTAGCTTTTCTATAAGCTCCTTATACCTGTTTCTTATCGTTACCTCGGTGATACCTGCAATATCCGCGACTTCTCTCTGAGTTTTCTTTTCATCGTTTATCAGTGCCGCGACATAAAGTGAAGCAGCGGCGATTCCAGCAGGACCTCTTCCAGAGGTAAGCTCGACATCCTCTGCCTGCTTGAGAACTTTTATTGCATCATTCTGCGTTTTTGGAGAAAGCTTGAGAATTGATGAAAATCTTGATATGTAATCTTTTGGAGAACTTTGTTTTACTTTTATTCCCAGCTTTCGAATTATAAATCTGTATGTTCTTCCTATTTCCTTTCTTTCAACATCAGATGCTGTTGCCATCTCATCAAGAGTTCTTGGAATATTATATGAACGACATGCAGCATACAGGCAGGATGCAATTACTGATTCCATGCTCCTTCCCCTTACAAGTCCCCTTTGTAGAACATAATTGTATATTCTGGAAGCTTCGTCCCTAACAACATTTGGAAGATTCAAATATGAAGCAATGACTCTTAATTCTGCCATAGCCAGCCTTAAATTACGCTCAATACTGGTTGAGACTCTTTCCTGCCATTTTTTCAGCCTTAAGAATTTTCGTGTTTGCTTCGGGTCGAGCTTGTATATATCTGAAATCTCCCCCACATTTGTTGTAAGCCCCTTGTCAAATTTCTGCATGCTTATAGGGGCTCCTCCTCTGCCTTTTTTCTCACCCTTATCAAACTTGCCCTGGAGGTCTATTCCTGTATCAACCATTTTCTCCTCGATAACCAACCCACAGTTATTACATATAATTTCTCCTAAATGAGCATCATATGTTATATCGACACTTCCACATTCAGGGCATTTTTTTATGAAGCTCATTTTAGAATTGTTGTAGTAAGGTTTATAAATTTTGTGGCTTTATAAACCTGTTGGTTTTTATGGCTTTGCACAATTCATTTACCGACGCTGTGCAACATAGTGTTTTGCACAAAGAAAAAAGTCAGTTTCAATTTTTGATAAAAAGACCTCTTGAATGAGAACGCAAATGTTGTGACAAAGTATTTTTGCAAGGACTTCATTGGTCTGTGATAGGTCTGTTTTACATCTTACAAAGTCTCCGAACCTCTGTTTTATCATAAAGAAGCCAGATTCTGCATTTGACCTTGCATGATAATGCTTTAGAAAGTCATCTGGATTGTTTTTGAAGTGTTTATACATCTTATTCCAGATTGTTGCTCCCTTAGATGCTCCGATGGCGTTCTTCTTGAATGGAATGAAAGGGGTTATATTCAGATTTTCAGCATGTTGTAGGTTTTCTCTTGATGAATAAGCTAAATCTGCTGTAATTTCCTTTACATCAAAGTTTCTTGAAGCACTACTTAACAACTCCTTGAATCTTGGAGAATCTGCTGAATTGCCGTCGGTAATAATAGCTGAAACCACTACATTACTCTTAGTTCCATAAATACAATGAGCTTTTTTGTATGCTTTGTGCTTAGAATATTCTTGTCTTATGACACTCCATCTGTCCAAGTATTTTCTTTCTGAAAATCCTGTGGAATCTATCGCAAAACTCTGATTCTCAAGTTGTGCTAAAGGCAAAGCAGATAACTCTATTAGATAATTCAAAACTCTTTTTACATTTATATCATCAAGATAATTAAGCACGGTGTTAAAATGTGGAACCGAATTCAAAAAACCCTTTCTCTTACATAACTCTAATTCAGAGATAAGCCTTCTTGAGCTTGTGTTAGAATAAGCCTTGAGACCAATACAGAATATTTTATGAGCTACTGACTTTCTATCCCTTCCATACATGTCAGAGTCTTTATCATCCACTAATTGACAGAGGTCATTAAGAAGCTCTATGAACATTATCTTCTCTTTGGTCTGACTATTGTTGTAAGCAGACCAGTTGAAGGGCTTATCAGCTTCTACACCCCATTCGCTAAGCTTCTTCTGCCCTTGTGTTATCTTGTATATTTCATCTTCCATGATTAAAATTCTGTCGTGGGTGAACGGAGTTTTTGATAACCTCCCACTGCGTTCTACCCTGATAGGAAGTAAGGACTGCCAGTCTTTACTATAATCTATCGTCCGACAGATATAAACTATTGTTCTATTGACTATTTAAGTCTTTCCATCTGTCGTCCGCTGTATAGAAAAGCTTAAATATGCTGAATACAAAGAATACTTAGTATTCAGAGTATTCTTTGAATACTTTTATAAAAGAGAAATGAGTAAGTCTCTTATGGGAAGTAAGGACTGCCAAACCAGAGTAAAAAAGGAGGTTAAAAAGAGAATGGACAAACTGGATTTTGTGGAAAGAAAAACTACAGATTCGCAGATTGTTGAGACTCTAATTGACTTCTATGAAAATCATAAAGGATGCAAAAATGGAAGAAAAACAAAATAAGAAGAAAGAGGATAAGCCAGAAAATTTAGTAGGAATTCCAGTTAGAATAATCGATGATGGTAAACAGCTTAGTGTTAGAATACCCAAACAGTTTGCAGAAGCATTGGATATAAATCCCCAAACAGATGTTTTTGTTTTTTTATTAGACAAAGAAAATCTACATTTGGAAGGTTTTTTAGAAGATAAAGAAAAATTTGAAAAAGAGGAGATAAATGGTCACGACTAAAACACAAAAGGAAATTATGGAAAAAATCTCATCTATCTTAGATAGAGAAAATAGACCTCTTAGTATAAGAGAACTAAAAATTGAGTTAGAAAAACAAGGAATAACAAAGAGTCCACAACTGATAAAGAAATACCTAAAATTGATGGAAGACCAAGGTCTACTTGAAGAACAATAAAAATGGCAAGAAGATTTGCACTTATAAGAAGGAGAGTACCTCTCAGAAGAAGAGTTTCATTTGTAGCAAGGTCTCCAGAAGGAAGAAGACGAAGAATAACCTTTTTAGCGAGACGGAGGAGATGGAGTTAAATTAAAATGATACTAAGAATTTCTAATAATCTCTCTTTCTTTAGGGTCTGTGATTCCGTATAAGTCATAAACCATTTTGTTTATTTCGCCATCCGTTTTTTCAATTTTACTGTCTATCTCTGATATCTCTTTCTTGTTTTTATCAAAAAAATCAAGTAGTTCAGACTTTTTACTCATGCTCAAATTGTTAACTCCTAATTGTTTGATAAATCCGTCAAAGTCTAATTCATGGAATCTTTCCAATTTTTGAGTAATTTTACTCAGGTTATACTCTTGTTTCAGTAACCTTAAGATTTTATCTCTCTTTTCATAAAAATCTTTATTCAACTTAAGCATTAAATCCACTTTTTCTATAAATGGCTCTTGTTCTTTTAAAGAGATTTTTGGAATTGGTATCTTTTTTGCAACATCTCCTGAAAACTGAAAGCTTCTTATCGCTTTAGCAAACACGAATCTGTAAACAAACCAATTCATAAAATTAGAATTCATAATTGCTAAAACATACTTATTAGAGACATCTTTATCCAGATTTAATTGATGAACGGTGTTCACAATCCTATAATCAGATTCATCAAAAATAGTTCCAGAAATTTTTAAATGGTCTATGGGGTTTTCAATATGTGAAATTATTCTTTGTAGTAGAATAGAATTTGGTTTTATTAAAGATTGGTCTGTTTTAACATACTTCTCTTCAATATACCCCTTAACGCCTCTCTTATAGTATCTTTGTATTTCATTACCTCCCAAAACCTTAAATCCTTTTTTGTCTTGATTCATTTGTTTGTAGAATACATCTCCCCATTTGTTAATCCCAATCTTTCCTAAATTAGTCCTTATATCCTTAATTTTTGAACCAATTTTAATCTCTTGATTTGTTAAAGAGTTTAATAAAACGCCATCAAATTTAGGAATAAGTGACTTGTCCACATTAGCTATAATTTTTATTGATTGATTATCTCTTATTCCAGAATTGTATTTGCTCAACTTATTTCCTTTTTGAAGAGTATACACTATTTGCTCTAACTTAACCTCCTTCCAAACCTTTTTACAATCAATTAAAGTATTCAATTCATCTAAAAATTTGTTCCTTATTTTATCCCAAGTAGACACAAAAGTAAATGCTTTTGGAATTATAAAACCATGATATCCATTTTCCTTAAGCAAAGAATATGCTTTCTCCATCATTAACTGTGCTGTTTCTGAGTTGCCAACAGAATAATTCTTTTTCACGAATTTTACTTCCTCTTCATTCATTTTTGCACCATAAGGTGGATTGCCTATAACAACATCAAACTTGAATGGAAATTCTTTATCCCAATTAAAAGCCAATTTACCAGCAATTTCTTCGTCATCTATTAGACTATTGCCTTGTTTAATATTTTTTGAAAGGTCAATTAACTTTTTATTTTTTGTCGCTATTTTCAAAAATAAAGATAGCTTAGTTATCTCAACAGATTCTTCGTTGATATCCACCCCAAAAATATTGTTCTCTATAATATTTTTTATTTCTCCTCTTTCATCCCATTTCTTTAATGTTGATTGTCCTTTAAAATTACTTTTTCTCTTTAATCCCCTGTTCGCTTGATATTCCCCATAGTTCTCTTTAACCCATTGTACTTTTTCAAATATTTCAAACAAAATTTCAGTTGATTTAATCAAAAAAGCTCCAGAGCCACAAGCTGGGTCTAAAATTTTAATATCTTTAAACTTCTTTTCTAACTCCCCCATATTCTCTGAATACTCTTCTATTAACAGATTAATGTCATTAGTCCCACTTTTTGAGAGATAAGGAACTATAGTATTTCTACAAATATACTCTGTTATATACTCAGGAGTATAAAAAACGCCTTCTTGTTTTCTTTTTGAGGATGTTTCTTCTTTCAAGTTTTCTATGTCTGAAATAGACTGTTCAAAGATATGACCTAAAATGTTAACATTAACTTCTGTTTCAAAATCAAAAGAAGCCATCAATAAAATATTTTCAATTATCTTGTTTAGTTTATTTTTATGCTTGTTGAAGATTTGTCTATCATTTTCATTTAGTTCTAAACTTTTGTCTAATTTATAATTTTGAAATACGTCTTTAAAGAAATTTGGGTTTCTATAATCCTTGAAAGACAACCTTCCATCAATTTCTTCTTTGAACAATTCTCCATTAAAACCTTTTATTTGCTTAGGAATTTCTTTATCTAACTCTCTGAAAATCCCGTTTATCTTCCCAAAAACATAATTAGTATACCCATCTATTCCTCCACTTTTATCAAGAACTTCTAAAATCTTATTTTCAAAATATCTCTTTTCAAGTAAATCGCTATCTTCTGCAAAGAAGATAAACATTAATCTATTCAAAAATAGTTGAGAATAATGTAAGCAAATTTCATTTTCAATTCCACTTTCTTTGAACTCCTTTAGAATCATAAGTCTTGTTTCATGGTACAGTTTATAGAATTCTTTTGTAAAATTCCTCTCCTCTGTTATTGATTGGTTATACAATCTTTCAGTCTCTTTTCCTTCAAAGCTCTCTCTGGAAAATATAGCTATAAACTCTTTTAATTTTTCAGGATTGTTCTTAATATCAAAGAAGTCTAACTTATGGAACTTAGTGTATCCTTCTTCTCTTTTGAATAAAACAAATTCCCGATAATTTGTTAAAACTCCAAAAGGAATTTTGTTTTTATAGAGGTAGTCATTTATTTGATTTACAGGTGTTTCTCTTATTTTTATGCTTCTGCCTTGTAAAGCCCATAAATCGCTAGTTTTTGTTCCTTTTGCTTCAAAACATACTAAAAAGTTTCCAGATTTGTCTCTAAATGGAAATTCCATATTCTTTTCTTCGTGTTTAAAATTAAGTGTATCGTATCCTAAAATCTCTTTTAATATAATTTCCGTAAATCTAGGATAATTAGACACCTCTTCTTGAAGTTCATCTTTTTCTAATAACTCAATCCATTTCTTAGAGGCACTTTTTTGCTTAGAATTTGGCTCGATTTTCAATATAAACTTACTTATTGTCTTTTCATTGAATAAATCTGCCTTCATATACAAATTTATGAGGTATTATATAAAAACTTACCTAAAACTCAAAAGTCCCTTAATGCGACAATCCCCGCTCTCGCCTACTTATTAAACAAAGACAATTCTGCGTAAAAGTATTTAAATTAAACAGCTTTAACAATCAAATGAATGACAAAGCAACTGAGAAGAAAATAAAGAAACTTGAAAAGGAAGTTGATAAAATCTGGATGATAATAAAGGAAAGGGATAATTATTTGTTTGGGATTCTTGATAAGCATATCTCAAAAATAGAAAGAGAACTCAAGGCTTTAAAGAAAAAGAGATGATTTCTGTTAAAAAAGTAAGCTAAAATTAGGACTTATTTAACAAAGCCGAGATTAAGTCATTAACCTATTTAACTCATCAAATATTTTAGTCAAATAGTCTGGCAAATTACCCTCTCTATCAAGTAAATCACAATAAAGTCTTTTATAGATTTCAAACTCTGATTTGATTGCCTCTTTTGGCAAAGAGTTGGTATCATGTAACCACTTCAAATTAAAGAAAACTTCCGCTAACCTTTTTTTAAAATTTGTTCTAAAATGTTGAACTGAAGTCCCTCCAGTATAGATATAAAAAAAGTTGTTATTGGATTTTTTGAAAATGTATTCGTGGCTTAATTTTGAAGCAATATTCTCTTGAATTAGTTTACAAAGACTAAATAAATCCTTAATCTTATCAGGGTCTGAAGCATATTCATAACCAGCTTCAATTTCAAGTACTTTCGGAAACTCAATATAAGCTTTATCACCCTCCACTCTAAACATTTTTAACGGCTCACTTCTTTCTTCAATTAATTCTATAAATACTTTTTGAACCTCTCCATGGTTTGGAAGAAGCGAAAAATAATCACAGAGGTATTCCCCCACATAGATGCTTAATTTTAAATTATCTCTATCAACTACCCCCACAAAGAATGGTATTTCTAATCCATTCAAGTAGGATTGTTTATCAGTTATTTCTATTTTGTTATTATCTCTATCTACATCTTTTTTACTTTTGACTTGTATTGCAAACGAGTTTTGAGGAAGGAGATATATTCCATCTTCAACCTTAAATAGAGTACAAAAGAAGTCAGAACCTAAATCATCTGAAATGGTTGAAGGTTCTGCTACAAAGGAGAACTTTGATAATATAAACTTGGCTAAATGTTCGCTTTCCCATCCTCTTCTAAAATTGTATGGTGAAGGCATCACATTACTTATACTTCAAATATATAAAATTTCCTTTTTGTGCAACTTTAAACTCTATTGTGCAACTTGCCCAAATTTGTGCAAGGCAGGTTTTTATAGACGACGATTGAAGGTAATGTTAAGAAAAAAGACTTAAATTTGAGAAAATTATTTTCCAGCAGGAACTCCGTTCAAAACCCCTTCCTGACTTGGTCTGTTTGTTATTCTTATTTTACCCATCTCTGTCTCAATAATTGTTCCCTTGGTTATTATATTTTGTCTTGCAAGGAATTTATCCGAGGGGGTTTCAAGAACATTTTTAATCTGTGTCTTTTTATTTTTTCCTTTTACAGAAACGTTCACGAATTCTGCGCCACTTAGGAATGCCTTTAATTTTCCACCCCTCATCCTTTTACTTTTTATTTTTTCCTTTCCAAGTTTTACTATCCTTTTTTGTCCTGGTCGCTCATACAGCCTTTTCTTTCTTCTTTTTGAATATTTTCCACCTGAAATTTTTCTTCCTTTATGCATTTTATCTAAAAATGTATTTCTCCCTTATTCATAGGATTAGTTGAAAAAAGTGATTTAAATATCTTGCTGTATTTTGTTACGAATCGAAAATTTCTGTTTTCTCAAATCGATATTTCCTAACGGAAATATTTATAAACAAAATTCCCAAAACTAATTGATGGTTAACGGAATCGAGAGACCTTTGGACTTGCTAAACAATTCCAAGGGAAAAGAAGTTTTGGTGCATCTGAAAGGAGACAAGCAGTTTGTTGGGACATTATTGGCTTTTGATATCCATATCAATTTGGTCTTGGATAACACCAAAGAAATGCAAAACAACGAAGTAAAGAGAAATGTCGGGTTAACCTTTCTACGAGGAGATACAATTATTTTTATATCTCCCGCATCAACAGCATTAAAAAAAGAATAAGCGTTTTTCCTCTTAAGTTTTCGCGAGGATTCTAAAAAGCTTATACTTAGCTTGGGCTTTGTTCGTTACTTTTATTAATCAGTTTTCCCTGTTTTAGTTATGATAAAGGTTACTTTTTTGGGAACATCTGGACCATTTCCAAGCATAAAAAGAAATCATCCGGCAATGCTTCTAACTTATGATGGAGAAAATATTCTTGTTGATTGCGGAGAAGGTACACAGAGACAATTCAGGATGGCTGGAATAAGCCCTACAAAAGTAACAAGGATTCTGGTTACACACTGGCACGGAGACCATGTTCTTGGAATTCCTGGGCTTATACAAACTCTTTCTCTTAATGGATATAAAAAAACCCTCTTTATCTATGGTCCTAAGGGGATAAAGAGGCACATGAAAGATTTGCTTACTGCATTTCCATCCGCTGCAGGAATAAAAATAGAAGTTGAGGAGGTTAACGGAAAATTCTTTGAAAATGATGAGTTTTACCTTGAATCCAAATTAATGGTGCATGGAATACCCTGTAATGCATACTGCTTTGTCAAGAAAGGGCAGATAAGAATAGACAAGAAAAAACTGCAGAAATCAGGGCTCCCATTGGGACCATTACTCCATAAATTAAAAGAGGGAAAGGATATAATCCATAATGGGAAAAAATATTTAGCAAAGAATCTTACATATCTTGCTGACTCAAAGAAAATATGCTTTGTGATGGATAGCATGGCAAACAAAAATATGCATCTTCTTGCAAAAGATGCGGATGCGCTGATAATTGAATCAACCTATGATGCTGAATTGCATGAACTGGCAAGAGAACACAAGCATATGACCTCAAAACAGGCTGCCGAGATTGCAAAAGAATCGAAGGTGAAGAAATTAATTTTAACGCATTTAAGCGAGAGATACGACAAGGACCCATTAAGGATATTAAGTGAAGCGCAGAAAATCTTCAAGAACACATTCCTAGCAAAGGATTTGGATGTCTTTGAAGTTTGATTTGGACTGACGGCAATAAGACGTTAGAATGCAAAGACAACTTTTAATATAAATCAACACTTTTTACTCTATTTAATATGGATGAATTTTATCACCAATAGATTATTTTCTTAAATGCAAGAATAGATTTATCTAACTATTTTATCTTATTAATTCTTGAAGCCAATGCGAAGTCTTTTTCACTCAGCCCTTTAATGGAGTGTGTATAAATATCAATAATGCATCTTCCCCATGTGAAATAAATGTTGGGATGATGCCCTTGTTTCTCAGCTGCTTTTCCAACTTTATTGACAAATTTGAGGGTTTCCTTAAAATCTTTGAACTTAAATTCTTTGTGAAGTTTCCTATTTTTTATTTTCCAGCCTTTTATTTTCATAATTATAAAACTGAAATTTTTTCAAACCTCTTTTTTATTTTGATTTAAAGCGGAGGGTGGGAATCGAACCCACGAAAATCTGCTCTCTACTCAGTTATTCCTTTGAGCTGCAGGCAGACGCAGTGCCATTGTGCCACCTCCGCATATGCCCTCGACACTGAAACTAACGTTTCGTGTTCGTTGGCTTTGTCTTCTCAGACAAATGCCCCCGACAGGATTTGAACCTGCGACCCCTTGCTTAGAAGGCAAGTGCTCTTTCCAGGCTGAGCTACGAGGGCTTACTTCGTTCACTCTAAATCGCTAATAAATTATCGATTTAAGGCTCTTCGAAAAAAGAAGAAATAGTTATATTTAAAATGTTTCTATCTTACTAAATGAAATAAATCACAATGAAAAAAGTAATATTAGTTCATGGTTGGGATGGCTCTCCGAAAGAGCCTATGCATCAGTGGATAAAAAAGCAAGCAGAATCTATAGGGTTTGAGGTTGTTGTACCCTTGATGCCAAATCCGACACTGCCAGAGATTAAAGCTTGGGTTTCACACTTGGCTAAAATTGCTGGTAAAATAGACAATGAAACTATCTTTATTGGGCATAGTATTGGTGCACAAGCAGTTTTAAGATATATGGAGACTTTGCCAAAAATGTGAAAATTGCCAAATGTATTTTAATTGCACCATGGATGAAATTGGATGAGGAAACAATAAAAGAAGAGGGAGAAGAAGTTGTTGCAATTGCAAAACCATGGATGGAGACACCTATAAATTGGGAGAAAGTGAAATCTCATTGTGGTGATTTTATCTGTATATTCTCGGATAATGATCCTTATGTTCCCCTGTCAAATAAAAAATTGTTCAGGGAAAAATTGAATACCACGATTTTAATTCTAAAAAATCGATATCATTTTGACGAAGGGCATGGAATAAAAAAACTGCCGGAAATACTACGGTTTTTGAAATGAAATTAAATTAAGATTTAAGGGCCTTCATGGGTATCTATGTTAAACATAGATTCTGTGCCCTTTAAGGCTTCTGCCAGATTGTCCGCAAGCTTCAAAACCTGCTCTTTTGTCGGCTCATTTTTCCATTCATAGATAAAATCAACAGGACCAAGAGATGACTTGAACCCAACTGATTCCACTTTTTTAACCACTTCCGACACTTTTTTATTTCCCGCTTTAAAATACACCACTAAATAAGTTTTCCAACCCATAAAATAGGAAGGAGGAAGCATTATATATAATTTTCTCTATTTATCTGAATATCTCTATTATTACAAACACAAGAAGAGCTGATTCTATAGTTTGCTTTAATATGCTTATAATTGGCAGCGTCAGTCCAAGCCAACTTGTTATTAAAGCAAGAAATAATATAGCTATAATAATCACCCCAAACCATCCAATTACATCCAACTTCTTTTTTCCCTCTTTTACATAACTTTTTACGCCTATTTCTGTTGCCACAAATAAAAGGGTTATAAGGCTTAGCAGGTCGGACTGGAAACCGACAAGCTGTATAACTTCAAATCTGGCCAGCAAATTAACAGCAATAAGAATGGCCAATCCCCAGAGCAATATCTTGATTCCAAAAGGCTTTGAACTTGCCCGAACTCCCTTGCTCTTTCCGCCGGCGCTTGTTATAGCCTTGTGGAAATAAAACACCGCTGCAGTGAATAATATGGCAAATATTAATGTTATATAGTCAGCAAAATAAGGGATGAATGCCACTATCTGCGACTCAAGGAAAATTTGTTGAAGCCTTCTGATTACCAAAAAGAGAAATGCTATTATAAAATATGTAAAGGCAACTTTTGCGTTTCCCTCCAGTCTTTTTCTTGCATCAAACAGCAAAAAAAGAGCTATTAAATAAAAGATAAACACCACCATGCTTATTCCAACAATTATGTAATCTAGTGCCATTTTATTTTTTCATTATTTTGCTCAGGTTAACCTTCCCGACTGTTTTTTCATGGGTTTTTCCCTCTTTATAGTGTTTTCTCATTTGGTGCTCAATGCTTAAATAGACAACTAAGCTTATTATTACAGAGAGAATAATTATAATTATTATATATATCTTTTCATTGTCCGTTACTGTTGAGGAGACAACCTCAAAATTATCAGAGGAGCTTGCTATTTTGCCCTCATAAGTCGCCTTTACATAAAGGGTATAATTTCCTAACCTTGCATCTGCCGGGATAGAAATTCTTTTTATAAAGGTTGTCTGTGTCTGTATAGCCAGGGATTCTGTTTCTGTTACAATAACATTATCATCATAATCTTTTATTATGTATTCTATTAAAACATCTTTTCTTTCACCAGGCTCCCCTAAATTAAATAATCTCATCTCTGCCAAAACTTCTCCACCTGGCAGTATTTTTCCATAATCTTCCAATATCTCTGCCCTTACATCCAGCAAGACTCCCTCTGATTCAACTTCAATGGCTATTAAGATTTCTTTTTTAGTTGAACCAGAGCTGATGATTATCTTTCCAAGATATAAGTCAGGAATAGTGTCGACTCTTGCCAGAATATATAATGGAATTGCTCTCGACTCACCTGGATTCAGGACGATTATATCTTCTCTCCTCACAATGAAATCAGGCAAGAGGTTTTCTATTTTAAAGCTCGCAACCTGGCTTCCAGTATTAGTTATTGTAATATTCTCAGTTTTTACCTGCCCGGGCGTTAGTGTCACTGAAATCTGGCTTTTATCTGTAATAAATGCTGTCGAAGCAGTTCCCCCGCCACCGCCTCCCCCCGGCGAAACTGTTGTGTCCAGGCCCGCAGCAGGTGTTTCATCTGCGGAATAATTGCTGAATTGCGTGACATTGAAAACAAAAGTTCCTCCAGAATAATTTACTTCCGCGCAGATTGCAGAAGAACATGCCTCTCCGTCCCTCAGGACTCTTGGATTTGTGAGCGCAAGACTGTAGAGATAGAGGGTGGCTGACTTGTTGAAATTTGGCAGGGCAGTGGAGTTTATGAAAATGCTGTTATTCAAAATGCTTGTATAAATGTCCAAATTAAAGGTGTTATCTGATAAATTGCTGTCATTTGTTAAATTCAACACTACATTGAATTTAATTTTTCCATAATTGGTGTTTTCAAGAATAACTCCTGACAGATCCTGGATATCTTCATAAGACGATTTATTGAAATCTGTTGATTCACCTCTTGTCGAACCGGAATAATTATCGTAAGATATTATATGTTTTGTTTCATTTGCTGTAAAGGTTATATTCTTTGTGGAATTTCCGTAGGTATTGTTAGCCCATAAATAAAGGGTATGAAGCCCATCTGCTGCGGTGAAGGTTGTGTTTTCGGTTATTGTTGTGTTTGAGCCTGTGCCGTCAAGGTTATACCATACATAACTGGCTAGCGAAGAGGTAAAATTAAGCTTAAGATTTGTGTTTTTTAGATAAGTCTCATTTTCTGGAAGATTGATGGTTAAAGAGGGAAGATTCCCTGTTGGAGCCGAGACATTGAAGGAAAAACTAGCCAGTCCGGAATAAAGCAAATCGTTAAGATATCTTATTGGCTGCTGGTAAAAACCCGCTGTGCTCCCATCAATTGTATCTCCTGTGAGGTTTCCCGAAGACGCTCCAGAAGTGATAAAGCCTGAGTAGTTTGTTGAGTTGATAGTCAGAGCAGAAGTTGAAACTGAAAGAAGTGTTAATAATAAAACGCTTAATGCGATAGCAAATAATTTAATATCGATTTTTTTCCAAGTTTTTATATATCTACTAAATATTAATTTCATTTTATCTACAGGATAATTTGCCTCCATTTGTAACAAATAAATTCTGCGCATTTTGAACAAAACAATGATTTGCATTAAGAATTCCTGTGCTGCCTATTCTCAAAGCGCCACTTAAAACTCTTAATGTTCCCGTCCCAAGATTGCAACTTGCTGAAAGAGTGCATTGGTCCCCATTGATTATGAGCCAGTTATTGTTAACAGCTGGGCAAGAACAGGAATCCGTTGCTCCTGTTGTTGTATAATTAAAGATGCTTGTGACATTCCAATTGTTTGAAGAATCGTTTACATAAACAGACCAATTTATTATTGAACCCACTGTTGAATTTACATTTTTTGTTATGTTTGTCCAATTATCAGAAGTCATTGGCTGCCAAGTATCATTGAGAAAAGTTCCATTTCCATTATTAAAGCTGAAAATGTAACCTGAAAAACCAACATCGTCCGTCCAATTTACACTATGATTTATTGTTGAACCTGCCAAAGTTCCATTTGTCATATTGCTTGACCAAGCGGGTGCATTGACATCTTTTAGATACATTATTTGAACTTCAACGAAATCAATGAATAAACCGTCAATTGCATCAAAAGAAGGACCCAAAACATATACCACCACATTTGAAGTTGCAGGTTGTATGAAATTAGTTGCATTTGCATTTCCAGTATAATTCATAGAACGAATTCCAGCAGTTGAATCCGGAAGAGTTCCAAATTGAACAAAAGCTCCAGAGGTAAAATTCCATATACTCGCTTTTCCCACTTCTGCAGCAGTGGCGTTATCGTAACCGGTAACATTCACGTTAAGCCATTGTATTTGGTTTCTGCTTAAATTTGCCTCCTTCACGGTAAAGTTGAATTTCCAAAACGGGTTGTCATTTCCACCGTGAGCCCAAACATTTGCTGTTGTTCCGCCCGGAGAACCAAGAGCAGTATACCGTGCTGATGTTGCATTTCCATAGAATCCAGCCACCTCTGTGGTGTTCCAAGCGTTTGCTGTTGCAGGGTACTCAAAATATGCATTTCTATCCGATAGGTTTGTTGTAAAGTTATATTTAATAATGGTTGCCTGAAGAGATGAAATTAAAGGAACAATGTAAAGAAAAAACATTCCAAGAATAATTAACAAAAAGATTTTATTTTTCATTAACACCCTCCTATGCACCACCCTGTTCCGTTGTGGTAAATATAAGCTCCTCCTGTTCCGTTTGTTATGTAACTTGTGTTTAAGGATGAATTTTCTGTATATGTTTTATTTATTGCATATCCGTATATTGTTGTGAAATTAGTAGCATTACCTTGCCATGCTAACGCTCTTGCATAACCAGTTACATTAGTCCAATTTGTATACTGATTTCCATATAATGTTGTAAAGTTAGAAGCATTACTTTGCCAAGGTCCACTAGTATAGTTTCCAAGTAATCCACTATAAATCGTTGTAAAGTTTGTAGCATTGCCTTGCCATGCTAACGCTCTTGCATAACCAGTTACATTAGTCCAATTTGTATACTGATTTCCATATAATGTTGTAAAGTTAGAAGCATTGTTTGCCCAACCTAATATATGTCCGTAATTAGTTGTGAAATTACTTGCATTTCCTAATTGATTTCCATACAATGTGGTAAAGTTAGAAGCATTTGCATTCCAGAATGTTTCTGTTGTCAGGAATGTCCCATTTGTTGCATAAAGATATCCGCTTGTAAGATTAAGAGTTCTATATACCCAAATATCAAGCGTTGCATTTATATCTCCTATCACATTTAATTGATTTTGTGGTGTTGAAGTGTTTATTCCAAAGAACACATTTGTTGAATTGTAGAAAGTGTGGTTTATTATTTCTCTGTAAGATATATTAGTAGCATTCCAGTTAGCTTGTTGCATTAATGTGTTGTTCAATGCATTGCTGTAATTCAACAACGTACCGTTGTTTGCAACTGCCCATGTTATTCCTCCACCAGAAACTGTCCCGTTCATAACTTGTTCCCATGTTGCCATGGTTCCATTAGTTACATTGGCCCAAGTT
>JAGVNG010000030.1 GCA_020053375.1 Nanobdellota archaeon | reverse complement strand
CTTAGAACTCCCAATCAAGCTTTCCTAGAAAAACAAAGAAAGGAATAAAAAGATGAACAACTTAAATCCACGATATAACATTAATAGAGGATATTACAAGCGTAGCGTAGCTTGAAAACCTTTAAAAAGTCAGAATTTCTAAATAAATTATCCAGGGTAAGTTAAAATGAAATCCGCTATAGTAAGAAGCATAACAAATGTCAGCACCGAAATCACCAAGGAAAGGAAGCTTGCAATTTTGGCCAAGGAAAAGGGCCGATAAGTTACTGCCTAGTGTAAACTGGGATGTTATTAATTCTGGAAAAAATCTCAAAGGATTTATATGTTACAAAGCAGGAATGGCTTCTGCTTATGTTAAAGACAACACGGAACATTCAATGACCAAGGGTAAGAAGATTTCTATTCCTGTCACAATCATGGAATGTCCCCCACTAAAGATTCTCTCTGTCAGATTTTATAAAAACGGAAATGTCATAGATGAAATTCTTGCAGAGAACCCAGACAAGGAATTGAAAAGAGTGATAAAGCTGCCTAAGAAAAAAAGCGGAAAACTTGAGGATGTTAAGGGTTATGATGACATAAGGGTTATTGTATATTCTCTTGTTAAAAAGACAAACATTAAAAAATCGCCAGATGTCATTGAGATAGGACTGGCTGGAAACCTTGAAGAGAAATTCAACTATGTCAAGGATAGGTTAAACAAGGAGATTTCTGTATCTGAAATTTTTGAAAGGGGGCAGCTTGTGGATGCAAGAGGGCTCACTAAGGGAAAAGGACTTTCTGGACCTGTAAAAAGATTCGGGCTTACATTAAAGCAGCATAAATCTGAAAAAGGAAGAAGAAGACCTGGAAGTCTTGGTCCTTGGCATCCTGCAAGAGTTGTTTTCAGGGTTCCAATGGCGGGACAGATGGGAATGTTTACAAGAGCGGTATATAACAATAAAATAATCAGCATAGGAAAACCAGAAGATTCTGGTTTAAGGGGAATAACCAATTTTGGAGATGTGAAGACAGATTATATGGTAGTAAGAGGTTCAATACAGGGTCCTCAAAAAAGGCAAATTCTTTTGACATATCCTTTAAGGGGAACAATAAGACAGGCAAAGAAAAATTTCGAGTTCATGGAGTTAAGATGACAACTAAAAAAATAATCAAGATTGAAGACCAAACCGATTTAAGAAGAAGAAAGCTGGAAAAAGGGGATGCAATAGAAAAAGATGGAAAACTCGAGTATATTGTTGAAGCAAAAAGCAATGAGAACAAATTATCTAGTTTAAGAACTCTGAAGAGAGACGGAGAGGGGATATCCGAGTTAAAGTATATCATTTCGGTAGATAGTGGAAAATTAAGGAGTTTTGGTGCTGCAATTTATTATGGAAAGCCTACCAATGGGCATAATCCTTCTGGCCAATATTTCGAGTTAAATAAAATTTTAGTTGAAATGGAAAAATGAAAATGGATATATTGGATATAAGCGGAAAGAAAACAAAGACGGTAGAGCTTCCTAGTTATTTCTCAAAAGATGTAAGAAAGGATTTAATCCAAAGGGTTTTGGAGGCAAAAAAACACAAGCAACCTTATGCTCCTTATCTTATGGCAGGAAAACAGCATTCCGCAAGCGGAAGAATTGTGCACCGAAGGCATGTATGGAGAAGCGGTTATGGAAGAGGAGCATCAAGAGTACCAAGAAAAACGATGTCCCGAAGAGGTTCGCAGTTTAACTGGGTTGGAGCCGAAATCTCATCCACTGTCGGAGGCAGAAGAGCGCATCCTCCAAAAGTTCTTTCAATGATAAATGACGAAAAAATAAACAAGAAAGAAATGAAAATTGCTCTTGAATCAGCATTGAGCGCAACTGCAAATGAAAAGATTATTTCTGGAAGATATGAGAAGTTGAAAGGGCAAAAAATAACAGGATTTCCTTTTGTTGTTGAATCAAAAATATCTTCATTAAAAACGAAAGAATTTATTGAAAGCCTCAGGAAAATTCTTGGAGAAAAACTATTTGAAATAGGAATAAAAATAAAAAACATAAGAAGTGGAAGAGGAAAAAGAAGGGGAAGAAAGTATAAGAGCAGTGCAGGAGCATTGATTGTTCTTGGAAAAGGAGAAAAAATGAAGGCTCAGATTCTTGATTTCAAAACGGTTGACACTCTAGGGGTTACTGATTTGGCAGTTGGTGGACCAGGAAGGCTTACAATTTATACTGAAAAGGCAATTGATGATTTGAAGGAAAAATTGGGAGAAAAAAATGAGCTTAACTGAAGTAGAGAGGGAAATCAAGGAGGTATTAGCATTCAAATTGGCGTATGAGGGTAATTTTATGGATGCACCAGAAAGATTAAACAAAGGAGAAATGTCGGTTGAAAAAATGTTGAATATAATTAATAATAACAAAGAGAATTATTATATCCTAAGAAGATATCTAGAATTAATTGGAAGAGATGTCTCAGAATTACCTTCTAAATTAAATTATATGGAGAGAAGAAACTAAAATGAAACCTATCGTAACGGAAAAAGCAATCATGCTAATTGAAAGCCAGAACATGCTAACATTTGAGGTTGGCAGAAAAATGTCAAAGCCAGACATAAGGAAGGAAATTGAGGATTTATTTGAGGTAAAAGTGGAAAAGATAAGAGTGCTGAACAAAGACAACAAGAAACATGCCTATGTCAAATTAAAAAAGGAATTTCCAGCCATCGATGTGGCTACGAAATTGGGATTGATATAAAATGAATAACACAAAATTAAATTTATTACAACACTGGAATCAGAGATTCCGTGAATGTAGTTTTAACATATAAAACTCCATGGGAAAAAGAATAATATCGCAGGCAAGGGGAAAGGGAAGCTTTACTTATCGGGTAAAAAGGCTTGCTTACAAATACAGAATAAAATACCCTAATGAATTAAAAGGGGAAGGAATAGTCACGCAGCTCATAAATTCTCCAGCACACAGCGCTCCTCTTGCTAAAATAAGATACCCCGAAGGGGTATTTTATATTCCTGCATTTAAAGGAATGTTAGAAGGACAGAAAATATCCCTCGATGGAAAAGAAGTCAAAGAAGGAAATATTCTGAGACTGAAAGATGTTCCAATAAAAACTCCCGTATATAATCTGGAATCAAAGCCAGGAGATGGGGGAGTTTTTATAAAGACTGCAGGAAGTTCTGCAATGGTAAATAGGATGGTTGGAAATGAAATTATGGTCATGATGCCATCTAAAAAAGAAAGGATGTTTCATCCTGACTGCAGAGCAACAGTGGGAGTAATTGCAGGAGCAGGGAGGCTTGAAAAACCAATAATAAAGGCAGGAAAGAAACACCATATGACAAAGGCAAGGGGAAAGTTGTGGCCGAGAACATCTGCCGTAAAGATGAATGCAGTTGATCATCCATTCGGCTCTGGCAGAGGGAAGAGAATAAAGAGCAAGATAGCGAAGAGAAATGCTCCTCCAGGAAGAAAGGTAGGTCACTTAAGGCCAAGGAGAACAGGAAAAAGCTAAAACCTAAAACAATCAAAATGGAACTAAAAAGAAAAGAATTTACATTCCGAGGAAAGACGCTTGATGAGCTGAAAGCCTTGGATGTCAGGGAATTTGCCAAACATCTTAAGTCAAGGCAAAGAAGAACAGTACTCAGACAATTCCAAGATATTGAAAAGTTTGTAAGCAGAATGAAGGAAAAAATGACGAGAGATAAAAAATTAAGAACTCATAAGAGAGATATCGTAATCGTTCCAGGTTTGGTTGGAATGAAAATACAAATTTATGATGGTCATAGTTTTATACCCACAGAAATAACAGGAGATATGCTTGGTCACAGGCTTGGTGAATTTGCGGTTACACGTAAGAAGGTTTCACACGGAGAGGCAGGAATAGGGGCAACCAAGGGATCAAAGGCAAAGGCTAAATAAGAATTAATAAAAAATCCAAAATGAATCACCCCGCCCTAAAGGGCGAGGTATCAACAAATAAAATGTCAAAACTAACAAACCCAAGGTTGAGAAGAACTGATGTAGTGAGCAACAG
>JAGVNG010000008.1 GCA_020053375.1 Nanobdellota archaeon | reverse complement strand
TGGATTGAAGGAAAAAGTGTGACAAGTCAAGGACTTCCAAAAACTGATATTCAAAATGGAAAATTATATTTCTGGCAACCAAAAGATGGGCAAGTTGCCGGGTTCGATGCCTGTTCTGGCAGGGCTGGCCTCGACTGCAGCAGGGATCCTTCCGACTGGGATTCTGGCCTCGGGGTTTTTGGCGTTATGGAGGGTAAGCGAGGATAGGCTCGCTGGAAACATTTATAAGAACAAACACAAAATTTTTAAACATCCATTCATTTGATGGTTTGTCCTGAAAGTGTCTTTTAAGCATCTTTTAAAATGAGCAATTGAAAAATGCTGAAGCAAGAGAGATAAATATGGACTACACGTCAATTTACTAGAACATTATTTAGATTTATTTTAAGTCATAAAATACAGAATCTGTCCGCGGACAGATTCGGTGAAAACTTTTAAAGTTTTTGAATTGGTAAATTGGCTAAAAGTTGCCAGGTTCAATGCCAATTCTGACAGGGCTAACCTCAACTGCAACAGGAATCCTTCCAACAGGAATTCTGACCTCGGAATAGCCCATATTTTCAGGACTTTGATGCTAATATGGAAACTGATAATCTTTATCCTAAAATTTATTCAATGAGAAATTTAATTCTTGCATGGCAAAAGGCAAGAAAGAGCAAAACAAAAAAAGATTACGTCATTGAATTTGAAAAAAATTTGAGGGATAATTTAAAAGCACTGCACTATGAACTGAAATACTTTTATTATAAACCAAAATCTCTGATAACATTCATTTTGAGAGACCCAAAAACGAGAAAAATCTCAAAATCTAATTTTAAAGATAGGGTTGTTCATCATGCATTGGTAAGGGTTATTGAGCCTATTTTTGATAGGACATTCATCTATGATTCATGCGCAAACAGAAAAGGCAGAGGAAATTTATTTGCTTTGAAGCGATTTGAAAGATTTAGAAGAAAAGTTACCAAAAACCATGCTTCTTCTGGATATTGCCTTAAAGCAGACATAAAGCATTATTTTCAGGAAGTTAATCATAAAATCCTTCTTAATATAATAAAAAGAAGGATAAAAGATGAAGGAGTAATCTGGCTTATTAAAAGAATTTTGAATAATAATGTTTCAGACAATCCCTCTGGAAAGGGAATGCCCTTAGGGAATTTAACATCCCAATTTTTTGCAAATGTTTATCTTAATGAACTTGACTATTTTGTCAAACACTTGCTTAAAGCTAAGCATTACATAAGATATGTTGATGATTTTGTTATTTTGCACAATTCAAAAGAACAATTAGAAAATTTGAAAGAACGAATAAGTCAATTCTTAGAAGAAAAATTAAAACTGGAACTTCACCCAGATAAGTCAAGAATTATCTTATTATCAAGAGGAATTGATTTTGTCGGTTTCAGGAATTTCTATTATTATAAATTATTAAGAAAAAAGAATATAAAAAATATTGAAAGAAAAATGGGAAAATTTAATCGAGGAAAAATATCAGGCAGTAAAATGGCGGAAATCCTCCAAGGATGGAACGCTTATGCAAAGTGGGCTAATGCTTTTAAATTAAGGAAAAAAGTTGAACAGAAGTATACAAATTTTTATTAAGCCCTGTTTTTATTTGTGGAAATGAAATATGCAACAATTTCCTACCTCTCTGCTGAAGACAAAGTTTTGATGATGAAAAAGAAAGTAAGGGAAAATGACCCTAATTCAGGGTTGTATGCCTTGCCTGGTGGAAAATTAGATAGTAACGAAAAAGGTTTGGATAACCTTGATGGAAGATTGGAATCGGCAATAAGAGAAACAAATGAGGAAACAGGTTTGATTTTGATTAAGCCTAAACTAAGAGGAGTTATTTTATTTGACAATAAAGAAAGAATTTTTCCCAATTGGAAAAATCCTACGGATTTTTTGGTATATGTTTTTAGTGCCAAAAATTATAGTGGCGAACTAAAGGGGGAAGGCAATGAAGGAACACCTTTATGGATTGATGAAAGAGACGTACCCCTTGTTCCGAAGAATGCTGGAGACGAATTAATGTATGGATGGCTCAAAGATAAGCGTTATTTTGAAGGGGTTATCAAACATAAAGGAAATATATTAGACGAAGATGGAACCTTTGTGGATTATTTTGACAGGTTTAATATTAGCCATATCGCCAGTTTCTTTTCTGCCTTCCAAAATCCTTCTTGACGTTATCTAATGTATTGGCGTCACTAGGACTTTTATCTGGACGCAATGCAGTGAACCGGGGGAATCTCAATGCAAAGCCTGAATTGTAATTTGGAGAAGGCTGGATTTCCTGATATGTTATTGCAACAACTATTTTTGGTTTTATTTCAACCGTCTTTCCAGACTCTTTTGTGATTAATGGCTTGAGTTTTTCAGTAAGTTCATTAAATGATATTCCTATCCCAGACTGCGCTGTGGATTTTTCCTTCACCCCTGTTCCCATTTTTCCTATCTCAAGATATTTTCCTGTTTTTTCATCCTTGCATGACAAGATGAAACTTGAAAACCATCCTGAACGCTTTCCTGTTCCATATTCTGCTCCTGTAATAACCAAATCCAAGTCTCTGCCTTCGGGTTTTATTTTAAGCATATGTCCAACTCTTTTTCCTGGCTGGTAAATAGCAGTGAGATTCTTGAACATAACTCCCTCTTGGTTATCTTTTAATGCCTGCTTGTAGAACTCATTAGCTTTTTTTTCATCAGAGGTTATTATCTGCTTTGCATGAATTATTTTGTAAGGAGAACTTTTCACTATCTTCCTAATTAATTCTGTTCTTTCCTTAAAAGGCTTGTCAAGAAGAGCCTCACCATTATAATAAAGAATGTCAAAAACATTTACCTCTACTGGAAGCTCGTCTTGCAGTTTTTCTATATCATATTTTCTTCTTATTCTCTGGCTTATGTTCTGGAAAGAAGTGTATTGTTTTGTTTGCCTGTTAAAGCCAACTGCCTCTGAATCAAGAATAAATGAATCTCCCCGGGCATATTTTTTTACATAATCAATAACCTCTGGAAACTGCTTTGTTACATTTTCCAGTCTTCTGGTGAATAGGATTACCTCATTGCCCTTCTTGTGAATCAGCATTCTGAATCCGTCATACTTGTATTCAATTGCGCATGGCTTTCCAACAGCCTCAAAAGCTTCTTTGATGTTTTTTGCTTTTTGGGCAAGCATGACTTTGATGGGTTTCCCAATTTCAAGGTGCACTTTCTTTAAGTCCTTTAGCTTTCCTTTTTTAGTCATCTCAAAAACTTCAACTATGTCATTTGATTTGTCTATGGCATCCTGTATTTCTCTTATTGCGTCTTTTTTACTTTCCTTGAAAAATGCTTTCGCGAGCGCGTCTCTGATGGTGCTTTCCTTTATTCCTATTCTCAAGTCAGAAAGAAGTGTTCTAATTATGTACAATGCCTCTTTTGGCGAGGCAGACGACAGGAGTTCGGTTATCAGAGAGATTTTCTTTTCCACTGTTCCCTTACCTTCTAAGTCAGGCAGTTTTCTCAAATTCTCAAGAACCTTTTGGACAGTAACTTCGGAATGCGATGAAAGAGTTGATTGCTTTTTCTTAGAAACAAGTTTTTCAGCAACTTTTCCAAGGTCCCCGATTACCTTCCATTCATGAACCACTTTTTCATTGGGAGTCCCTGTTGATTTTGCAATTGCCTTAATCACTAGCTGATTGCTTATGCCAATTCTCTTTTCATCATAATCGGCATAAATTTCTCCCAGAAGAAGATATAATGCTTCCTTGTCCGAATCCGCAAGCTCTTTCAGGAATTTCGCAAGTATGTCTGTCTTTTCAAGACGCTTTGGTGTTCCTGAAATATTGTCGTATAACTCACAGAGCTTTGAATACTTCATTTTTATATTATTCTATTAAGCCAACAGAACTTTTAAAACTTAAGCCCCAGAAGAATTAACATAATTCTCATTTACTTTTTCCCAATCTATCACATTAAAAAATGCTTCGACATAATCTGCTCTTTTATTCTGGTACTTAAGATAATAAGCATGTTCCCACAAGTCAATTCCCAGCACAGGAGTTTTTCCGTCGGATAAAGGATTGTCCTGGTTTGGAGATTTGATTATTTCCAAATCCTTCTTCTTGTTTACAGCAAGCCATACCCATCCACTTCCGAAAAGTGTAAGACATGCATCCCTGAATTTTTCCTTGAAGCTGTTGAAATTTCCGAACTTTTTATTGATAGCTTTTATAACTTCTCCTGTTGGTTCAACTTCTACCTTGAGAATTTTCCAAAAGAAGGAATGATTGACATGTCCTCCTCCGTGATTTCTCACCGCGATTCTCACATCTTCATCAATAGAGTTTAGGTTTTTTAACAAATCCTCTGCAGACTCTTTTTGGAGTTTTGGATATTTTTCCAAGGTTGCATTTAATTTGTCGATATATGCCTGATGATGCTTTGTGTGGTGAATCTTCATTGTCTGCGCATCTATGTAAGGCTCAAGAGAATTGTATGCATAATTCAAAAGAGGAAGAGTGAATGTCATAAAAAGTTAATGGACTAAGGGTTTTAAAAAAGTTGTGAAGGTTAGGTTGCTATCTTTTCTAAACTTCTGTCTTCTTTAAATTTTAACAAACCTTCTGAAATATCATATATCGCATTCTGAAGAAGCGTTTTATAAAGAGAATGCGCTTCACTAAATAACCTTATTTTATCATCAAAATATTTTCTTAAATCTGTCAGTCCCTCCCAAGAACCTTCACAATCGGATTCTATATAATATATAGCTCCCTCTTTATTTATATAAGCATTACATATCCCTCCTTCAGGCCAAATTATGTCTAAAACTTCTTTTCCTCCCAATCTTTTTACCAACTCATTAACCATTAACTCCAATTTTCTTTTCACAAATCTTAATTTTAAATTAGGATGAATATTAATATATTTAGGATTATTTCTGTCTAAAAGACTCTCAATAGAATTAATAGTCTCATGTAAATTTTCCATTTTTTAAAACGACTTTTCACCTTATAAAAATTATTGTGATGTATCTTATATGCTTCCAACTGACTTTGAAGGTCTTGACTTATTTGTTGGAGAATTATCTCGCAATCCTCGGGCTTTCTTTCCTGCAGAGGTAAGTCCTCTCATTACCCTATTTCTGTTTTCAGGCCTTGCTACCCAATTGATTGTCTTATCGCTTTTTATCTCAGGAGCCTCTGGGTTCACAAGAATTACCTCGAAGAAATAATGGACTCCGTCTTTTCCCACCTGATATGAATTTAATACTTCCAGGTTTGGATATTTTCTTGCAACCCTCTGCTCCGCAATTTCCTTGTAGTTCATGCTAAGATTTTTTCTTCCATGCAGTCTCTTGCTTCTTCTCTTTTTATTTGGCCTGTGCCTTTTGTGTCCGCCCCTCAAGATTCTCACTCTTACAACCACAAATCCCTTTTTTGCCTTATAGCCAAGACTTCGTGCCCTGTCAAGCCTCAAGGGTTTGTCAACTCTCTTGAATGCTTCATCCTTTCTCCATTCAGTCATTCTTTCTCGAAGGACTTTCATGTCTGGTTTTTTCCAGGCTTCTCTTATAAAATGATAAAAACCTTTTTGGGACTCCGCGGGTTTTTGCGCTGCAGGTTTTGCCTCGCTTTTCTTTGCCATTATTTATCAAGAAAAAGTTTATTTTTAAAGGTTAGGGTTTTAGATTTTAGACGCTTGCTCTAAATATAGATTTATTTTATTCCTATTTTTTCTAAACAATAAATAGTATTAGCCAAATCCTTTTTGTTTAAGATAAGTATTGTCTCTGTCCACATACTATATGTTTCTATAATATTGATTCCTGCTTCTGCAAGAGATGAATAAATAAAGGCTGCAAATCCCGGGCAATTTTCTATTTCTTTATTACTCTTTATAGAAACCTCAACCACCTCTTCTTCATATTTAATAGTATTTAATTTTAATTTTTTATCTGTTATCAACACATACCACTCTTTACCAGACACCAAATTAAATTTTCCAATATTCTTTAATACATCAAAATCCATATTTTTTGTAACGTAAACATTAATTTTTGTTCTTATTTCTAGACTACACTCTTTAATTATTTCTTTTATCTTGGTGTTTTCTATTAATCTTAAGTTTTCTTGGTATCTTCTTATCGCTACTAAGATGGCATCAAAATTTTTTATATTCAATTCTTTCTGTATTTTTCTTGCCACAGAAGAAAAATTGACAAAATCATTTTTTAACCCCCATTTTAAATAGGGATAATTTTCTAACCACTCAAAAACCTGTTTTGCTATAGACATGTCCAATATATGTATATTTTGCCTTAAAAATGTTTCTTTTTGGACATAAGATATTTATAGTTATTCATTGTTTGAAAAACAATCTAAACTTGAATTAAGATAAAAAATGGAATTAGAAAAATTGATAAAAAAATGGAATGATACGATTTCAAGAGACGGAGTAGATTTAAATTTTGTTATCAAGTTTCAAGAGTTATTAGAAGAATTGCAAAAAAAAGAGGCATCACCACAAATTGAAAATTTAGTATTTGAGGCAGAAAAAGCTTATAGAAATTCGGTTGAGTCAGGAGAAGGAAAATATAAAGGAAATACTTATAATCACAATACTGATTTTGCAATCTATTACAATATACATGGAAGATGGATTTCATCTAAAACTATTCTATATTCCTGTCAAGAGAAGTCAATGGATTTAGATAAGTTAAAGATAGATTTAGATAAAAATACTAATAAATTCCTTCCATCTAATAATAATACTAGCGTATCTTGTAATTATTTCGGAAGGGACGCGAGGGCTTTACATAGATTTAGCGGAAGAGGAGGCAGAGGAGACATTTACGAATACTGGTCCAGAAATCCAGGGCATAGGTTTAGTGGGAGGGGGAAGAGGAGACCAATGGGAACGCAGGCGTAGATTAGGCGGGAGATAGTAGCAAATTCGATAATTATACAATAACAACCCCCAAAATTTATAAACCAACCGTTTAATTGAATTAGATATGGCAAATAAAATGGAAGCAGATATAAGAACTGAGCAAAAAGGCAAGTTGACTTACTGGGAAGTGCAAGGGGCATTAAATGAATATCGCCCCCTCATAAAATTTTTAGAATATGCTTTACTCGGTTCCAACCACGAGAACAATAAAGCAAAAAATATTAGGTCTAAAATTGATATACTTAGAATAGAAGAATTAAATGGAATTGTGGACACCAGCTTAAATTGTTTGTCAGCAGGGGGAAAAGATATAATGAAGATGTATTTTGGGCTTCCTCCTTATAAGAGATCTCATTCTTTAGAAGATATAGGAGAAAAATACAAAATTACGAGAGAGAGAGCTCGTCAAAAAAAAGAAAAATGTTTTCAGATAATTAGGAAAAATATGCCTCTGGAATCTTTAGAATATTCTCTATTTGGAGAAATATAAATTTTAATGATTTATATCTTTTAATACAATTCTCAAAAATGAGCCTGCACAGATTTGAACTGTGGACCTTCGCCTTTCTAAATTCTCTTGGAACTGCTTCTTTGAGCATTATATCAGAGCGACGTTCTAACCAGGCTGAACTACAGGCTCATCAGTATTTAGAGAAATTTACCTATTTATAGGTTTTGCGAGTTGAGAAAATCCAGATATTTCTTAATATGCTTTGGATTTTTTGGTGAAATCTCTTTCATAAATTTATGGAACATATCTACTCCCCTAATTGTTACAATATAACTCCTTTTTCTATTAAATTTTTTATTATATAATTGAGAATATCTTGTAGCACGAAGACTGAATTCATCAAATATTCTTAATAATTGTTCAGATAATACAAGGGAAATAGTGGTTATGTATATCCGGGGATATAATTTATTATTTTTTCTTTGCAGATAAATTCCCCCATCTGTATCAAAAATTCCTTTAATGACGGCTCTTTTTAAACTACCCTTTAATAAGAATGCAGTTGGAATTTCTACTTTATATTTATATCCTAATGGAAGTCCAAGATTTTTCTTGAAGTTGATTAAATCATTGTTCCATATTTGAAATCCAACAACTCTTGTAGAAGGCATGTCTCTTATACTCAATTTGACACCAAATAATTTTTCAAATAGAGGTCTAATTCTTTTTTCATAATGCTCTTTATCATCTTCAATATGACCCCTTAATTGATAGAGACCTTTTAGTTTTCCTCTGTTTTTATAAAAATTCATGCTTCCATCACCAATGTGCCAACCTACTTCTTCTGCCAGTTCTGTAGATATGTTAGAAGGAATCTGCATATCAGATTAATGCTCCTATTGTTTATAAAGATTATCCCGAGAAAAATATCAACTTTTAGTTCTTTGCATCCAATTCAAGAATCAGTTTGCCGTCTGAAAGCTCGTAATTTGTTATTGGGAGATTTATCGGTATAATCTTTGAGTAGGCTTTGCTCTCCGCCACCGCCTTGACTTCTATGCTGTTCTCAAGCCTAGTTATTGAGATATCCTCCATTGACTTGACTCCTGGGATGTCCAGCTCGTATATAATCTTGTTAGCCAGCCTTCTTATGTTTGTTGAAGGTTCTTTTTTCGGAAGCTTGGATATCTTCTTCAGGCTCTCCGTTGACATCTTTGGAGTTGCCTTCTTCTTCGGCTTGTTTTCAGGCTCAATTATCCTCTGCGTGAATTTTATGTTCTCGGGATTGATTCTCTTTCCATTGATTATTATCTCAAAATTAGTTCTTTGAGGCATATTCTGATTTTGATTCTGGTTCTTGAATTCCTTTTCCAGTTCTTTTTCAAGCATCTTTACCGCGCCCCCAAACATTTTGTTTAATACACTGCTTCCCATTCCTCCTAAAAGGACTTCAAAGGGATTCTGTTGCAGCTCCATTTCATCATCTATCCCAAGCATGCCATAGCCATCTTCTTTCTTTTTTCCAAATAGATTTCCGCAATGAGGGCAAAAGCTGTATTTGTTGCTGACTTTCTCTTTGCACCTTTGGCAGATTTTTTTGCCGAACATTTTGATATCAATTAGCTGTTCTTTAAAAGGTTTATGTCATCAGTTATGTTTAAATATATTGGGGATTAATTATGGTCATGACAAAGAAATTTTACGTTATAATAGTGGTAATAGATTTATTACTACTTACAAAGTAGTGCCATAATTTATATAGTTGCTTCATTTAATTATTTAACGAGTATAGAGGTGAAGATTTCTTCTTCTCAGTTGAACGAATTATATACAAACCAAAAACTTAATACTTATCAAATTGCTCAAAAATTAAATTGTTGTCAGGCAACTGTTTGGAAAAGGCTAGTTAGATTTAATATTAAAAGAAGAACTCCTTACGAACTTAATTCTAATGTGCCCCAAAAAAATAAACTTATTGAGTATTATTTAAATAAAAAGCTGTCTACGTGGAAAATAGAAAAAAGGTATGGGTTTAGTAGAGGCACGGTTCATAGAAAATTAAAAGAATATGGGATTGGAACAAGAGATTTAGCTACTTCCAATATAGTTAATAAAAGAAAGGACTTTTCTAGTAATTTAATAGAAAAAGCATATTTAATAGGATTTAGAATAGGTGATTTAGGAGTAAGAAAAATTTGGCCAAATAGCAAAACAATTACTGTTGCAAGCGGAAGCACAATAAAAGAACAAATAGAGTTAATAAAGAGCTTATTTAAAGAATATGGAAAAGTTAAAATTAAAACAGCAAGAAACAAAAAAATAAATATATGGGTTGCCCTTAATGAGTCCTTTATTTTCTTATTAAGCAAGGAAATTCCCCCTTGGATAGAAAAAAATGAAAAATTATTCTTATCCTTTCTTGCAGGCTTTACAGATGCTGAAGGGAATATAGGTATTTATAATAAACAAGCAGTTTTTCAAATAGGAAATTATAATAAAAATATCTTATCATTTATCTGCAATAATTTGAATAAATTAGGCATTGTTTGTAATGGGCCGTATGAATCGGATACTAGTAAATATTTTAGCCCAGAAGGCTATGGACATAGCCAAAACTATTTTCAAATACGCGTCAATAGAAAAGATTCTTTATTAAAGTTATTTAATCTTTTGAGACAATATATTAAACATAAAAATAAAATAAAAGCTTTAAAAAAGGCTGAAAAGAATATTATTAATAGGAACATAAAATATGACAACAGATAAAAATTTCCAGGTAAGCACCGCTATAGATTACCCTTCGTCAACTTTTCATTTAGGGCATGCATATGAAAAAATTTGCACAGATGTTTTAGCTAGATGGAAAAGACTAAAGGGTTTCAAGGTTCATTTTAGCACAGGAACCGACTGTCATGGTCTCAAAATTCAAAGAGCTGCTGAGAAAGCAGGCAAAAATCCTTTAGAATTTGTTAAAGAGATTTCCGAGCAATTTAAAGAATTATCTAAAGCTCTTAATATTTCTTATGATGATTTTATCATGACCATAGAACAGAGGCACAAAAAAGTTGCACAAAATATTCTCAATGAATTGTATAATAGGGGTGAAATCTATAAGGGATTTTATGAAGGTCTTTACTGCGTAGATTGTGAAACTTATTATACTGAGAAAGACTTGATTGACGGAAACTGCTCTATACATAAAAAACCCGTAGAGCAAGTTAAAGAAGAAGGTTATTTCTTTAAGCTTAGTAAATACAGAAATTTTCTTATTAATTACATAAAGAAAAATCCCGGCTCTATTTGGCCAGAAAAAAAGAGAAAAGAAATTCTTAATAGATTAAAGGAACCATTAAGGGATTTGAATATAAGCAGAAAAAATGTTAGATGGGGGATTCCTCTTCCTTTTGATAAGAGTTTAACAGAATTTGTTTGGTTTGAGGCGCTTAATAATTACTTAACTACAGTAGATTATCCAAACCAAAAATTCAAAGATTTTTGGCCAGCAACACATTTTATAGGTTCGGATATCGTTTGGCACCACACAGTTCTTTGGTTTTCTATTTTAAGAGCCCTTAACCTAGACCTTCCAAAAGTTGTCGTTCATGGTTTCATCAATTTGGAAGGTGAAAAATTAAGCAAAGCCAGGGGGATTACTATAAATCCCTTAGAATTATCTAAAAAATATTCTTCAGACTCTCTAAGATACTTTTTGCTTAGACACATCCCTTTCGGAGAAGACGGCGACTTTTCAGAGAAGGTTCTTGTTGATAGATACAATAATGAGCTTGCTGACAAGCTGGGAAATTTGGTCTCAAGGGTTTCAGCTCTCGCCGAAAAATATGGTCTGGAAAAATGCGAAAATAAGCTGTTAAAAAAACTTGATCTGAAGAAGATAGAGAAACTGCTTGAAAATTATGAGTTTGACAAGGTATTGAATGAAATCTTTGCTTTTATAGACGCATGCAATGAATATGTTCAGAATAAAAAGCCATGGGAGACACACAACAAAAAAGTTCTCTATGAACTCGCGGACAGCATAAAGGCAATTGCAATTCTGTTATGGCCTTTTATTCCCTCAACTAGCGAGAAAATTGCAAAAATCTTTGGTTTTGAGATAAAGATTGAGAACATTAAAAAACCGCTGAAAGTTGGAAAAATTAAGAAGTCTGAAATACTGTTTAGAAAGATTGCGAGTGAATAATAAAGATAACCTCCTTTCTCCTCTATTATTATCCTTTATCATCAAAAGATATTTAAATACTAAATTCTAACTAATCGTAACAAAGATGGTAAGAAAAAAGGGGTTAAAAAATTCTAAGAGGTTTAATATCTCAAATAGGCTTTCTTATACAATAATTGCTGTCTTTGCGGTAATATTATTAGCTACGGGTGTTTATGCTCTCTATTCCGTGCGACCGGGGGTTACTCCAAATCCAGGACATACTTTAGATGGGGTTGCAAATCAGATTGCACCTCCTAGTGGATGTGCTGGGGGTCAGTTTTTGCAATGGAATTACGAAGGGGGAAATGAACCATATGGTTATTGGAGTTGTGCGGATGTGACGACTTCTAGTGGTATACAACAGCCTAGCTCGTGTGCTTCTGGAACTTTCTTGAAATGGACAGGAAGTGCTTGGATTTGTGAGGCTTTGGCACCTGGCACAACAATAACCAGTTCTTTATCTCTTAAGCCTGTGAATACAGGGGTTACTGATTATGCTTATATTAATCCACTTTCAACAAATATAGTGCTTGATGCATGGGTCTATACTGCTCGTACTATCAAATATTGTGCTTGGAATACAGATGCAGTACCTAACCCCGAATGTCAATCAGGTGCAATTAATCCTGCTTATCCTGCTGCAACTTGTGGTGGCGGACCTCATGCAAATGTGGGAATTACTCAGGTAGGTTATGTTCAAGATAGTCCTAAATCTTCAGGATTGGGTTCATGCAAATACTGGACTAAAGCACAATGTGATGCGGGTGTTGCTGATGAGTATTTCTATTCTTACACTTATTGTACTGGATGGGAAGCTATTGTTTAAGCAAGCAGCCAAGATTTTAATTTTTAGGGGATTAGTTAGGATGACGGTTTATTTTGGGAGAATATAGAGATATATTTTTTATCTTACTTTGCTTCCCAATTCTATGTCCTTGTCTGGCTGAAGAAGGGAACCGTAAACTTTAAATATCAGCCGTCATTTATAGTTTACATATGATAACTAAAGATAACAATCTAAAAGTGATTGAGATATTTTTTAAAAATCCCAACAAGAGCTTTCATATAAGGGAACTTTCAAGAATAACGGGATTATCTCCTCCTGGCATAATCAAGATTATTAAAAAATTAAAGAAAGAGGGTTTATTAATTTCTAAGAAAGAAAAGGTTACAGAAGAAGTAAAGCCAAATTTTGCCAATAGATTTTATTTAATCAAAAGATTGTATAATTTTTATTCATTATACGAAAGCGGGCTGATAAATTATCTGAGAGGCTTTTACGAGGAACCGCAAGCCATAATTTTATTTGGAAGCTATTCAAAAGGATCAGATACAGAAAAGAGCGATATTGACTTGTGTATTTTGTCAAATAAAAAAAATCTGCCAGACTTGACTAATTTTGAAAAAAGATTAAATAGAAAAATAAATATAATAAATTCAGATATTGATAACATGAAAAAAGAGTTTAAAAATTCTCTAGCTAATGGCATTGTGCTTGAGGGTTATATTGAACTAATAAAATGATAAAACCATTTGAATATTATGAAAAGGAAAGGCAAGTTGAAAAAACCGTCCTGAATGTTAGCTTGGCTAAATCATTATTAGAAAAAGCAGAAGTTAGATTAAATAGAATACTCAAAGAACAGATTAAAGAAGATAACGCTCCCTTAATTTTTGAGGATGCTTATGAAGTTATCAGGGAATCTTCTCAGGCGCTAATGCAATTATCAAAATATAAGCCATTATCGCATGAGGCTTTAATTGCTTTCTTGATAAAGAACAGATATTTATCTGAAGAGAAGATTAATATTCTGGATAATTATAGAATTCTCAGAAATAAATCAGTTTATCAGGCAGAAAAAATATCTGTTGAAAAATGTAGGGAATCTATAAAATTTGCTGAAAAAGTTTTACCGGAAATAAAAAGAAAATTTGAAGAGCTAATTAAATTATAAATTTTCCTATTTGGTAAGAAAAAACCCTAATTTAAGTTAATTTTCTTATATGGTAAGAAAATTATCTCACCCTGCTTCCCAATTCTATGCCTTCATCGGGGCAGAGAAGAAAGCAATAAAATTCTATTTTAAAGCCAATTCACCCTTTATCTTTTTTATTTGTTTTTTTAGTTTTGGCAAGTCTTTTTTAATAACTTTCCAGACAGCATCCAGGTCAATTATAAAATACCCATGCGTTATTATATCTCTCGTTCCAGCGATTTTGTTCCAAGGGGTATCTGGATATTTTTCTCTAAAAGAAATTGGTATGTTCTTCACAGCTTCTCCTATAATTTCCAATCTTCTTATATTAGCATCTTTAACATCTTTGTTGTCTAAAAACTCTTCTTTTGAGAGGCTTTTAACAGACTCCAAGATATCATTAATTGCCTCAATTATGTCATAAAGAAACAAGTTTATATCCCTTTTCATAATATTTTTACCTCGCTTTCTAGAATTCTATCTTTTAAATAAGGATGAATATATTTATAACTAATTAAGTCCACTTTTTTACTCAAATCCTTTTCCAATTCAATTTTTAATCCAGAAAGATCTAATATACTCATATTTTCTGCTGGCTGAATCAAAATATCAATATCACTTCCTTTTTTTTGTTTCCCTCTTACGTAACTTCCAAATAAACTAGCCCTCTTAATCTTATATTTTTTCAGGATTTCAATTATTTTTGGCTTTATTTTTTCTATATTCTTTTTGATTTTTTCATCTGAAAGGGATTTGTCGGCTTCTGATTCTTTATTTGACAAGACTTGCTTATTCAAATTAACTCCTAAATATATTCTTTTTTTGTTAATCTTGTTTCCTTGTCTTACTGAGACAACTCTATAAAAATACTTATTTCTGTTTCGTGCTTTTATTTCAGTGTATGCCATGAAAAATGTACGTCTACATTATTTATAAAACTTTCTATGTAGACACACAGGCAGAAATATCATTATCTAACCTCGCTTCCCAGTTCTATGTCTTTTATCGGGGCAAAGAAGAGAATTAAAGCTAGATATAATTTCCATTTCATAAAAACATATTTCAAGCATATTTATAAGAAATTTACTTTGATTTCAGCAAATTCAATACCCTTCTTCTGAATATCTTTGGATAGGCTTTTAGGTAAGAATTCAATTTTTTCCTGTCAAGTTTTTTGACAATGTTTTCTTTTGTTTCTTTGTCTAAATACTGTTTAAAATAAATCATGTCAATGAAAGTCTTTTCCATGTCAGAGTATGGAAAATAAAAATCTCCCTGTTTTTCATAGTTAAAGCCAAATACATATTTACTATTTATATTTTTTAAAATTATATTATGCAAAAATATTTTTCTTATCCCCCTTCTTACTTTTCTTGAAGTAATTATGATAGGATTTGTTTCCTGCTCCCAAAGCTCATGAAAACTTAATGCATCCTGCAATCCCAAATAAGATGGTTTAAAACAAAAGACAGCCAGAGAAGGGTCTTCGTGAATGGTGTAATAGCCCTTTGTTATCCTTTTTATTTCCACTTTTTTGAGCAAGTTGTTAATAATTAAATATATATAATCATTATTTTTTTTTCCAATGAATTTTTTTAGAGAGGTTATGCTGACTACGGGGCTTTCTTTGAAAAATTTTCTTATTTTGTTAATATACTTTATTTTACCCATCCCTTTATAGCCTCCAGAAGCTGTTTAGAATCAGGAACAGCTCCAGAAATAATAATAGTTGCCAAATTCCCCTCATCTACGGGTTTCTCGAAATTTTTAACCAGCCTATTTAAATAGTCTTTTACATCTCTCTCTCTCTCAGCATGGTTTAATAAAAAGAAAATATCATACAAATCCCGTATTTTTCTCCTGTTTAAATAGGCATTGACTTTTTCCATAATCAATTCTTTCACAGATAAGGTGAATACATTAATGAAAAAACTTTCTGATGTTTCATACTTTTTTAAAGAGGGTTTTTTAACCTGAAAGGTTGCTTCAAATCTTACCGATGAGTTGTTAATCATAATTTCTGAATAAAGGGAATTTTCTTTTATCCTTCTTTTAATTATTCTAAAACCCTTTTTTTTCAAATTCTTAAAAAAATTATCTATTTTATTCATTTCTCTAGGCATATAAACATCAATATCCTCAGAGAATCTATTTCCATTATAACAACGCCATATCGCTGTTCCTCCGTGAATTACAGCATTTGGAAAAAAATTATAAAGTTCCCCTATTAAAATATCTTGAGCATACGCTATCTCTTTCTGAGATTTTTTCTTCAGTTTCAAGTTTAGTGGAATTTCCATTTTTTAAGATTAACTTGACTTATGAATATATATAAGTTTGGTTTATTTATAAATTTATCGATTTTTAATAGAATTCGCCTAATCTACCTAACTTTGCTTCCCAATTCCACTTCCGCATCAGGACAGAGAAGCCTGACTTCTTTTTCATCTTTTGATACCGCTGCCAAAAGCATTCCCTGGCTTTCTATTCCTTTAAGTGTTCTTGGCTGAAGGTTTGAGAAAACTATACATAACTTGTTTTTTAGTTCTGAGGGTTTGTAATAGGGTTTTATTCCTGCGACAAGCGTCCTTTTTCCCAGCTCTTTTCCCAAATCTATTGAAAGATTGTATAATTTGTCAGCGCCTTCTATGTCCTCGACCTTGATGATTTTTCCAACCCTCAAATCAAGGTTTTGCCAATCTGAGAAAGAAATTATGCCTTCTGTCATTTTATCTATATTAAAGAAAAGATGATTTATAGATTTTATTAAATGCTAATATTCATTTATATATAATTTTTATAATGAAGTTTTTATATTAACTTATTGTGTTTTATTGTTTGGCGCTAACTTTCGAGAAATCTCTAAGGAAGCTGTCCTGTTCCAAGATCAGGGGTTTCCATGGAATCAAGCTCTGCCTGATAATAATCCTTTCCCCCAAATCCGTAAATGCCTGCAAGCAGGCTCGAAGGGAATCTCTTGATTGCGACGTTGTAAGACTGTATGCTTTCAATATATCTTCCACGCGCAGTTGCAATCCTGTTTTGTGTTCCTGCCAGTTCATCAGTCAGTGCAACATATTGCTTGTTTGCTTGCAATACGGGATAATTCTCTGCAACAGCGCTTACCAGCGCAGAAACTCCATTGTTCATCTGGACTCCTGCAACATCTTTTTGGAACTGGCTTGAAGCGCTTGACCATGCTGTTCTGGCTGCAATAACTTCCTTGACAAAATTAGTTTCAACGCTTACAGAGCTTGATACTACTGAGACAAGATTAGGAACCAAGTCCGCTTGCCTCTGGTATTGATTTTCAACTTCTGACCATTTTCCATTGACATTCTGGTCCAAGGTGATGAAAGCATTATATCTTCCAACAAAATAAAACAATAAGATTAAAACAACTGCCAGAATAATAATCCATGTTTTGTTTCTCTTGAAGAAATTATCTGTTTTCATCTTAATAAAATATATTTATTGTTTAAAAAACTATCTTCCTGCTCCTCCGCCGCCGCTCATGCCCCCGCCAAAGCCTCCGCCACCGAAACCTCCACCTCCTCCACTCATTCCTGCGCCGATAAGTGCTCCACTCATGTTTCTGCTACCCTTCTCTTTGATAATATGTCCATTTGCGCATTTGTAAATGGAATAGCCTCCAGCCATGCCAATATATTTCATTATCAAGCCGTCTTTTGCGCATTTTTTATTTTTTCTTCTGGACATAAGAGACATTGCAATAAAAATTAGAATGAAAATAATATAAGGGAATAAATCTGCAATGTAATTGTTATTTTTAGAGGGAGATAATATTTCTGCTGAGTTATTTTTGATAACTTTAGAAACTTCTTGTGTAAACGAGAGGATGCCTTGTGTAACATTTCCATTATCACGCTGCGGCACATAATAATCATCAAGCATTCTTCCTAATTTGGAATCAGGCAGAATTCCCTCCAAACCATAACCTGTCTCCACCTCAATCCTATTTTCGCTCCGGGAATACAATATCAGCAGTCCGTTATCCTTGTCTGCTTTTCCTATTTTCCAATAATTGAATAGTTCTGTTCGATATTGTGCAGGAGTTAATGGGAAAGTAGTATTGACAGTCACAACAACCACCTCTGCTGTTGTGTTTTGCTCAAGCTCAATCAGAATTGTTTTTAACTGCTGTGATTCATTATCGCTGAACACATGCGCAAAGTCATTGACATGCTTGTCCTGAAAATTTGGAAGCTCCTGCGCGCTTGCATTTGCGGCGAGAATAAAAATAATAAATAAGAACAATAATTTCTTTGGAATAAAACTATTTATCGCTTTTTTTCCCATTTTGTTATTTTGAATTTCCGTAGGATTTTTTCCAGAATGTTTTCCGTATCTTTTTCAGAATCATATTTCACGCCCATTATTCTAGCAGCTATTTCCTTGTATGCGCGAGCGGATGCGCTTTTTGGATGAGTATGAACCACTGCATTTTTCATAGACAGAGCTTCCTGTATGGTTGAATCTTCTGGAACCATTCCCAATATGGGCACTTCCAGCATGTCCCTGACAACGTCTGGCTGCAATTCTGCGTCATTTTTTCTTACCCTTGTTATTATAACTCCTATTATTGGCTTCCGCATCTGTTCTGCAATCCTTATTGTTTTAAGAGCATCTGTTATGGCAGGCATTTCAGGATTGCTTACTATTATTATTTCATCAGCGACATCTATGACAGAAAGAGCCTCTGTTCCCAATCCTGCTGAACTGTCCATTATTATGTAATCAGCAATTTTCCTGAAATCTTTTCTATAGTCTTTCATTTTTTCCGGTCTTATCTTCTTTAGCTCTTTTATGGAAAGTGAAGAAGGAATTATTTTTAGTCCAGACTCGTGCTCATATACTGCCTCAAAAACCTCTGCCTTGTCGGACAAAACGTGATTTAGATTTACAGGCGCTTCTGGAGAATTAAGATGAACTCCCACGTTGGGCGTGGAAAGATTTGCATCAATGACTACAACATCCCCCCCGAACTGATTTATTGCCGCGCCCAGATTTATCGCGGTGGTTGTTTTTCCAACCCCCCCTTTTCCAGAAGTTATAACAATTATTTTATGCATATAATTTTAGAGTAAACTATTTTTTAAATCTTATTGTAGAGAACCATGCGCCCAAGCAAGGGCCTATGACAGAAGAAATTGCTTAGTAGAGGTTATGAATTTTTCTAATTTCTCGGCGTATATCTTAAGTTTTTCCAGATTTATGCTTATCTCCTCTCCCTTGTAAATTACCTTCAAAGTAACGTTTTTTCTGAATTCTCCTATTCTCTCCTTCCTTAATTCTTCTATTTTCCTGAACATTTCATACATGTCAATTACATCAATGAAGTTCTGGTCTTTTTTCATCAGTTTCCTTATGAGTTCTATCTGCCCTTTTGGATTATCAGGAATTGAGGATATCTTTTTCTTTTTTTTGGCGTGTTTTGATATCTCGCTTATGCTCTTTTCAATCATTTTTCTCCATCTCAGAATAAGATTAACAATTACATCACATGTCTTAGTGTATTTTAAACTCACATATAACAGGTGATCCGCGCTTATTTTTTCTTGTATTATCTCTTCCATTTCTATAGTAATCCCGTGTTTTTAGAAGCATAATATCCCAAGGAAATGACCTTTTTATATCTTTTTGCACTTTAAGAGTAGTTAGTTTTAAATGAGAAAATGAATTATTTGCTCAGAAGCATTATTGATTCAGCCAAATCCCCTGTTTTTTCAATAGCCTTTTTTGCCTCTTTCTCAGAGCACCCTGTTTTTTCAATAATTGTTTTGATGTCTTTTTCAGAAAATCCCTCTTTTTCAGCTTCTTCAGAAATATCTCCAGAAATTTGAAAAGATTCCTGACCTTGCATCGAAATCTTTGCAACAGAAGGATTATTTACTATTATCTTTCCACCATCCTGTTTTTCGATTATGACTTTCAGCGCAGGGATATCCTGCTGGGAAATTCCCATTTGTTTCATGACAGACTGCATTTTTTTTGGGTCAAGGTTAAACATTTTAGTTAAATAGATTAAAGTTTATCCATAGATAAATGTGAGAGAAACTCTGAATAGGATTATAAGAACCACCATTACAATTATGTGTTCTGGCTTTAGATTGAACCTGCTTTCATATTCTTCGCTGAATCTTGTCAAGCCCCCGTATCCTCCGGGAAGGCTTATTGGATTATCTGCCATTGAAAACCTCCTGCGGGTTTTTCACAATTCCAGCATCCGTGAATAGGATATTCATACTTTTAGCTAAATCCAAATAGTTTTTAAAAGTTGTTGTATTCAAAATCTCATGGACGGGGAAATAAGAAATTACGAGAAAGAAATACTTGATTACTGGGCAAAGGAAAAGATTTACAAATTTGATCCGAAAAAGAAGGGTAAAGTTTATGGCATAGATACCCCTCCTCCAACTGTTTCTGGGGACATGCATGTCGGCCATGCCTTTTCTTATTCACAGCAGGATTTCATAGCAAGATTCAGAAGAATGATGGGGGAAAATGTTTTTTATCCATTTGGCACAGACGATAACGGCTTGCCGACAGAAAGATTGGTTGAGAAGCTAAATAGCATAAAAAGCAGAAATATGCCACGAGGAGAATTTATTGATCAGTGTCTTTGGACTCTAAGGAAGATAACTCCTGATTTTGTTCAGCAATGGAAAAACTTAGGAATAAGCGCGGATTATGACATGTTTTATTCGACAATAGACAAGAACAGCAGGAAAATCTCGCAGAAATCATTCATTGATTTATACAAAAAAGGTTTGATATACAAGAAAGACTTTCCGACAATATGGTGTGTTGAATGTCAGACTGCAATTGCGCAGGCAGAGCTTGAGGACAAGGAGGAGAAAAGCCTGTTTTTGACACTTAAGTTTTCTGCGGGCGGAACAGACTTGCCAGTTTCAACGACAAGGCCTGAATTGCTTTCTGCATGTGTTGCCATATTTGTGAATCCAAAAGACAAGAGATACCAATGGACAAAGGGAAAGGGAAACTCGTCCAAGCTTGGCCAAGTTAAAGCCAAGGTTCCATTATTTGGCTGGGAGGTTCCTATTATAGCGGATGAGTCTGCAGATATGAAAAAGGGAACAGGAGCAATGATGGTTTGTTCTTATGGAGACAAGTATGATGCGGAGGCTATTAGAAGGCACAATTTGGTACCAAAGATAATTTTCAATTATGACGGAACTCTTAACAGCGGAATCTGCAAAGGAATGAAAATAAAGGATGCGAGGAAGAAGATAATTGATGAGCTGAGAACAAAAAACCTTATTGTGAAAGAGGAACCGATAGTTCATGCGTTGAATGTTCATGATAAGTGCGGGACAGAGATAGAATTTCTTCCAACCGAGCAATGGTTCATAAAAATTCTTGACAAGAAAAAAGAATGGATTTCACTCGGGAAAAAAATAAAGTGGTATCCAGAATACATGAGAAAAAGATATGAAAGCTGGGTTAATGGACTGGATTGGGACTGGACAATTTCAAGGGACAGGTATTTCGGGATTCCAATTCCAGTCTGGGAATGCAAAAGCTGTGGGGAAATTATTCTTCCTGATGAAAGAGAGCTTCCTATTGACCCAACGAACATCAAAATAACCTGCCCTGTCTGCAAAGCCGAGGCTGTAGGAGAAACAAAAGTTCTTGACACGTGGGCGACTTCCTCACTTACGCCTCAAATAATATCATCATTGGTTGGAAGCAAAAAGATAAAAATTCCCCATTCTCTAAGGGCTCAGGCGCATGAAATAATAAGAACGTGGACATTTTACACTATTGTCAAGTCTTACCTGCATGAAAAAAAGCTTCCATGGAATAATATAATGATATCTGGGTTTGTGACACTGCATGGAGAAAAGATGTCCAAATCAAAGGGAAATGTTATCAATCCAAATGATGTAATGGACAAATATGGGGCAGATGCTTTAAGATTCTGGGCGTCTGGCTCAAAGCTTGGCGAAAACATGGATTACAGGGAAGAGGATGTTCTAGCTGGAAAGAAGTTCATTACAAAACTGAAAAATGCCTCAAATTTTGTTTTCATGAACCTCAAGGACTACAAGCCCAAGAAGCCGAAGAAGATGGAGAAGATTGATGAATTATTTTTAAAGATAGTTAATAATTGTGTATTTACCGCTACCTCTCGTTTTGAGGGATATGATTACTCAAAGGCTAAATCTAATATAGATGAATTATTTTGGAAATTTTTTTGTGATAATTACCTTGAAATAGCTAAGTGGAGAGTCTACAATGGAAGCAAGCAGGAAAAAGAATCCGCATTTTATACCCTCTATCAATCCTTATTAACAATCCTAAAATTAATTGCCCCGATAATGCCTTTTATAACAGAGGAGCTTTATCAAAAATATTACAGAAAAAATGAAAAAGATAAGAGCATCCATATTTCTAAATGGCCAGAATATAATAAAAAACAAGAGTTAGCGGAAGGAAATTGGAGAGAATTGGGATGGGCTAATAGATTTTTTGTTTTTACGGATTTGATTTCTAAAGTTAGAAGCAAGAAAACAGAGGATAAAAAGCCACTGAATTTTCCTGTAGTATTAACTTTGGATAAAAAAACTTATAATTCATTAAAAGAATTTCATCAAGACCTAAAAAATGTCACAAATGCAAAGGAAATTAAAGAAGGAAAAGAATTCAAAGTTGAATTTGTTGATTAACTAAAGAAAATGCCAAAATATACAAAACTGAAATTAAAAATTTCGTATAATTTATTTTATGAAAATAAATAAAGAAGAACTTGAGGAGCTGGTGGAAGAGCTTGGCGAACACAGGGCAAGGGCAACAGAACTTATCACGGTGTATATCCCCGAGGGGCAGAACATCTACACTGTTGCAGACCAGCTTGAAGCGGAAAAATCAACGGCCAAGAACATAAAATCAACTTCAACAAGAAAAGATGTCACAAATGCCCTTGACAAGATTACAAGGTTTTTGAAAGACTACAAAAAAACTCCTGAAACAGGGTTTGCAATATTTTGCGGAAATGTTTCCAAGACAGAAAGCCAGGAAGACTTGCAGATATGGGCAATTGAGCCCCCAACACCCCTTAAAGTTAGGATGTACAGGTGTGACAAGGAATTCATACTTGACCCGCTACGGGAAATGCTCGCAGTAAAAGAGGTTTTTGGACTTCTTGTGATGGACAGGAAGGAAGCCACAATAGGATTGCTGGAGGGAAAAAGAATAGAAGTAATCCAAAAGATGACATCAGGGGTTCCCAGCAAGGTGAGGGCAGGTGGACAATGCTTGAGTCCTGATAGCCGGGTTAGTTTAAATAATAAAAATAAAGATATAATTGATTTAAAAATAAATGATAAAATAAGAGGCTTAAACTTTGAATCTAATAAAATAGTTTTTACCAGAATAAAAAATAAATGGGAAAATATTAAAGATAAAGTTTTAGAGATTATTGTTGAGGATGAAGAATCAATTATATGCTCTTTTGACCATACATTCTTTAAAAAAAATAAACTTAATATTGAAGAAGTTATTGCGCGAAATTTGAAAGTAGGAGATATTTTAATTTGTTCAAATAATCATGCTATTTTAGAATTAAAGATTATTAATATCAAGGAACGAAGCGGTGATTTTAATCTCATTGACATAGAAACCGAGCAAGGAAATTTTATCGCCAATGGTTTTGTTGTCCATAATTCAAGCCAGAGATTCCACAGAATAACCGAGGGGCTCACAAAAGAATTTTACAAACGGATAGCAGATGAAATGAAAAAGGTTTTTTTTGAAATGCCTAAGCTGAAAGGCATACTTATAGGAGGACCTATTCCAACAAAAGACGAGTTTATTGACGGGGAATATCTCGTCACAAAGTTAAGGGAAAAAATAATAGGCAGAAAAGACATAGGCGATTCAGATGAATCGGGACTGAAGGAATTAGTTGAAAGATCGCAGGATATACTCGCCAGTCAGGAAATAGTAAAAGAGAAAAAACTTCTTGAAAAATTCTTTGAAAGGCTCGGAAATAGGGGAGAAATGTCAATCTATAATGAGGATGAAATAAGAAAAGCAGTGGGATATGGTGCGGTGGATACCATCATAATCTCCAAGAGTTATGACAAGAAGAAGATGAAGGAATTCAAGAAACTGGCTGAAAGCACATCTGCCAATTTTGAGATTGTTTCGACGGACACGACAGAAGGAGACCAGTTTGCAAAGCTTTCTGGCATAGGCGCGATATTGAGGTTTAGGATTTAAACCCAATCAATAACCTTATTTTTAACAAATTCAGGTTCATCATTGCAGTGATAAACCTTATGCACTAACTGATTAAAATTCATTTTTAATTTAAGATTATTGCCTTCTATCAGCTTCGTGTTGCTATCGGATATCTTCAGCTGGGGCGGCTTGAACATTTCTGGTCTGAAGCCAAAACAATCTTCAAATATTTTTATTCCCCTGTAAAGATATTCATTGTTTCTGTCAACAAGGAATTCATCATATGCGTGCATGATACCATGCATTCCAAGAGTCTTATTCAGGCTTAATATGTGCTTACACCATGATGCGTTTTCTGAAATCGCAGTGTTGTCGAAATCAGGAATTACCCATAAGATATCGCTCTTTTCCAGATATTTTGTTTCGCAGAATATCCCTGGCGTTACATCGTCTATTTCTTTTGGGCTGATTAATCTTATGATAAACAGAAGAAATATTAGAGAGACGATAACTAACAAAATAATCAATAATTTTTTCTTTATCATTATAAATGAGGGATATAAATTTAATACCCTTTTATTTTTATTATTTAACAATACTTATAAATCCTAAGGATTTTTCATATTAATGGTTACGAGCAGGACACTTGATGAGGTGGATGGCGCAAGAGAAAAAGAGGATATGAAAAGGCTGGAAGCCGTTTTTTTTGTTTCGGGAAGGTTTCTCAATATGCAGGAGCTTGTCTCCCTTTCTGATTTAAACCCTGTTATAATAAAAACTTTCATAGAAAAGCTCCAAGAAAAGTATGAAAAAGATAATTCTGCGCTTGAAATAATTGAAAAGAACGAAATGTGGAAGATGGATGTCAAGAGAGAATATTCCAGCATAGTAAACAAGCTTGCCACTGGAAGCAGCGAATTTTCAAAGGCAGAACAGGAAACACTCGCGATAATAGCATTCAAGCAGCCAATCAAGCAGTCTGTAATAATAAAGATAAGAGGAAACAAGGCATATGACCACATTAAAAGATTTGCAGAGCTGAACTTGATTAAAAAAAAGAAGGCAGGGCACACCAGTGAATTGACTCTAAGCGATGACTTTTATGATTATTTTAGCGTTAGCGAGGGAAGTTCATTGCAGGAAATAGGGAATAAAGCTGAAGAGGAGAAATCTCGCCCAAGCGTGGTCAAGATAGAGGAGAAACTTCGTCCAGGCGCGGCCAAAGCAGAGGGAACATAAAATGGATGCTCTGACTATAGTTTATCTTGCATATGCATTTATTGCATTATTTTTTCTTTTTCTTTTCACAATCGTATACCTGCAAAATAAGAAGGATATGCTATACTGCCCAAAGACAAAGAAAATTTATTCACTGGATATGGTTGTTCCATGTTACAACGAGGAGGATACGATCGAGGCAACTGTTAAAGCTTTAATGGCATCTGACTATTCTGGGTTGAATAGGATTTATGTTGTTGATGATTGCAGCACAGACGGCTCATATAAGATAATAAAGCGGCTTGCGGCGAGATATTCTAATGTTGTTGCATTGCAGACTCCCCAGAATACAGGAAGGGCAGCTAATGCAAAAAACTTCGGGGCAAAATTTGCAAAATCAGAGATGATAGGATTTACGGATGCCGACTCCTTCCCTGACACGGATGCAATATCAAAAGCCATGGGATTTTTTAATAACGAAAAAGTTGCAGGCGTAACTGCCTTAATAATTGCCAAGAACAGAAAAAAGACAATAGAAAGGCTTCAATCTTTGGAATATAAAGTCATAGCATTTACGAGAAAACTTTTGGGGTTTCTGGAAGCAATATATGTGACTCCTGGGCCGTTGGCAATTTACAGAAAAAAAATATTTATTGAGATAGGCGGTTTTGATGAGAAAAATGTCACGGAAGATATTGAGATTACATGGAACCTTGTTTCAAGAGGATATAAGGTGGAGATGTCTATGACATCGAAGGTTCTTACCGTTATTCCTGACACACTGAGGCAGTGGTACCGACAAAGAATAAGGTGGAACATCGGCGGAATACAAACCATAAAAAAATACAGGCATCTTTTTATGAAAAAGGGCTCACTCGGAAGTTTCATATTGCCATTTTTTATTTCTTCGTGGATTATAGGGGGCATAGGGCTTGCAATACAACTATATAATTTTGGAAGAAGAATATTTGTCAATTATCTTTCCACAGTCTATTCTGTAGAAGCGCAGACAGCCATTCTTACTCTTAGGGAAATAAATCTTACCCCCAGCATTTTGTCATTCTACGGAATATTTCTCTTTATTCTGGGGCTTTCTTTTACAATATTTGTTATTTCTTTCCTCAAAGAAAAAGACCATAGAAATGAGGGAATTTTGACGCTGGCAGGCTATACAATCTTCTATCTTTCAGTTTATCCAATAATATTGATAGTCTCTGTGTATAATTATTTAAAAGGCGGATATTCCTGGTAAATAAAAGAAAATGTTTGACAATCCAAAAAGAGCTTTTTTAGAGGCATTTTTACTGGCGATGGTTGTATTCATAATTGGTCTTATGATTGGGGTTTCCTTTGAAAGCAGCAGGCTGAATACTATAAATGAATATTATGCGCTTTCTGAAATATCACTAATGGACTCTATAGCTTTGAATAGGATTTCTGACTTGAAGAATGTCAGTTGTAATGAATCAATTAATTATGACATTCAGTTTGCCGATAAGATATATAACGAAGCACAGATACTTGAAAAGTACGAGGATTCAGGCAAAATAACGGACAGCATTAACGCAGCACATAAGAGATATGATCTGCTGAGAACAATTCTTTGGATAAATGTGATGAAGACTAGAGAGAAATGCGGAAGCGATTTTAATGAGGTTATTTATCTTTACAATTATAATACCAATGACTTAACAGAAAAAGCACAGCAGATAGTATGGTCCAGAATCTTATTTGACTTGAAGCAGAAAAGCGGGGAAAAAATAGTGCTCATACCTATTGCAGTAAACAACAATATTATATCATTAAAATCACTCTTGGCTGGGTTTAAGATTGATAGATATCCTGCTGTCATAATCAATGATAAAGATGTTCTTTATAATCTGACTTCTGCAACAGACATAGAAAAATATCTCAGGTAACTGATGTTTTCATCACAGAAATCTTAAAAAAGGGTTTCTTTCTTTTGACTGTTATGGCTGAATGTTTTAAGTGCGGGATTTCTGATAAAAATGCCCAACTGTTTGACGCAATAACAAAAGAAGGATTGGTTAAGATATGCGAAGGCTGTTCTGCTTTCTCGGATTTTCCCATATTAAGAAGGCCAACTGCATTTCAGCTAAAGGAAATAGAGAGAAAGCCAACAACTTATGAGAGGCTTTCAAGAATGTCTGGACTAAAGAATTTAAATGAACGAAAAGTTGAAAAGAGCGACTATCTGATCAGGCAGGAGAAAAGCCTTAGGGCAATGGTTGACAAAAACTATGCTGAAAAAATTAAGCAGGAAGCAAAGCCAAGACCCGATTTAGTAGATAACTTTCATTGGATAATAATGAGAGCGAGAAGATCAAAGCATGTCACGCAGAAGCAGATGGCGGATGCAATAGGGGAGGCAGAGGCTGCGATAAAGATGGCGGAGGAAGGAATCCTGCCAGAGAATAATTACCTTCTCAACAAAATTCAAGGCTATCTAGAGATTAATCTATTAAAAGAAACTTCAAAGATGACCATGGAAAATACCAAGAATTCTGTTCATGATTTTGTTCCTACACCCTTTCTTGACCTAGGCAAAAAGAATCCAGACGAGCTGACAATTTTTGATTTAAAAGAAGTGAAGAAAAAAGCCGACAAGGATTTATCTGAAGAGGAAATCAGAAAGTTGATTTTTAAGAAGTAAAAACCGCGGTTTTTTTAAGCAAAACTTTCTGTCGGAAAGTTTTATAAACTGAAATTGTGATTTTCATGCATGGAGTTAAATATTCTTAAAGACACTAAGGAAGAAGTTGAAATAGAATTTGACAATTTGACCATGGCCGAAATATTGAGAGTATATCTCAATAAGGACACTGCAGTCACACTTGCTGCATGGAAGAGAGGGCACGCAAGCGAAAATCCTATTCTTATTGTTAAGACAAAAGGGAAAACGGCAAAAAAAGCAATCGCTGAAGCTATATCCCATCTTACAAAAGAGCTTGACAAAATAGAGGCTAATTTTAAGAAGCTGAAATAAAAGATATTTTCTGATACAGATTTGTTTTTAAACACAAAATAGCACCATTTTTAATGAATCGTGAAGAATTATTATCGGAACTAAGAAAGTATGCAAAAGGGGGCGGAGGGGTTATTAAATATAATGAATCCAATGGTTCCACTTATTATTTGGTTGTTCAAAAATTAAAAGGCAGAATGATTCATGGGCAGATGGCAAAAACAATAGGAGTTAATTCAATTTCCCTTGAGGAGCTTGCCAAAAAAGAGGGCTTGTCAATAGCTAAATTCAAGCCTCTTAAATCGGCTTAAATCACAATAATTCTTATTAATCCTCCCTGATTCTTTTCAGCATGGATGTCCCGCAGGCAGGAAAAATTTCTACAGGAAGCTTTGATTTCAACAAATGGCTTTATGGAGGCTATGAAAAGGGCGTAATAACAATGATAGCAGGTCCGCCTGGAAGCGGGAAAACCAACCTATGCATACTTGCGGTGTGCAGCCAGGCGAAAAAGAGGAATAAGGTGCTTTACATTGACACTGAGGGCGGTTTTTCTTCTGAAAGAGTAAAACAGATGGCAGGGGACAGCTATGAAGAAGTGCTTGGAAACATCCTGCTTATAGAACCGACTGACTTTGAAGAGCAGAAAAAGCATTTTCAGAAGCTGCCTGAAATTATAAAAAAAGAAAAGATTGAGATGATAGTAGTTGATGGGATGGCAATGCATTACCGGCTTGAATTGGGGGACGCAATCAAGCTAAAAAATGATGAAAAAATAAGGGATGTCAATAGGGATATTGCAAACCAGATGAAGATCCTGTCAGAGATATCAAGAAAATACAATATTCCAATCATAATCACCAATCAGGTTTATTCTGATTTTTTGTCAAAAGAAGAATTTGAAAAAGGGGTTGAAAAAAGAATAAGCCTCGTGGGAGGGGATTTGATGAAATACTGGTGCAAATGCATCATAGAATTGAAGACAGAAGGAAGCAAAAAAAAGGCAGTATTATTGAAGCATAGAAGCCTGCCTGTAAAGGAAATGAATTTTGAGATAAGAAATGAGGGTGTTTTTAGGAGAGGATGGATATAACAGAGATTATATTGGAAAAATAGTTAATTAATAAATCATTTTTGGCATAGATTTGTTAGAGGTATTATCAGATTAGCAACTTCTTGGTAGTTCTTAAAGATTTTAAACAAGTTTATTCTGATTAGTTAAGATGGAACAGGAAAAAGACATAAAATTTGAGATAATAAAGAAAATATCCGAACTTAATTTTAAATATAAAAGTTTTGATAGCATTTCCCATTTAGATGGAAGCTCTCCCCCAAGCGTTTTTGTCGGCTCAAAGCTTCATTACCCCCTTGTAAATGTGGGTATCTTAAGTCCTTTGCAGAGGGATGAGGATGCGTGGGTTTATGACCAGCCAAAATACTGGGCGGATAAAAACTTTCAGATAAACGATGTTGTTAAATTAAGAGATAGTCTTCTGAACTCCAGATTTCAATCAAATGTTACAGACGTTAGGCACAGCAGCAAATTTGTGCAGATTGCCCAAGAGATAGCAACCGCGTCAAAGCCTGTTGATGTTGAGATTGAGCTTAAAAATAAAGTCAGCATTGGAAGGGAAAAGGACCAGATTCTGACGCCGCATGGAATGAGGGCAGGCATGAAATCTGCAAAGATAGTCTCTAATGTAAAAATAGACAGAAAACTTGACAAGGTTATGAATGATGATATGAAGGCAACAGATGCTTTCAGAGTTTTACGCAAGAATAATTTTGATGAATATGTGTTGAGCAAGATATTGAGCATAGGAGTTCTTGGACTAAAGAAAAATAGAAAACTCGTTCCTACTAGATGGAGCATAACCGCAACAGACGACACCCTTGGAAAGCAACTGCTTGAAAAAGTAAAGAAAAACAAGTGGATTGAAAATTATGAATTATTCTATGGGAGCTTTCTTGGAAATCATTACATTATCCTATTGTTTCCAAGCACGTGGAGCTATGAATTATTTGAGCTTTATCTCCCTGGAAGTTCATGGAATCCCTCCAATAGGATAAGGGCATCAACTGATTTTGAGCCGTATTCAGGAAGAAAAGAATATGCATATGCAACTGCAGGGGGATATTATGCGTCGAGGCTTCCTATATTGGAATACCTAAACAAAATAAACAAGCAGGCAGGAGTGCTGGCAATCAGAATAGAAACGCCAAGTTATTGGGCTGCTCTGGGTGTGTGGGTAGTGCGCGAATCTGTTAGAAAAGCGCTCGCAAACAAGAAGCTTGACTTCACAAAGCTGGAAGAGCTTCTTGAAAGCTCAACAAAAATAGGAATGATTAAGTTTGGATTTGATAATTCTCCCTTTCTTAAAAGCAGCAAACTTCTCGAACAAGTAAGGACTCAGAGAAGTTTGGGGGATTGGCTGTGAGAATTATTGTTCTATAATTCACTATTTATAGGATTTTTCCCGATAAATGGTGTAAAATAGAAAGATTTTTAAATATCAAAAGATTATGCATTTTATGGTAACTAAATATGATGTGTTTGAAGCTGTTTACACAAACAGACATGCTATAAAACCCATTGAAGTGGCTAAAAAATTCAAGAAGAATGAAAGGGAATATGACAATATTCATCGCCTTCTTACAGAATTAATGCAAGAAGGGCTATTGGCAAAAACTAGCTACGGATTTCAGGCAAAAAAGACAGAAAATTCAAATCTTCTTTATGAAATAATTTATCATTGTTTGCGAAATGATATAAATTATAATGAACTATTAAATCCTGGGCTTGCTCAATTTGTTAGCAGAGCTTTACAGAAAAAAGAGATAACCCCCCGCGATGTTAATTTGCATTCAGTTACTTTTAGAAAATATATTGATATTTTATACAAAAATGGATTGCTTCTTATAATTTCAGAAAAACCCCTAAAAGTTAAAGTTTTTTATAATATTTTATTAAATAATCTCCTATTTTACTTTGGATACAGGCATAAAGTTATTACAGAGGATATAACAAATTACCTAGAAGATATTGAGAAAGAGCTCACTAAGTTTAGAAGGCTAAAAAGAGAAAATGAAGCCAGATATCAACAGATTATCAGTGAATTTGAGGTTTCTTTTATTCATCATAGTTTGGCTTTAGAAGGAAATCCTATAACTCTCAATGAAACAAAAAGAATATTAAAAGATAAGATAATTCCCGCTAATCTGAAAAGTGAAGATATAGATGAAGTAAAAAATTATCAAAAGGCTCTTTTACAAATGTTAAAAGATAGCCGCGATAAGAATCCTTTAACCTTACAAACTATTTTAGATTATCATTTTTTGGCAATGCAACATAACCTTAATATTGCAGGGAAAATAAGAAAGATTAAAGTCCATATTTCAGGAAATCCTAATTTTAAGATTACAAAGGCTAAAAATATTGAAAGAGAACTTGAGGAATTAATTAAAAAATACAACGAGTTCATTAAAAAAGAAAAAGTGTCTCTTAAAGAGATATTGAATTTCGCAGTTTATTTTCATAATGAATTTCAGCATATTCACCCATTTGAGGATGGAAACAGCAGGACCACAAGATTAGTTACCTTTCACTTACTCCAGTCAAAGAATGTTCCTATTTTAGATATCCCTTTTGGATTATTGGATGAATATCTTGGCTACACCAAAGCAGCTAGAGTCAGGGAAGATGCAAAACTTCTTTCAAATTTGCAAAAGATAATCTTATTTAATTTAAAGAAAATAAATGAGAGGCTTAGCCAATAAAGAAGCTTGGGGGATTGGCTTTAGGGATTATTTTTATGATAATCTGCTAATCTTTGTTTATATTCTTCTCCAGATATAATCCTAACTTTGATGGTCTCCATGGGGACTAAAGAATCCTTAATTTTTAACTATTTGCATTTTTGTTCTCCTGTTCTTTCTTCTCCCTATACTTCTTCAACCTCTCCTGATTTGTGGGACACTCTCTGTTGAAGCAGAATATCCATGGCTTCTTTCCCTTTTGCAGAGACATTAGCATAGGATAATTGCATTTCTCACAGAGCTTTTCAGGCTCTAATTTTTTGACTGTTCCGAAAGGAGGCAAGGAATAAGTTGTTTTGCAGTCAGGATATGCATTGCAGGCGATGAAAAACTTTCTGTTCTTTTTTGAGTATGTTATTGCAAGACTTCCCTTATTGCAAACAGGGCAAAGCATTATTTTATTTTTTTCTCTTTGATTCTGCCTTTCCTCTTCCTGCGCCTCCATAAGTTCCTCCCCTATTTTGCTTCCTTCTTTTTCAAATTGCGTTGTTATTTCCGTTATGGCTTGCTTAGCCTTTTCCTTGACTTTTTCTTCCTTTACATTCAAGTCTTTCTTTGATTGAAGAATCTGGTCCATGTCTTTCTCAAAGCTTCTTGTCAATTCTTCATTTATTATAATTGGTGAATGCCTTTCAAGAGTTGATATCAGCGAGATTCCAAGTGGAGTTGCCTCAATGCTTTTTTCCTTAACATAGCCACGGTCATATAATGTCTCAAGGATTGCTGCTCGTGTGGCTTTTGTTCCCAAATTTCTTTTTTCCAATTCAGAGAGTATGGAAGCAGGTGAATATCTATGCGGCGGCTGGGTTTCTTTTTCCTCTGCTCGCGATTTTCCTATTTTTATTTCTCCGTTTGCATCGGGCAGAGTCTTTTCAATAATTTTTGTAGGATAAACTTCCATCCATCCTTTGTCTGCAATAGCGCTGCCTCTTGCTGAGAAGATGAGAATATTATCTCGCTCGCCTTTCTTGGCTGAAGCTCCAGACACAGCGGCTCGCTTATTTGTATTATTATTGATATTACTGTTAATAGCTGAATCTTTATCGCCAATTTTACCTCTTAATTTATTAGTTTTATCATTAGCAATTTTTCCTTCAATATTAACCTCTGCCTTTATATTTTTATTATCAACAACAGCATCTCCGCAGAACAATGAAATAAATCTTCTTGCAATAAGATTGTATACCTTTGCCTCGTCTCCATCAAGATTTTGTGTGTTTCCAGTTGGATATATTGAGGGATGGGCAGGGTCTGTTTTCTTTCCTTCTACAGGAGCGCTCCTTTTGATTAATGATTCGGTGTTGTATTGCCTCGCAAGTTTCTTTAATATTGTTGTATAATCTATTGAATCAGGAAGCTTTTGGCTTGATGTTCTTGGATATGATATTAACCCTGCGAGGTATAATGACTGTGCGGCTCTCAGGGCTGCTGAGGGAGTTATTCCATGAAGAGCATATGCTTCTGTCTGCAAGTTTGTGAGATTAAATGGAGGATTTGGAGGAATAACTTGCTGTGATTTCGTTGTTGTCACCGTTGCTTTTTTTCCTATGATATTATCAAATTTTGATAGTTCTGCCTTGTCGAATATATCCTTCACGTATTTTAATTCAACTGCGGGTTTTGCGAGGGTTATGAAAGCTTGCCAATATGTCTGCGGTTTGAATGCTTCAATTTCTCTTTCCTTTTTAACAATAAGATTTAAGGCAGGCCCCTGAACTCTTCCTATAGACATTATTTTGAATTTTCCCGTGAGCTTTATCGCATTCATTAACGCTCTGCTGAGATTTATTCCGTAAAACCAGTCAAGATAATGTCTTGTCTCTCCTGCAATTGCCTGTCCCCAATTGAGGCTGTTTGCCTTGGAAATGTAAGCCTCATCTAATTCCTTATCTGTGAGGGTTGAGAATTTCATCCTGTTTGCGTCTTTCTGGTTGCAGATAAACCTCATTACATTTAATCCTATCACCTCTCCTTCAATATCATAGTCTGTTGCTATTGTTATGCTTCCTGCGTCTTTTGCAAGTTTCATCAAAGTATCATAGTACCTTTTTGTAAAGTCTTTTTTTAGAGCAAGATAATTTGGAACCCAACTTATGTCAAACACAGGCAATTTTTGACTGGGATTGTTTTGTCTGAGTGTAAAAAGATGGCCAACCGCACACGCAACAATTATTTTTTTTCCTTGCCTGTTCACTTCGTAATATGGAACCCCCCTTACATCTTTTCCTAACGCCTTTCCTAAGGCATTTGCAATCTTCAAGGCTGCTTGAGGCTTCTCGGTTATTATCATCTCATAGCCTCCTTGTTTTAGGATTATTTTAGAAGGGGAATATTCCTTCTTTTCTTCGGTTATCTTTTTTGGCCTTTTTACACGGCTCCTCGGCTTGGTCAACGATTTTATCGCTTTTTCAACCTGTTTTTCTTCTGTTTTTATTATTTTTGTTACAGCTCCCAAAATGTTTGAAGAGGGAATCTCTCTAACTATTTTTTCAGTTGTTCTTTTAATATCCTCTGCATCAACTGGAAAGAATTCCTCTGCGGCTTTTTGCTCTTTTGGCTTTATCTTTCTTTTTCTGAGCATTTTATAATTTAGAAATAAGGATATCCCCAGGCTTTTATAGGTTTTGTAAGGGAGAATTATTGAGGATTACTTTTCATAAGCCCATTTCTTACCCTCAGGGGTAAGATGATATCCATGGGCTATTAATTCTTTAGGGGTTTGACCTATGGTGTGGATATAATTATGATTATTTAGGTATTGCACTATTTCATGAATTCTTTTAGTATCTGTAAATGGATTAAAGGGAGCTTCCCCTTTTTTTCCCATTGCCCATAATGCAAATTTTTTTGCATCCTGTTCTAATGAACTTTCTTTTAATCTCTCTCTTAATTTTTCTCGGTTTTTCCTAACATAATATGATGCGGGAAGCCCATCTCTTGGAACAGGAACACCAGAATCCCCTAATTGCCTGTTTAATCTTGTTATCTTTCGGTTAATTCTTGCCGTATTCATAAAGATGTGTACATCTTTTCATTTAAAAGTATTTATATTATCTTGATTATAACCATTAAACAAAACATAATCTTTTATATTGGTTAAAATTATGTTTTGTATGGGAGTAGAATATTCATCTAAATTATGTGATTATATAGGGAAAATTGAATTGAAGGCTTTTCATTCAAGGGATTCTTTTAGTCGTTATATGGTTTTTTGCAAAGCCTTAGATTCTTTGTCCAATGAAAAATTGCCTAAAGAGGATTCAAAACTGGCAGGAGAACTTCTTAGAATAAGAATTAGAGATACAAAACCTCATAATATTGGTAGTGCTTCTGAGGAAAACGAAGGAGATTAAATTTATATCTCAAACACCTTTTCTTTTCTGCTTACATTTATCACTCTTGTCTTCCCAAAGTTTTCCTCAAGCCCTGAAGCTTCATGTATATGCGAGGTTATTAGCACATCTGGCTTGAATTTATACACTGCCTTTGTTATTGCTTTTGAGCCCTTAAATCCAAATTCTTCTGCTTTGCTTCCGAGGGGGTGCATATGTGTAATCATTATCTTTTTGTGCATATCTTTTATTTCATTATGCCCTTTTTGCAAAAGATTGAAGATTTCCGCATCAGGCATCCAATGAATTCCTATGTCCGTTCCTCCTGAACCAAAGATTCCGAGGTTTCCTCTTTTGAATGAATATCCATGAAGATTTTTTGCATATGGCTTGTACATTTCTGCAAGGAAGTTTATTGTGGAAGCTGATTCATGATTTCCCGGAATAAGCAAAACATCTTTTTTTGCCTTAGCAAAAGGCCCTATAAGATCTTTGACTGACATTTCTGCAAAAGTTAAGTCTCCTGCAAGTATCACAATATCAACATTTTCTTTTTGCGCCTTTTCGGCAAGCTTTTTGACAAGCCCGGTGTCACCGTGTATGTCTCCGATCGCCAATATCTTTGTTTTTCTGGTTGGTATTTTTTCTTTCACAAAATTTTATAGATACGTCTATTAATAAATATTCTGACAAGCAAAAAATTCTCAATAAACTTTTTAGGAACTATCTTCCAAAAGATTTAAATCGATAAAGTCTCAATAAACTTTTTAGGAACTATCTTCCAAAAGATTTAAAAGGAAGATATTTTCTGGATATATACATTAAGATATCCATATTAAAAGGATATATACAATCACCTACAATGAAAGACAACTTTGATATCTTTTTCAGGAGAAAGCCGGCTCTAATGCTGGTGTCTTTGAAAAAGAATGTTAGAATAAGGTATGGGAGTATTCTGGCTAAGGAAGTAGACTGCACATATAGCCATGCAGTAAAGATTCTGCAGACGCTTGAAGAATTGGGTCTGGTTGAGTTTGAGAAAAAGGGGCGAATAAAATTGATCAGACTGACCAAGAAAGGCAGAAATGTCGCAGATGCCATTGATAATATACAGACTTTGATTAGATAAAACAGGAAATTTTACTCTCGCCCCGAATGGCCTTGGATTTGAAGAAGGCTTGAATTAGCATTCAGTAAAATTTAAATATATTCTTGAATATATTATATGATGATTAATGAAGAGGTAGATAAAAAAGGATTTGTTTGGTATTCAATAAGATTCTCTTTTTGGTTAATGGTTATTTTGCTTTTAATATTTTTAATTATGTTAATTGGAATAATTGATATTTCTTTAGGTGAAAATCTCACTGTTCTTCTTATTTATTTCTTACCTCTTTTAGCAATTTTTAATATTATAGTTTCTATAATATTCCTAAGCGAATATGAAAAAAAGGGCTTTGTAATAATTTCGTTAATCTCGTCATTTTTAATTATAATTGGTTTTATTATCTTTTTATTATCTCGGAAAATTGTTTACTAAAAGAGGCAAAATGGTATTGCAATACAAACTGAGGAAAGAAAAGAGATGGAAGAAATATCCTGGGAAGGACAAGGTTAAGGGTTCTGTCAGCAAATATCATTTCAGGCTGTTAAATGAAACAAAGACAAAAACACTAGCAGAGGGAAATTATCCCGAGGTTATGAAAAGATTTAGGGCTGTTGAATTCTTTAAGCACAAATCTTAATAGATTTGTTCATTCATTCGCCTGAAAGTAATGAAAGCATAGGGGATAACTTTTTTAAGTCCTTTTTAGAATAATCTTTTAAATACAGTTACATTTACTGAGATACGGCTCCGTAGCTCAGTCTGGTAAAGGCTAAAGCACCAGATGAGCTTGGCCGTTCCAAGTAACAAGGCTCCGTAGCTCAGTCTGGTAGAGCACTGGACTCTTATCGCAGGACTTAGGTTCTGTACCTCTTTGTACAAACGAGGAGATATCCAGGTGTCGTGGGTTCAAATCCCATCGGGGCCATCCAAACTTTTTGATACCATAAATAATAAATAGGTCTTATTCTATAATTAATAATGGTAAAAAAGTTTATTGAAAATAAAGGTTCCTTACCAATATCAGATGCTATCCTTTATGATGATAAATATACTCTAGAAATTTCTGGACAGGTAGGAATTGACGCCAGAACAGGAAAACTGGCAGAAGGAATAGAAAACCAAACTCTTCATGCTTTGGGAAAAATAAGTACTATTCTTAATGAAATTGGGTGGAATTTAAACAATATAGTTAAGGTAAGAGTTTATCTTACAGATATGAAAAATTATTCAAAAATGAATGAAATTTATCAAAAATACTTCAAAAAAGACTACCCCACAAGAGTTGCTTTAGCAGTTAAGGAATTGCCTTTAGGGGCATTAATTGAAATAGAATGCATTGCTTGCGGGAATTGATTTTTCACAACCGTATCACTTTATATTAAAGATCATCGGGGCCATTTAGCACTTTTGATTTAAGAAAAGCTTAAATACCCCTGATGCATCTCAAATGCACACCAAATACACATAAAATCACATGACAAACGAAACTATTTCAGCAAGAGTTGAATTAAATGACTATGCAAACAGGGTTTTGGGTATGATAAAATTAAAATATGGGTTGAAAGATAAATCAGAGGCGCTGAATAAATTTATTGAACTTTATGGACATGATATTCTTGAAAGAGAGGCAACAGAGGAATATGTAAAAAAAATTATTGCTGTGTCCAAGAATCATTTTAAGAAACATGGCTATAAAAAGGTGAGTTTACAAGAACTTGACAAACTATCTGGAGCTTAAATGTTTGATTTTACTATTACAGATGAACTTAAGTTAATAATAGTGAAATTAGCAAAAAAAGACAAAAAAAAATCTGAGATTATAAATAAAAAAATAAAGCAGATAATTAGTTCTGATTCTGCATCTATCCAGCATTATAAGAATTTAAGACACGATTTAAAAGAATTTAAAGCAGTTCATATAGACTCTAGTTTTGTTCTTGTTTTTAAAGTTGATATATCCAGAAATTTTATCCTCTTTGTTGATTTTGATCATCATGATAAAATCTATAAGAAAAGATACGATTTATGATTAAAAAGTAACGCTTTAGTCCCAAGGTCATCGGGGCCATTTATCAGGCAGAATCAAACTTTATATTTGAATTGACCATTCTTTCATAAAACTGCAAATCTGGAGTTTCTTCCTTTGCTTCAAAGAGTACAAGTTCAAGCCCTTTCCAGAACAAAAACCATCCACCTGGTTCTAGAAGAATGGTAAAGAAGCTTGTAAAGAGACTTTCCTGTTTGAAATTAAATAACAAAAAAGTTGCGGCGAACATTAGAATTATTCCAGATAAAATGAAATAAACACCTTTTTTAATTATACCAGCTTTTTTCTTTTTCATAATCTCGTAATATTTCTCGAAATATTTCTTCAGCCTGTTTTTCACGATTGTTTCTTCCTTTAAATTTCTCTTTTCTTTCTCAATCATGATTACGAAATTTATTTTTTCTGAATTTTTTGACATAACTGCTCTTTCTGCTTCAGACAGAAAGTCCTCTGAAAAACCCCTTACCGAATCGGGTCTAGGATCAAAATCAGAGAAGATATCATCATATTGGTCTATTGCAAATCTCACTTCTGAAACCTCTTCCAAAACCCCCTGCTTTTTTTTGTATTCCATTCAGCTAATTAATGATTTCCTGTGTTTAAAAAATTAATTAAAGGGCTATTTATTATCCTTTTTCATGGCATTGAAGTTCTGTCCAAAATGCGGGAATATGCTTATTCCAAAAAGAGAAGGGGAAAAGTTTTACGGGGAGTGCGGCAAATGCGGGTTTTCAAAAGAACTCAAAGTATTAAAGACAAGAGAAAACCTTGAGCCAAAGAAAAAAGTAGGAAGGGGAGTAGCAAAAGAGGGAAATCCTATGGCTACATATCTAAATAAATGTCCAAAATGTGGCTATGACAAGGCGCAAATAATTGACATGGGAATATTCTATTCAGATGAAGATAATTTGATTTTGCTGAAGTGCGGCAAGTGCGGACACAGTGAAAGAATAGGAAGAAAAACGAGCTGATTAATTTTATGTTGAAGGATTAAAAAGCCTGTGCACTTTTGGAAGGTCTTTTCTTAATATCTTGCCTGCTAAATAACCCATTAAAGTTCTTGAAATTGGAGATTCTCCTATATTTAGAGAACCGAAGCCAGGAATTGTTCTTCCAACAACTCCATAAATTGAATAGACCTCACTTCCCAATTCCGTTTCTGGAAATATAGGTCCATTATCCCTAAATGCAGGAATCATGTGTTCAAGACAGAGTGAGAATGTGGAAGAGTTAATTCCAATACTCCGACTTGTTCCATTAATATCCCTACTGATTTCAATGTAGGGGTTTGTTAACCTTTTGCTTGTTTCCTTGTCATCCCTTGACATTTATTTTTCAGAAATATTAGCTTTATATTGATTATTGTTCTGGAAACTATCAATTGCCTGTATTGTCTCCAGGTTTACCTGTACTGCCGCCAGGTGTTACTACATTTTGTGCATTTGAAGAACTTGGTTTCTGCTTCATCTCCTGCACGCGTCTGAACTGTCCAGAAATATGACTTGTCGTTTCCACATACCCTGCATTTTTCTTCAACTACTGGAAGGGTTTCCGTGTCTTTTGAGGAGATAACCACAACTCCTGTTTTTGTTGGAGTTTTTTCAGAGGTAGTTAGCTTGATTTTTTCCTTTGATGAATAATTGCATCTCGCGCAGCCAGAATTTTTCTTTTTTTTTATTAATACTGCTCCGCATCTTGGACAAAATTCCATTTTGTTTATTTTTTATTCTGCTGAAAGATTTTTTATTCCTTCTAAAACAGTTGTTAACCCCCTACTTATATTTATTAATATCCTATTTCTAAATGATTGTTTTTCTCGGTAATGTTTTACAGTAGTATATAAAATTTCTGCACCCTCTATTTTTTGATATTTTATTAATTTTTTTTCTAAACTTTTACTTCCTAATATTTTCCCAACTAATTTTTCTGGTATGTTTAGTTCACTGCTTATTCCGGTGACAGTTCTCCAGGGATAATTTGGATTTTCTAATACTTGAATTACATACCTTTCATAATCTGATTGTTCCATTTTTAATTTAGGTTTTATGGACTGCGTGTTTAAATAGTTTCCTTTTTGAATGATTTTCAGGCTTTAATTTTCATTGCACAATCCCCTCTCTGAAGGAGGGTTGCTCCCATCGTAAAATATCAGTTTTACCCATCCGAGAAGGGGAGCTAATCTGAATCCTGCTTTTCCAATAATCTGGTCAGAGCTTATCTTTTTTTCAATGCTCAACTGGCCGTTATTATTATCTCCCATCGTTGAAAAGAAAGATTTGCCATCCTCAATGCTTATGTTTATTATCCTATGTATTATTGGGTTTCTTTGTTCTGCATCAAAAACAATAATATCTCCTACCTTCAGTTTTTCCGGTTTCGTTCCTACAATTAAAAGTATGTCTCCCTTATTGAACCCTTTTTTTAATGGGAATGCTTTGAAATCTAAGTCATTTATTATATACTGTGCATATTTGTTCTCGTGCCTTGTCCACCATAAACTAAAGTTAGAAACCACATCTCCTTTATGATACATGCTGCATGATTCTACAATTGCCAGAGGCAGAGAGCTTCCAGTTACAAGATTGAGAACAGGAAAGAAAATGAGTTTTATAAATACGAACAGAAAAATAACAGAAAATATCCATCCTTTTATACTGTCATCCTTCCATAAAAGAAACCAAAACTTTTTCCATATTCTTTTCAGGCTCTTCTCCTCTTTTTGGATGCCCATTGAGGAATTACTTGCCTAATGTTTTTAAAATGTACTATCTTTTGGAAACCTTTTTGAAAGGTTTATTTGTGTATATAAATTATTTTAAACCCTGATTGTTAATATTTTTTAGGAGACTGAAGAAAATGGTTAAAAAAGAAATGCTGAAGATGGCGATTGTTGCAGGAGCCTCTTATGCTATGAAATACAAGGAAGAGCATCCTCACGCCGACGAGTCAGAAGTGATGGGACAGGTTACAAAAAACATAAATCAAATAATCAGCAAACTGGATGAGGAATAATTTTTAGTTATTATTTCTTTACGTGAAATTAATTTTTATGCAAAGCCTAAAACATAGAAATATTTATAAAGTGTATATTTGTGGTGTATACGAGAGGTATATACCTATTCAACCTCTTTCCCCCGAATGACGCCGCAACGACGTTCGTTATGAGGGAAACGAGTTAACCTCTTTCAACCCGGCCGTATCTCACGATACGGCTAACCTACTTCGCTTAAACTAAAAAAATAAAAAATGGATTACAGATCAAATGTTCAGGAAAGAAAATACGGAGAAGTATCGGAACAAAGAAATTATTCTGTTCAAACATTTTCAAGAATGTATGAAATGGCTATGAGATTTTCCCAAGGGGGAAGTCACATTGGAGATTATAGCAAAGAGATATTGGAAGAGCCTTCAAAACATTATGAAGGTAAAGTGCCAAAAAAACAAGTTGATTCAAGTCCAAACTATAAATTCCTAGGCAAATTTTCAATCAACTAAAATGACAGACTTATTTGACAGCACCATACTTTGCAATAAATGTGAGACAAAAATGGAAAAGCTGAACATAGCGAAGAATGGATTTATTCTAAGGGCAATGGCATGCCCAAAATGCAAGGACAAGATTATTCATCCTGTAGATGAGGAAGAGTACAACAAATTTATAAATCTAAAGAACAAAGATTTCAGAGTTAAGATGAGGCTTGTGGGAAACAGTTATGCTGTATCCATACCAAGAGAGATAGTCTTATTCATGAGAGAACAGGAAAAAATAATGGATGACATGGTAAGATTGTGCTTTGAAGAGGCGGGAACACTCTCACTTAATTTTAATAATCTAGTTGAGAGAAACAGAAATGTGGAGATAAAAAAGAAAAATGACCAATAAACAGGTTCAGCTAAAGGTTGTGGAAGCATTGCAGGATGATGCATACAAGGGAATTGCTAGAATAGATGCTGAAACGATGAAGGATCTTGATATAAGAAGAGGAGATATAATAATCATAAAAGGAAACAGAGAAACTGTTGCGATTGCAGACAGAGCATATCCCGCAGATGTCGGCGAGAGAATAATACGAATAGACGGAATATTGAGGAGAAACGCGAAAGCAGCTATAGGGGAAACAGTAACTATTACGAAGGCGGAAGTTAAGGAAGCTAAGAAGGTTACAATAGCGCCCGCACAAAAAGGAATAATGGTTCAGGCAGATCCTGAAAGCCTTAGAAGAGGACTTTTGGGAAGAGCCGTAATGAAGGGAGATGTTGTGGTGTTGGGAGGAGTGCAGAGAAGAAGGGATTTGATTTCAGAAGAATTTGGGGATTTGAATGATATTTTCGGAAATCTTGGTGACATCTTTGAAGGAATGAATATGGGGCACTTTGGCGGAATCACGCAGATAAAGTTTGTCGTGGTAAATTCCACTCCCAGCCAGCCAGTTATAATCACTGAAAACACTGATTTGGTTTTGAACTCCAAAGCAGTTGAAATAAGCGATGAAAAAATTCCCGAGATAACCTATGAGGATATTGGGGGGTTAAGCGATGAAATAAAAAAAGTAAGGGAAATGGTTGAGATACCATTGAAAAGGCCAGAAATTTTTGAAAGGCTTGGCATAGAGCCTCCAAAGGGAGTTTTATTGCATGGCCCTCCTGGAACAGGGAAAACACTGTTGGCAAAGGCTGTTGCCAATGAAACAGATGCAAACTTTATCTTGTTAAATGGTCCTGAGATAATGTCAAAATTCTACGGAGAAAGCGAGAAAAAAATTAGGGACATATTCGAAGAAGCTGAAAAAACAGCGCCCGCAATTATATTTATTGACGAGCTTGATGCCATAGCTCCAAAGAGAGAAGAAGTAACAGGAGAAGTTGAGAGAAGAGTTGTTTCCCAGATTTTAACACTGATGGACGGATTGAAATCAAGAGGAAAAGTAATAGTCATAGGGGCAACAAACAGAATAAATGCAATTGATCCTGCATTAAGAAGACCTGGAAGATTTGATAGGGAAATAGAAATAAATGTGCCGGATAAGGAAGGACGATTGAACATACTAAAGATTCATACTAGAGGAATGCCTTTGACAAGAGATGTCAAGCTTGAGGAATTGGCTTCCATCACACACGGATTTGTTGGAGCTGATTTGGAAGCGCTTGCAAAAGAAGCCGCAATTAATGTTCTTAGAAAACTTCTTCCAGATATGAAAATAGAAGGAGACGAACAGATATCTCCTAAGTTCTTGGAAAAATTAGTTATTCATCATCAGGACTTTTTGGACGCGCTAAAGGTTGTAAGGCCTTCCGCAATGAGGGAGATTTTTGTTGAAACTCCAAATGTTTCATGGGCGGATGTTGGAGGGTTGGACACGGTCAAGGAAGAGCTTCGAGAAGCTGTTGAATGGCCTTTGAAATACAAAGACAGCTTCGAGAGAATGGGAATAAGGCCCTCAAGAGGAATCTTATTATACGGGCCTCCTGGAACAGGGAAAACACTGCTTGCAAAGGCTGTTGCAAAAGAGTCAGAAGCTAATTTCATACAAGTCAAGGGACCTTCCCTCTTGAGCATGTGGGTTGGAAAGTCAGAGGAAGGAGTAAGAAAGATTTTCGAGAGGGCTAGGCAAGTTGCTCCATGTGTTATATTCTTTGATGAAATAGACGCGCTTGCAGGAAAAAGAGGAATGGAGATGGGAACTAAGGTTACTGAAAGAGTTCTAAATCAGTTGCTTGCGGAAATGGATGGAATAACTGATTTGAAGGACATTCTGGTTATTGCTGCCACAAACAGGCCTGACATACTTGATCCTGCTATTCTTCGGCCAGGAAGATTTGATAAGATTCTTCTTGTGAATGCGCCAGAGAAGGAAGGAGTAATGATGATTCTTAAGATACATACCAAGAACATGCCATTGGGAGACGGGAAGAAATTATATGATGAAAAGGAAAGGGAGAAGATGCTTGGTGAAATTGCAAAAAAGATAGAAGGATATACGGGAGCTGATTTGGAGGCGCTGGCGAGAGAGGCAGCTCTTATTGCACTTCGAGAGTCTATGAGTTCCAAAATGGTTACGCGTGTTCATTTTGAGGATGCTCTTAAAAAGGTCAAGCCAAGCGTAAACAAGAGTGTGCTGGAAGTTTATAAAAAAGTTGAAGAGAACTTTTTGAAGTCAGCAACGGCGTCAATTCCTATGGGTAATAGCTATTTGGGTTAATTCTGAACTGTGAGGTTTTATTGCATAATTGTATAACTATATAGTAGTTACAATATAGTAAGATTTATAAATGGGGGGGGATAGGGAAGGGGATGGGAAAAACAAAATTAATTCAAGATTATTGGAAGCTTAGTAACACCTATACAAATTTAATGCCTTTCTTAATTTCAGAAGGATTAACTCCTTTAACCTCTAAGGAAATAATGGAATATAGGATAAAAGCTTATGAAGATAAAGAGGAATCTGAAATTGATTTTTGGCTAAAACAAGGATGGGATACTACTGATGGAATTGCTTTGCGTCATAACGAATTACTTCCAAAAAACTCTTGGGGTTATGAAGAGGATAAAAATTGGTTTCCACCTGCCTTTGTTAAAATTAAAAAATTAAAAACTCTGGATGAGGGAACGCAATTAAAATGACAACCCTCGAAAATAAAACACAAGATGGGAATGCTCCAGAAACTCCTAAAAATTTATCTGCGTATTGCGGAGTATGCAAGGGAGGGAGGGTTTTTGTATACGCTTTTGACCAGCCTGATTTTCTTGGAGAAAACGAACCAATGTATAATTGCTCTGCATGCAAAAATTCACAGGCTTATCAGACTTTGATGCAGCAATTTAGCGAGGAGGTTATTAAATAAAATGCCAGACAAAACTATTGAACAAAGGGTAGAGGAAGCAAAGGCAAAAGGAATTGCGGCAAAGATATTTGCATATTGTGAAAGATGCAAAAAAGACACAGTCTACGCATATGCTTACACACAGCCAGGTTTTGGTCCTCTTCCCGAGATTCAATTGTATGATTGCATGGGTTGCAAAACCGGTTCGAGAATGACTTTATCTTACAAGACTTTAACCGAAAAATTAAACGGGAAGGTTGTTGAATAAAATGATAGACGAAAAGAAACTTGAACAAAAATTTCATGAAGTGGTAAGAAATAAAGATATTAAATTCAGACAGGATTTTTTAAATAGCATTCCTTTAAATGGAACTTTAATTTCAAGAATTATTTATGCAGAAGGAACTCCCTTTCACGGAATTTTTCTTCCAACTGATAATTATGCTGAAATGCCTCAAGTTAGCAGATTCAGACAATTTTCTCCATTTAAAAAAAGAAAAATATTAGTTTATCCAAAATCTTTCACTTATGAATGTCATAAAAAATATGAAGATTTACTAAGCTGTATAATGGATCACGAGGAATTTCATATAAAACAATGGAACAGGAATTCTTTTATGCTTTGGTTGAATGGCGTAAAAGGTTTAATTTCTTCAAATTCAGAAAAATATTTTAGGGAGACAGTCAGCAGAGAATTGCCTGCATTTGAAAATCAATTAAAAAATGCAGATAGAAGAGGTGTGTCTCCAGAATATAAAATTTTTTTAGAAAAGATGGTAAATGAAGCTCGGCAAACTTATATACTTCTAAATGAGATAACTGACAAAAAATTATATTATGAACTTATTCCCAGATAAATCAAAACTTACTCACTAGTCACGATAACTTCTTTGTTTGTTACCAAGAATGTATTTTCTGCTTGCGCAACCTTTCCATGCCCGGCTTCCATAAGCAATGCAAACTGATGAAGATTTCCATTTGCCTCGAGCTGCTTCAATACTAATAGGGATTTTGCTCCAAGCTTTTTATGCAGCCATCTGGAACAGAATGGAAGAGTGCTATATTCTTTTATTATGAAGTCCAGAACTTCCCTTGCCCCTTGGCTTCTGATATTTCTTTCCGACACCATTTCATAAATTCCAGAATCTTTTCCATCATAAACCTTGCCTGCACCGTTTGTTGTGAATGGTTCTATTGCATACAAACCTTCTTTTAATGGAATTTCCTGCCCGTTGTCTATGTTTGGAATTGTTATTCCTGAATGAAGTTCATATTTGTCAATGCCATGCCCGCTTAGGTTTATTATTGGAGAGATTTCACCAGAGCTTATTGCTTCTTCAACTCTTTTGCCTATCTCGTTGTTTTTTATCCCGAACTTTATTGTTTTTGATGCAATTTGTAGTGCGCTTTCAGAAGACAAAATAAGCCTTTTGTTCTCCTCATTGTTTTCAAGGTCCAATGAAAAGGCAGTGTCTGCAATCCATCCATCCACGTGAACTCCTAAGTCTACTTTCAACAATCCATTCGCAAGAGTCTTGTCATCATGCGCGGGAGTGTAATGAGCTGCAATATCGTTTATGCTTAGGTTTACAGGAAATGCGGGTTTTCCTCCGAGTTCCTCGATTTTAGCCTCAATCTTTTCAGCTATTTCAAGCAAAGGCACACCTTTTTTTGCAATCGCTTTCGCGTATTTCTTTGTTTCGCTTGCGATTTTGCCTGCTTTCAGGATTTTTTCCTTGTCTGTCGGTTCCATTTTAATTTGAAAGTAATGATATTAGAGAATATACAAAAAGTGATAGCCCAAAAATTATTAAGATTATTATTATAATTAAATCAAATTTATTATCAATTCTTTTTTTAACATTCTCCTTTGTTTTTCTTACAGGCAACCTTGGTTCATATTTTTCTGTTCCAGGATTGAATTCCATTGGGAGTTTTATTTCTTTGGTTTTTGTTTTCTTTGGCATTTTATTTGTATATAATTATAGAGAATAATGGGTTTTAATGTTTTGTGGATGAGAATAACCATAATAAATTTATCAGCAAGTTTTTATATTAACAATAATATTTCCGTGAATTACATTATCGTCATAAGCGAGCGTCAGCGAGTGATTTATCCTCTATTTTTCAATCTTCTTGATTTTGGAATGAAATTAGTTATCTTGTTTTCAGAGGCTTTCCCGCATCCCAACAAGTCACTTCGGTTTTTCATAACAACAAATCCTCTTAGTCCTGTCTTTATGTTTAACTCCCTTCCCATCATCCACTCTTCTGCCTGCCCGTCATTTATTTCGAAAATGCCTTTTTTTATCTGCTCTTGGAGTATCTGCGTTCCTTCTATTGTCAATTTGATGTCTTCATTTATGAGTTTTGCAAAATAAACCCCGGCTTTTTCTATTGGCGCAATTTCCTCTATCTTTCTTATTTCCTTTTCATCGGCATTGCCTGTGAAGACTGAAAGTCTTTCAGCTCCTCTCATCACAATTTTTCCTGGGATTCCCTTTATTCCAAATTGCTCATTGAGTTTTTGTTCAATTTTCTTCTTTTCGTGTTCTGTTAGTATCTTTATGTATTCCATTTTTAACTGTTAAATCTCATCATCTTTTTCCTGTAAAAATTCAAAAATTTCTTTTTGTTTATGGGAATTAAGAGAAACATGCAATTCTCCCGTTGATGGTTTTACATTCAAAAATCCAAGATTTATTAATTCTTTTATTGCTTTTTTGTGTTCTTTTGTTCCTCTTAAATGATCTGGCAGGGCTTTTTGCAGATTCTTTATCTCGGTATGTCTTCCGCCCCAAATATTTAAGTTTACTAATTTTCTTAGAAATCTCTTCATTATTGCAGCCTGCAAATCCATCACAAGATTAATTTAGATAACTATTAAAGCATTTTGGATTTAAATGGAACAGTAATGTTTCAAAAAAGGAACATTTATAAAGATGTGTTTTTTGATTAGCAGATGGAAACCTTGTTTAGACAAGCTTTGGGAGACACTCCAAAAATAAGAGTTTTAGAATTTCTTATAGAAGGGAGAGAATTGGATTATAGCATAAGTGATATTGCGGAAGGGGCTGAGATTGGAAGAACAACTTTGTTTAGGGTTTTTGATGATTTGGTGATGGCAGGAGTTATTGTTCCAACAAGACAGATAGGAAATGCAAAGTTATTCAGACTTAATGTGAAAAATCCCTTTGTCAAGAAAATGATTGAACTTTTTGATGAAGTTATTATGAGCAAGAAGAAAATTGCTGCTTAAGGTATTTATTTTATCCTCCTTAACTTAGCAACAAAGAATCCCTCTGTGTCGTTGTCTTGAGGGTAAATTCTGCAGGCTTTTTCAACATCTTTATTATATTGCTCCGCATTCCACTTTGTTAATCCAACCCTGCATTTAACCGGCAGGTTTATTTTTTCCACATTAACAATTCCTTTAAATTTATTCAAAACAAAATCCAAAACTTCCTCATTTTCTTCGGGCGAATGAGTGCATGTGCTATAAACAAGCTCACCGTCTTTTTTCAATAAATCAATTGCAGAAGCGATAAGGGCTTTTTGTATATTTGAAAGATTTTTTACTGACTGAATATTCCACATTTCGTAAGTAGCTTTATTGCTTCTTAATGTGCCTTCTCCTGAACACGGCGCATCAAGAAGAATTTTATCAAACTGAAATCCTTGGGATTTCAGCTTTTTGCATAGCATAAATCCCTGATTTCTTGTAACAATTGTATTTGATATCCCGCAACGCTCAAGATTAGTTACAAGAATTCTTATTCTTCCAAGATTCACGTCATTTGCAATCAGAGTGCCGGAGTTTTTCATTTTGCTGGCTATCTGTGTTGTTTTGCTCCCAGGCGCAGCGCATAAATCAAGAATAGTTTCTCCTGGCTTTGGCTTGAGTGCAAGAACAGGAAGCATACTTGCAATTTCCTGGACATAATAATATCCGAGAAGATGCTCGAGAGAACGACCGAGCTCGCCTGGCGCTAAATCCTGTAGTTTATTCTCGCTATCCTTGGCTGAAGCTCCAGGCACAGCGCTCGCAGATTGATGCTTATTGTTAATGTGAGAATCAGTTATTTTTTCATTAGCAATTTTTCCATCTACTATCATAATTTCTTTATATTCTATGAAAGGCTGAGAGATTTTCCAGCCTTTTTTTTCCAGCCTTTCTTTGAGTTCTTCAGGACTGATTTTTAAAGTGTTGCAACGGATTGAATTTTGGGTTGGCTTCTTTAGTATTTCAAGGAAGGAATTAAAGTCTTCTTTGTCTGGCATTAATAATTTCAGTCTTTCCGCGAGAAGGGGCTTTAGTTCTGGAGTTTTCATTTTAATTTAATGTTTTAATAGAAGGAGACTTTTAAGAGTTTTTGGATTAAATAAAACTTAATTTAATGCTTGGGGATGAAATATTCTTATGTACATATTTTCCCCCTCGCATCCTAAGTATCTTGAAAGAATGATTGTGGCAGGCCCATATAACTCCTGATTTACAAGGTATTCTTTAAATTCTGGACGGCTTGTCAGTTCTTCCCGTGATTTTATATCTCTCTCTGTATCTGCCCAATAACATAATCTTGCCAGACTTTTTATGCTTGCATTTAAAACAGCTGCTCTGGGGGTATTTGGAAGCAATCTGATAGAAGAATGAATATATTCCTCAAAAAATTCTTGGAATCTCTCAGGATGTTCCACTACCCCTGTCATTACAAAATATACAATTTTTTCCATGTTTTTTCTTGATTTACATGCCTTTTAAGCTTTTTCTCAAGGCTTAATGCCAGAAAACAGAAATATTTATTAAGTATATCCTATTAAGCCAGTTAATAAAAATGGATTATATTTTAACAGTTCTTGGATTATTATTAGTGGGATGGGGTGCCTTTACAATTCATACATAAAGAGGTTTTTGGTTGAAGTTTATAATTGGAGCAGCTTTAGGGGGCTTTGGTGCTTTAACGTCTCCTCTCTTTGGATTGGGCTTCTAAAATAAACGGAAATCTTTATTAATAGGATTTCTTTAATTTAATTATGGATTTTATTGTAATGGGAATTGGAGTGATTGTATTTCTTCAGCCTTTTCTTAGAGTTGATAGCAAAGGTTTCTTGTTGAAAAATGTAATCGGATTTATTTTAGTTCTTATTGGTGCTTTTATGCCTCCAGTTGTGCAATCATTATTTGGCATCTAAAAATCCCCTAAACTTGTCTGCTTTGGTTTGACTAAGCATAGGCGAATCAATGAAAGATAAATTATGCCTATTTTTATATCCATTTACTTAATTTATCTTGCTTCTTGTTTTCTATTATCTGCCTGATGTCTACATTAAATACCTGCATAATATTTTCAACAGCAGGAAGAAGCTGCTTTTCAAGATAATACTTTATATCATATTCTCCCTTTTCATGAACTAACTTTACTTTTTCTCTTACCAGCTTCTTTTTCTCTCTGGTTTCCGCAATGAAATATTCTATTAATGCCCCTTCATCTATTGGTATCTTCTGCTCCTGCATTTTCTTCGCTGCGATTACATGCGGAGAAATATTTTTGTATTCTGAAATCTGTTTTTTTAGTTGAGTCCTGATAAGGATTTCCTTTCTGTCTATTTTTCTCTCTCTTATTTTCTTTATTATTTCTTTGATATATATGAGGGCTTTCTTTTCATTGCCGTCTTCCAGAATCATTCTTAACACTTTGTTTTGGGTTTCTCTTGCAAGCCGACACCAGTCTCTCCTGACTGTTTCAAAGCCACGAATTTTCAGCTTGTTGTCCTTGCTTACTAATGCATACTTCTTTTTTGCCCCTATGTCCCCTGCTCTTTTTGTTACCCATATGCCTCTCTTGAAAAAACCCTCCAGCTCAAGCTCCATTATTCCAGGAAGCTTTTTGTTCAGTTCTTTTAAGAAGGCAGTGGTTTCTGCCTCGGTTTTTTTGTCAAGAAGAAATGCTATGCTGTCTGTGTCTGAATATATTGTCCTATAACCTGCTTTGTCTATCTTATTTATTATATCTTTTATGAAATCCCTGCTTAACCCAGTCGTTGCGGCGGAAGCTTCTGGACAGTAATATCTTGCCCCAAAGAATCCCTGATAACCATAGCTTGCATTTGCTAAAAGTTTGAATGCATTGCTTCTTGCCTTTGTGATTGCATCTTCCTTAATTTTTAGCTCTTGCTTGTATTTTTTCCTTAGAAGAATTATTTCCTTAAGCATTTCAGGGAAAAAGCCAGGAGATTTATTGAAGAAAATCTTGCTTTTTCCTATATCGACTTCTAAAGAATTCTTCTCTTTTTTTTCAAGAATTGTTGATTTGGATAGATTGAAGGTAGCTATTATACTTGGCCAAAAGCTTGTGAAATCAAAGATAGCAAGATTCTCATAGAGTCCCGGGATTGGCTGGAAAACAAAAGCTCCCTCATATTTTTCTCTTGTTCTTCTTTCTCCTATTTCATCATGTGTCGGTCGCTTTTCAGGAATTTCATTGAATCTATCGAGATTGTGAATTATAAATGATTCAACATTTTTTGACATGCCATTTCTTGAAATTTCAAATGAGGGCTCTTGAAGAACACGGGAAAATTCCCTTATGTCTGGCCAGAACTTGAAGAAAAGCCTGTAAGTTAAGTCAGAGTCCTGCAAGTTGTAGATAAAATAATCTTTCCAGTCTTCATCAGACATTTTTGTGGAGGACTTAAATTCGAAATTGCTTTTTGTATCATTCAAGAATTCTTTTGACACGTCGTTAAGCGACATGGTTTCAGATTGCATATACTGTGAATAGGCAGTGTCTACGAATTTTAGCAAATCAATGTGCACAATTCCATCTATTCTGCATGTAGTCATAGATCCTCTATGAAAAACTGGTTGACTTCCATCAAGTCCAAGTGGTAGCTTCATCTTATGAAACTCTGCCCTTGCTTTTATGTAAGGCATGTCAAATCCATCGCTAAAATAACCAACAAGAAAATCAGGTGCGAGCTTTTTTACGTATGCGACAAACTTTTCCAAAAGTTCTTCTTCATCTTTGACGTATTCCACGAACTCAAAGCCTTTTTCTTTTGCATTGATTTGCTTTGAGGTTATAACTTTCTTGAAATTGTCGGAGACAAGCGAAACCATGAGAATTTCTCCTTTTCCAATCTGGAACTCATCAGTTTCTATATCAAATGCCAAAACTCTTGGCACAAATGTTTTGTTTTCTATTTCTTTTGCCGACTTGAGCTTGATGCACACGGCAACATCCAAGGCTGAATCAATTCCCCCAAATTCCCTGCTATTGTTCAAAACTTCACCCTCTATTTCATACCAGTTTAGAGGCACAAGTTTCTTTTCAATTATGTAGTGTGTTATAAGGCCAAGGTCATATCCCCTTCTTTTTTCTATTTCAGGAATGCCGAGCTTGTCTGCTACTTCGTGCATATCCTTGTAATTTGTTGCGAATATCTTCAGTGCTTTTACAGGTTTTCCCAAAAAATTCTTGTTATGAATTTCTACTTTCTCCACTTTGGTTTTTCGTCCGTTTGCATCCAGCTGTATCTTCTCAATCTTTCCCCTGAGTTTTTCAATTTCCTTCTCGCTGACGCCCGCTTTTAAGATAGCCCAGAAATATATTGGACATGAATCAATGACGCATAATCTTTTTCCTTTTTCATCTCTTCCTGTTATCTTAATATAATTTCTGCCCTCAAAATCAAAGTAGCCATAGTCTATAGGAATAAAAGTTGTGTGCATAGAATTAAAGAGATTTAACCTTCTTAAAATTTAGCACTTTAAATCTGATATCCACCATTAAATTTATATACTCCTAAATAGTAACTACAGTATGGGTAAATATAATTGGAATGATGATGAATTAATGAAAGAATATAATGATTATATTGATCATGGGGGAAATGATACTACTGGTTTCGGCCATTATTTAGCAAATGCTATTTCGCAAAGAGCCAATGAAGAGGGGAAATCTGTAGAAGATTTGGTTAAAGCGTTTAGAAGACATAGATATCATAAAAATTTGGATGATTCTGTAGATGAGATGAAGGCTGCAAAAGCCATCTGCAAGGTCGTTTCATCACAGAGAACGCCATTGAGCCACTCTGGAATTCTTATTGAAAATGTGATGAGAGAGCACGGATATAAGCATCTTTATGTGAAGGGAAAACAGGTTCCTCTATCAAAGGCAAGAAATTTTGTAGTTAGTTACGCCAGAGCCTTATTGTTTAAATATCACCTTCCAACCGAGCCTGCGGAGCATCCGAACATAATCCTCGAGTAAACCAAACAAAAGGAGCAAATATAAATAGAAATTCTCCCTTGTTAATTAAAGCAAAATGGGACTAAATATACGTGAAATAATACCTCGAAAAGAACTTGAAATCTCTGATTTAAGAGGGAAAATCCTGTGTGTTGACGCTTTTAACGCTCTTTACCAGTTTCTTTCTTCAGTAAGGCAGGCGGATGGAACCCCTTTAATGGATAATCAAAAAAGAGTAACAAGCCATCTTTCAGGAATATTTTACAGAAACATATCTCTCTTGGAAGACGGAATAAAGCTTGTTTATGTTTTTGACGGAGAACCTCCTGAATTGAAGTATAAAACCCATAAGAAAAGGGAAGCTAGCAGGGACGTTGCAAAGGAAAAATATGCTGTGTCAAGAGATATGGAAGATACAGAGGGAATGAGAAGATATGGTAGTCAGTTAATCAGGTTGAATGAAGAGATGATTGAAGAGAGCAAGGAACTATTGGAAGCAATGGGAATCGGAGTTATTCAGGCTCCTGGAGAAGGTGAGGCTGAGGCAGCTTATCTTTCAAGAATAAAAAAAGAAATTTCAGGAAGTGTAAGTCAGGATTATGACAGCCTTTTGTTTGGGGCTCCTAATCTTATAAGGAACCTGACACTGGCAAGAAGAAGAAAAACCTTCTCAGGCTATGTGGAAGTAAAACCAGAAGTCATAGAACTTACCAGAGTCTTGAATTTGCTTGAGATAAATCTTGACCAACTCATATGTTTGGGAATTCTGGTCGGCAGCGATTATAATCCCAGGGGAATTCCCGGAATAGGACAGAAAAGGGCATTGCAGTTAGTTAAGATGCACAAGCAGCCTGTTTTGATATTCAAGGCTGTTGAGGAGCAAATGATGAGCCTTCCAGAAGAGGACAGGTTTGACTGGAAGGAAATATTTGAATTATTCCACAAGCCAAGAGTCAAGGACTTTGAAATAAAGTTTAGTAATATAGATGAGGAAAAAATAAAAAAAATTCTGGTAAAAGACCATGATTTTTCAAGTGAAAGAGTTGAAAAACAGCTTGAAAGACTTCGGGACATCAAGGAAAAGATGAAACAAAAAAACCTTGGCAAATGGTTTTAACCATCAAAAGGAGGTCTTAAATCTCCGGGGGCTTTTGCATTTGAGCCTCCGATTTTGTTTGACAAGAAATCGCTTTTTGAAACTCCCACTCTTCTTGCATAATCAATAATTATATCCATCGCCTGAATAATTCTTTTTCTCTCGTGCTTTGCCAGTCCTCTTTTATTATATGCAAACAGATAAGCCATATATTTTTGTTTCAAATCATATAGGTTTCTTTGCTTTTGCTGATAGACTGCTTGTCCTTGCGGAGTTGTTGGAAGCGGAAGAGGTTTTTTTGTCCTGTTTCTTATTCCCCATATCAAACCAATTATCATAAAGACAATTCCAATTGTAAGAACGATGGTTTTTTCATATACCAAGTCCGTGAAGAGTGTTATCATGATTAAAACTAATCCGGATATAAGAAAAGCCTTCCACTTGAAAACAAAAAGGGAAATTACAAATATGACTAATAATGCCATCGGGAGATAGGCCAGAATATCTCCCGAAATTCCAATGCTTGGAAGCAAATCATTAACTGCAACCCATTTGTTTATTCCATAAGTCATTCCTAAAGATAGCAAAAGGCTTATTATTCCGGCAGGGGTTCCTCGAAAAGCAGGAAATCTATTTAAGATTACACTAAGCATCAAACCAAGAACACCGAAAGCAACCATGATGAAAATTGACTGAGCATCAATGTATGAGAATACTTCAGAGACTGTGAATGCTGCGTTTATTAGGGGGAGCAGAAGAATGGACAATGAGAATATTGCAATCTCTTTTTTCATATTAAATTTAATGCAATTGTTCTTAAAAAGTTATCTTATTTCATGCTTCTCTTAAATATAGTAATTTTTTAGTAGTTACATAATAGAAAGATTTAAATATAATAGGCAGAATGTCCTTTCATGGCAAAAACAAGCAATGATAATGGAAAAAAGATAATGATTTATGGAGGAAACTTCCTCTTTCCTAGTTTGGTTAAGTTCTTGGGAAGTCACTCAAAGATTTCAATCAACCCAAATATAGCAAATCCTTATGGGGCTGCAATTTTTGGAGCTCTTGATGTTCTTGGTGAGGTGTCGGACAAAATTAAAAATCATTGGTTCACAGGACTGTCAAAGGCTGCAGGTTTTGGATGGTATGGAATTGCAACTGCATCCGACTTGATGTCCATTGCTGGAGGAAAATATGAGAATTTTGCAAACCTTCCTTTTGATGCATCCATGGCTTATCAGTTAGGCAGGGACACTTTTAGTTCTTATACAGGAAAAAAATTGATGGCAGATATTACTTCTGCTGTAAAAGCGGCAAGAGCAATACCTGGAAAGATTGATGGATTACAAAAGAAAATATCCAAACTTCGATAACTTTTAATAACATTCTCTCTTTCTATGTTTCATGAAAAGCACAAGAGCATATGATATTCTTGGAAACATTGCTTTGGTTAAATTTGACAGAAAAGCCTCTGCAATTGCAAAGAAGAAGTTTGCCAGAAGGATAATGAGTGAAAACAAAACAATAAAAACTGTTCTTGAAAAGACAGGTAAATTTAAAGGCAGATTGAGAAAACAGGAAACAAAATATGTTGCCGGAGAGAAGACAAAAGAAGTTCTTTATCATGAAAATGGATGCGCGTTCAGGTTTAATATTGATAAGACTTACTTTTCTCCAAGATTGAGCAATGAGAGAAAGGAGATTGCCTCAATGATAAAAAAAGAAAGTGAAGTTTTGGTTATGTTTGCAGGTGTTGGGCCTTACTCTATTGTTATTGCGAAGAATTCAAAAGCAAAAAGAGTTGATTCAAATGAAATTAATAGGGAAGCGAATGAATATGCTGAATTGAATATTGGATTGAACAAGGTTAAAAATAAAGTGATAATGTTAAATGGCAATATTCAGAATGTTGCGACTAAAGTTAAAAGAGGATTAAAGATTAACAATGAAAAAGTTCCCTCCAATTTTGATTATATTGTCATGCCCCGTCCACGGCTTAAGGATTCCTTTTTGAAAGAGGCATTTTCATTGAGCAAAAAAGGAACAATTGTGTTTTATTATGATTTTTGCGGGGATGAAGAAAAAAAGATTATTACAGATAAAATACAAAAAGAAGCTGCGACAGCAAAAAAGAAAATAAAAATATTAAGGACAAAGACCGCTGGGGAAATTGCTCCACATAAGATAAGAATTAGAGTGGATTTTAAGGTTGTTTAGAGTTTTGTGGTTTTGGTTATTAAGTCAAATGTCTTAATGAATATAAGACAAGTGTCTTAAATTTAGAGGAAAGATTTATAAAGACAAGTGTCTTAATTGTTTTTGGTAGGTGTCTTAAATGAAAGAAAAATATAAGGAGATATTTGATGAAGTAATGGATGAAATTGAGAGTTCGTTAAAAGATTCCAGGGGGATAACTGCGCATCAAAGAAGATTGGCATTTTCATTGTCTTTCGGCATGATTAATCTTCTTGAATTTTATTTGAATAAATTAAATGTCTTAAAACCAGGAGCCAAAATAAACCATCTTTGGCTAAAAAAGAAAAGAGATAATGCCAAAAAACTTATTTCAAGCCAAATAACCTCACAAATAGATAGCATAGAAAATATTGATAAAATTTTAGATGCAGCATTCAAAATTGAGAGCGAAAGAAATGAGCTTGTTTATGGAAAGAAGGTTTCAGAAGATGCTTTGAATGAAAGAATAAATTTATTTCTTGATTTAAAGAAGGAATTAGAAAATGATTAAAGCTTATGCAAGTTATTTTTCATCATATCTTCTTGCCAACCTGAAAGAAAAAGAAAGCATTGAAAAAATTATATTATTCGGTTCAGCAGCAAAAGATGAAGCAACAAAAGGAAGCGATGTTGATATTTTTGTTGGGATTAAAAAAGAGAGCAAAAAGATAAAAAATGAAATTGAAAAAGTGCTTAAAAATTTTTATAAAAGCAGAGAATCCTTGCTTTTTAAATCGAAAGGGATAGATAATAAAATAAATTTGATAATTGGCAAATTGGACAAGTGGATAAACCTGAAAAAAAGCATTGAAAGCACGGGAATTGTTTTATACGGTAAATATGTTCCTTCCGGCATCAGCGGAAAAAAGCACATTGTAGCCTTTTGGGACAAGGTTGGAAAAAACAGAGGAGCATTTTTAAATAAAATTTACGGATTTAAAGCAAACAAAAAGCACTATAAGGGACTGATTGAAAGGCTTGGCGGGAAAAAATTAGGAAAAAGCAGCATCATGGTTCCAGTTGAAAATAAGGATGAAATTTTAAAATTAATAAAAATCTATAAAGTTAATGCCAAGATAATTGAGATATATGCTTAGCGCTCTCCATAAGATAAGGATAAAGGGGACTTTAAAGTCCTATAATTATTTTTTTAAAGTTAGAAAAAGTCCGACCAATCCTGCGATTGTTAATATTAAACCACTTAATCCTGGAGTTGCTTCTGTCATGTTAGCAACGGCAAACCCTGTGGTGTTTAGTGAACTGAATATTAGCATGATGCCAACGAGGATGAAAATAGAGAAAGTAACGGAATTATATTTAGTATTTTTATTATAATCTTCTTTGTAATTTTCTTGATTAGGAAGAGAACCTGTTTTTAATAAATATTTCTTTTGTTCTTCTGTAAGTGTTGGGTCTTTTTCAATAGCTTCGCGAACATTTGGGTTTACCAAGTCAATATCATTAAATAGCCTTTTGATTGTTTTTCCCTCTGATTGAAGGTGTTCTTCAATCCAACTAGGAATCTTTTCTCTTTTACCCATTTTATAATTTCTTCTCCTCGCTTATTGCCGTAGGCGCTTCTCCACCATGCCATGTAAATCTTGGGCGCATTCTTATTGAATATATTCTCTCTGAATTGTCGTCAAGGAGAATCGCTGAGCCCTTTAATGTTGGAAGGTCGTCCATATACTTTTTGACATTTTCTATTAAATAACTTTGCATTATATAATTTAATGCCTGAACATCCGGCTCGGAAGTTACTCTGTGTGCTATTACTATGTCTGACTGTGTCATAACATCTCTGTGAATCTGTCCTGGCTGCTGAGTTGCAAGAACCAATGAAATACCGGGCTGTCTTCCTTCCCTCAACAGCTGGACAAGCGCATCCGTTGCAATTGTCTTTGAGCCAAGAGGCAAGAATTCATGCGCCTCATCTATAAACATCCAAACCAATGGATTTTCCTTTTTTTCAATTTTTGATGAATAATCCAACCCTCTTGCCACGGACTCAACCTCTTCATCTTTCCTTTGGTCCATTCTTGAGTTGAATATCTTACGGGATATCAGGCTTATTGCAAGAGCCCTTACATTGAATGCTCCTATTGAATTATAAACGCTTAAATCAAGAACAACGGTTCCGCCAGCGTATACCAAATCCTTGACTTGGGTTGGCTCCTCGTCTTTTCCCGCAAATATTCCCCATGTTTTTGCAGCCTCAAACAATCCTATTGCTGCATTTTTTGTTTCCCTCGGAGTTTTTTCATCCTTGTCTATCTCCGAAACCAGCTCATCTATATCATAATCTTTACCTTTTTTCAGCTTTGTTATTGCCCTTTCTATTATTACTGCAACTGGACTTACTATATCCAAACCAAAGGTAATTATCCAATCCTCCGCATTCAGTTCATTTATATCCAAGGCAAGCCTTTCATCAACAGGAATCCCTTTTTCAAGATACCTGTCAAAATGCCCAAATGGAACAAAAATTTTTACATTAAGGTTTTTTGATTTCAATCCCCATTCTTGGAGAAGCCCCTTGTCTTTTTCGTTCTTGTATTTTGTTGTCCAGTATATTCCCATCGTGTCAAATATAAGCGATGCTATATTCTGGCTTGCTTCTTTTGGAAGATTTGAAAGTTCCTCTGCGATTACTCCAAGAGTATATGATTTTCCTGAATTATGAGATATAATCCCATTGGCTATAAATGAGTGATTTTTATCCACAGATAAATCATATACTTTATCTATGCCCTTTAATTCCTTAATAGAACTAATTTTAACACAGACAAGAGATTCTTTAATATAATGGGTTTTTCTTCTTTTTGTTTTATTTGACTTATGCTTATCTAACCGCTCTTGCTTGAATCTGCTTGTAAAACCTATTTCTTTAAAATTTTCTACAGAATTATTATCTGTAATAAATAATCTATAATTCTCAAATATTTTTTCATTACATTTAGCATTTTTTACTCTTATAACAGATTCTATCTTAAAGTGAGTTAATAATACTTGTAAATCTTCCAAAAATTTCTTTGATTTTGAGGAATAATCTATATATCTCCCCGATGAATTAATATATCCATCACAATCAAATAATGCAGATATAAAATTCGCTTTAAATTTATTTGAACTCTCAAAAACTATTTTTGGAATTCTTATAATTGCTGATTTATTTCCCGATGGAATTCCTAATTCTAAAAATTTGTTTACTATTTTTTGATGTTTTGTTTCCACAATTTCACAATTACAATCTTTTCTTTTTTTTCTTTTTGCAATTATGCCAAACTCTTTTTCAAAATCCTCCTTAGCTTGTGATAGGACCTCATCACAATCATTATTTATCCTTATTCTTGCTTTTGTCCCATTATACCATTTTCCTCTTCCGTCTTTGAATTTTCCTTTTTGAATAAAAATGTTTCCATCTGCTAATATATAACCCAAAAGCCTTGCAATTTGCAAACTTTCCCTCTCATCTTCTACCTCTGGTAAATATGTGGGCAAAACAATTTTTTCATTCACTTTTAAATCACAAGCCCTTCTATAATAAACATATTTCCCATAAGAAGACATTAAAGGATGTTCTTTTGTCAGATTAATTATCCTTCCATCTTTTAATTCTATTTGAAGTAATTTTTCATCTTTTATTGGATATTCTAACAATTCAGCATTTTCCCATTCAAATTCTTTTTTTTCTTTATTGAATGATAAAACTTTGTCATTTTTTTTATCAAAATCTTTTATTTTCTTGTAACCTTTATCAGTAAAAATTAGCGTTTCTCCTTCAAGACAACCTCTCTTTCCTGCCACAAGAACTACATGGCTTCTTGCAATGTCCATGAGGATCCTGTTGCTCAGGGAAGTATATTGTCCCATTCTTACATATCCCTTTCCAATGTATATCAGCCCCCTGTTCCCAAAATTCTTTTTGTCAGCCTCATTTCTCCCTATGATTACGTCGTAAGCCATTGAAAACCTCCTGCGGGCAAGCAATTCCAGCATCCGAACTGAACCTTTTCTTTGCCTCCGAATGGTTCAGATAAAAATCCTATTTTTTTTATAACCAACTCCCTCTTAATAATAAACATTATAAGAAAAAGCCAGAGAGATTTTTAATTGTTTGGTTTAGAATGTTTATCAAATAGATTATTAATCTATCACAATATTTTTAAAGTGTTTTTATTTAACCCCTTGATGGAAGAGGAGATTGGTCATACACAATCAAAAGGGACGGACACAACTGAAAAGTTGAGGAAAAATCCATGGATTCTTTCCACCTTTGTTTTAGCTATTCTGGTGGTTGTATTGATTGCAGGAAATCTTGGTAATTTTTCCTTTACAGGAAATGCTATATCCTCAAGTGAAGCTGGAAATCTTTTGTTGAATGCTTTACAGGAACAGGGCGCAACTGACATAAACATAGGTTCTGTTAAGGAAGTTAGCGGAGTTTATCAGGTGAATGTATTGTATCAGGGTACAGATATTCCATTTTATATAACAAAGGACGGGAAATTAATAGGACAGTTGAGCTCAATCAATGGAGATTCTTCGGGTACTGGTTCTGGAAGTTCCAACTCAGGACCTTCCGACTTATCTACTTTTACTTCTAATCCTTCTTTGTATCCAAGTCTTGGACCTGATGACGCAACAAATGTCGTCGTAGAATTTTCGGACTTCCAGTGTCCTTTCTGCGCTATGGCTTCTGGACTGCCTACTTGGGTTTCTGACGCGCAATATCAAAGTCAGTATGGAGATTTAATCGGTTCCGCCCAGAAAGTTCAAAAGATGGCAAAAGAAGGAAAAATTAAATTTGTTTATGTATCAATGAGTTTCCTTGGAGAAGAATCGGTTTATGCCGCAGAAGCAGGATTGTGCGCAAATGAGCAAGTCAAATTCTGGGAAATGCACGATGCAATATTTACAGCACACGACAGCAAGGAAAACAACGGAAAATATTCGAAGGACAAGCTTAAGATAATTGCAGCAAAGATTTCAGGCTTGGATAAGAATAAGTTTAACAGTTGTCTTGATAATGATAAAACACTTTCAGATGCGCAGACGGTATCAAGTCAGGCAAGTAGTGCAGCAACGGGAACCCCAACAATCTATGTGAATGGTTTAAAAGTCTCTCCTGACTGGGCATCAATACAGGCTGCTTTGGGTTCAGCCTAAGGTTTAAACAAGAAATTCTTTCAGTAAATCACTATATGATCCTGCAATAAAATCTTCCTTTTTTGTTTCAAAAAGATTTACATAATGACTGCATTGCCCACATAATTTTTCTCTTCCAATTTTTTCATTTAAATCTATAGCCTCTATTTCCACAAAATCCCCCAATCCTTCTACTTTATCAAGATGGAATTTGACATTTTCAATAAAATAGATTTCTCTTATTTTATCAACTATAATTGTTGTATTTAGGGCGCTTCTAAGAATTTTTTCAATTGAAGTTGTTGGATTTTCATTTAAAAGAATATTTGATTGTTTTGGACCTTTTGTATCTCTTCTACTATACCAAATCAGGCTGTTTTCTATATTTCCTTTTCTTAATTTTAATCTTCCCTTTGTTACATTAAAATAAGTATCAATCTGGTGATCAATTCCTTTATAATCTGCGTTATTTGACTTAAGTATCCATCTTATTTTATCATGGTTAGAACATTTCGCTTTTATTTCAATATTTATATGTGACATTCTTAATTCTCCTTTTCCAGATAAGCAACCTCTTCATCATTCAATCTTAATTCTTTTATTGTGTCGGGATTTCGGATTATATTCTTTATGATTGGGAAATCCCTCATCGCTCTCTTTTCCCCTATGTGTGTTAGATTTGAATACTTCTGTGCGATTGTCTTTTTCATCGCATTTTTCTGGTTGTTCATCCACATCTTCAATATTCTCGTTGGCTTTTTATAAGAAGTGAAACCCGCTTTTTTCTCTCTTTTTGCGGCTGAGACTGCATAGCTCAGGAAAATATTCTGGTATATCAAAAATCTCCAGTATTGCTGCTTGTATATTCTTCCCTTGAAAACATCCGCTCTGCTTAATGCATCATACGCTTTCATCAATTCCTCTTTCTGGTATTCTGCAGGAATATTTTCCTCTATCCAAAGCATTATTTCATCAAGAGACATATTAACCGAGTCAAAGAGAGTCATCATTTCGTTTTTAGGATTTTCCTTGAAAACAGATCTCAATGCATGAAAGATATCAACTTCCTTGTTTCTTTCTTCTATTTGAACTTCTCCCTTGCCATCTCCATAAGCAATTGTTTGCAGGTCATTTATTGCAGCTCTTATATCCCCCCTCGCTTTTAGGGAAATGTTTGTGAGTATGCTTATGTCAACGAATTTTCTTTCCTTTCTCAATATGTCTATGAGAATTTCCTTTATCATCCCGTATTCTATTTCCTTTAGCTGAACCAGCTCTGATTTTGACCTCAGTGGAGAAAATTTCTTGTCCCATATGTCATTTGCGGTTATTATTATTGGATACTGGGCTTTTTCAATTAAGTATAATAATTCACTCAGTCCGCCTCTGTCTAAAGCTGATATCCCATCAACTTCATCTATCAAAATTATTTTCCATTTGCTTACCAATGATTTTTGCTCAAGAGCGGGCCTTAAGACTTCTTGCATTTTTGTGGCGTCTCTCAAGTCAGAAGCATTCAACTCAAATATCTCCGCCCCTGATTCATTTGCAGTCACATGAGCAATTGTTGTCTTTCCTGTTCCAGGAGGACCATATAGAATAATAGCTTTCCTGCCGAACTTGAAATTTCTTATAAAATTCTGGACTTTTTCAACTGCAAGGTTCTGCCCTCTTATTTCAACAAATTTTCTTGGTCTGTATTTTTCTACCCATGACATTTTTATCTTTTCCTTTTATCGTGCGGATTGTGCAGCATAATTTCACAGGTGTATCTCTTTCTTCTGTAATCATACATGAATGTTAGCGGACTTAGAGTATCAGATAATAATTCTACTTGACAAACATATTCTAATTTTCCCGACAGGGAGAAACCAATTATTTTTTTTCCTTCTTCAGGGTATATTAATAAATGATACTGAGGTTCCCCCCGGAATAATCCGTTTCTTTTGGCTTCCACAAACAATCTTAAATGCTTATCTCTCGCATTAACATTTAATTCAACTGTTTCTTCCAAGCTCTTTAAAGCTTTTTTGATAAACTCTCTTTCGTCTGAATCATGCGTATCCTTAAAGAATATTCTTTTAAACAAATCACTGTTTTTTATTTTAATTGTATTATTTCTTGCCATTTTTCACCTACTTCCCCAACCCAGCCATGACAAAGCTTGCTAGAAGAGCTTGAAGCTGGATGAAAGGGTCAGAGCCCTCTACAATCCTGAATTCGGCTTCACCTGTTTTTTCTGTTAGCTTGACTTTTATTTCTGGTTCAACAGGGAGATTCCATATTTCTTTTTGTATTGCCTTAATCACATCCTGTCCAGATATGCTTTCCTTAAGCATCACATCAAGAAGTTTCTCCCTTGACTTCTGGAAATCTCCTGAAATCGCGTAATCAAGAACTATCTTAATATCTTTTGGTTTTGCACTTGCAATTATGGTTGAAACCAGTTCAATTCCAATAGATGGAGAAATAGATGCGGTTGATTGGAGGAGGTTTATGCATCTTCTGCAGTCTCCCTCGCTTCCCTCATATATCATCTCCATTGCCTCAGGAGAAATTGTCAGTTTTTCGCTTTCAATTATTTTCTTTATTACTTTTTCTATATGTCTTTTTTCCAAAAGCTTGAATCTGAATAGCGCGCATCGTGATTGAATAGGATCTATAATCTTGCTTGAATAGTTGCAGGAGAGTATAAATCTGCAGGTGTTTGAATAATTTTCCATTGTTCTTCTAAGTGCCTGTTGAGCCTCTGGTGTTAAGGCATCTGCTTCATCCAAGAATATAACCTTAAAAGGAACTTCCCCCAGGGATTTTGTCCTTGCGAAATTCTTCACTTTTTCCCTGACTATATTTATTCCTCTTTCATCGGACGCGTTCAGCTCAAGATAATTTTCCCTCCACAAATCCTTGAATAACTCTTTTACAACGACAAGCGCAAGAGTTGATTTTCCTGTTCCTGCAGGTCCTGCAAATAGAAGATGCGGAATATTAAGGGAGTTTGTCAGCGATTCAACCCTCTTTACAATGTCATCCTGCCCGATAACCTCAATGAATTTAGAAGGTCTGTATTTTTCTGTCCAGATGGTGCTGATCATACTACATTATTTTTAAACTAACTTATAAATATTATGATGATGAAGAAGGAGATTATTAAATATCAGACAAATCTTTTGATAACTTTTTTAATGATTCTTTTTGACTCTCTCTTGTGATTCCGTCAGATATGCTTATAATTGTTTCTAATTTTTCTTTGAATTTTTTGACATTTTTTAACTTGCCTTCCAAGGCACTTACATCTTCTTTTGCGGTGTTGAGATTATTTTCCATCAACGCATATGTGTCCGTGAATTCAACTATCTCCTCAAAAAGTCCTATGATTTCTCTTCCATTCAAAGAATATTCTTCAAGGGCTAATTCGATGCTTCCCTTGTTTAATAAGGCATAGTAGGTTTTTAACAATCCCTTTACTTTCTCGTATATCTCCTTTCTTGTCGGTTCATTTGATGTTACTGAAACCATCTTTGTTTTAATCAGGAACCCTTTTTATGTATTATTTAACTGCAAAATATATCTTTGGTTTTTAAAGAATTATTTATTAAGTTCTGTATCAAAATGTTCTGAAATTAATTCTTCGGCGGATTTATGTCTTATTACACAACGGATGGGATATTTTGATTCGAGAATTGTTATGCTTTTTTCAAGTTTTTTCATTACATCTGTGGCAAGGATACCTCGGTTTTAAAACCGAGCGAGGAATTGCCACCCTCAAAATTTAATATTTCTGAATGATTAGAATCAGAAGGT
>JAGVNG010000005.1 GCA_020053375.1 Nanobdellota archaeon | reverse complement strand
TTGATGAACTTGAAACGCCATCGCAAGCTTTCATAAGGAAACTTAAGAAATGAAAAACCGAAATAATATATCGTTAGGAAATATTAACGGGATACAACATCTTCCCCATCAATTACTCCCTTGTCGCTTACGAAGAAAATACATTCGTTATCCGGCAGATTTGGGCTGTCTATCAGTTTTGCAACCCTTGATTTCTGCTTTCCCCTTCTCAGATATATTCTGTAAGTGGATGCATGCCCGACGATATGCCCGCCTATAGCGGTAGTAGGGTCTCCAAATAATTGCGCGGGATTTGCCATAACCTGGTTTGTAACATATACTGCAAGATTATTTGATTCTGCAAGTTTCATTAAGTCGTGCATATATCGATTCAATTTCTGCTGCCTGTCTGCAAGCTGTCCTCTTCCCGCAAACTCTGCCCTGAAATGTGCAGTGAGAGAATCTATTATGATAAGTTTTATTGGTTCTCCATTTTTAATCATCTCTGAAACTTTTTCCAGCAAAAGCATCTGATGGTCAGAATTAAAAGCTCTTGCAACAAAAATATTCTTTAACACTTTCTCGGGATTGGCTCCAAGCCCCTCTGCTATTTGTTTTATCCTTGCGGGTCTGAATGTTCCTTCCGTATCTATGAATACGCATTTTCCATTTGCTCCTCCGCTTTCAATAGGCAATTGGACATTAACAGCAAGTGTTGAACCTAACTGAGTTTTTCCACTTCCATAAGCCCCAAAAGCTTCTGTAACAGCTCTGCTTTCAACTCCCTTTCCGCCAAGAAGTTCATTCAGATTTTTGCTTCCAGTTGTAATATAATTTATTGTCTTTCTCCTCTCCGCAAATTCCAATCCATCTGTGAAACCAAGGTCAAGCATTTTTCTTGCAGCTTGAATTGCCTTCCTTGCAACAGCAGGGCTTATTCCGGCAGTATCTCCGAGCTCGCTTGGGCTCATTACAGCAAGAGTCATCAAATCATATACCCCTGCAGACTCAAGTTTTGAAGAAACAGCAGGTCCTATTCCAGGGAGGTCAGTAAGTTTTGGCTCTTTGCTTTCAGAAACAGATACCTTTTCATCCGCATCGCCTTTTGCCATAGAATTTCAATACGGTGGCTGTTTATAAAGATTATTTGGCTGTTAGATATATCTTAAAAAACATCCTTATCCTTGTGTTCTTTAGTCAAATCTTCTGGAATCCTGTATTCTTCCCATCTCACTCTCTTCTTTTCTATCGTGTCCTTAAGGCTTTTTTCAACAGGAGAATTCCTTGCCTTTCCGCTTTTGACTTCAACAAATACAACTTCATCTATTTCCTTTTGGTCCATACCTCTAAAAACCAAAAGGTCAATTGGCTTTCCTATAAATCTGCATTCTGTTGGCAGATACTTGAAGTCAGGAAGAAATGGAGCAAGCTGTTCAGAAAACTGCCCGCCCAAAACAGCCCTTGATTTCGCGATTGCCTCTCTCCTATGTTCGGGCAGCTCACTTTCCCAGTATCTGTCTCTCCTAAAAACCCCTATCCAATGTCCAATCAAAAAAGCCGCTATTAATAAGACAAGAACCAATATTATTGTTACCGCGTCCATTTTAGCTATAACTTAATCAATCCCCTTAATATATTTTTAATTAAAACATCACTTAATTAATTTACAATCAATACTCTACCTATGATATATCACTCTTTTTCTTCCAAGCTTTTTAGCACTTCATCAACATCTGGTTCTTTCACACTTTCAACTATAAATTCAGGAGTATTAAAAAATTTGTTTAATCTTACATCGCCCGAAAAAATCATTTCCTTGCCAAGTAAATCTTCTTTGCTATGCGCCAGACTTTGCAAAACATCATGAAACATTACTGTCCTCATTGTTTCCGTCCCATCATCAATAACAACGTTCATCAAATTTCTCTTTTCAGGAGAAACTTTCCCATGTTCAACACAGAGATATTGGTCTCCTTCAAGTACCACTTTTTTCCTGCACTCAGGACATACATTAAATTCCTTCATTTCAAAAACTTGAACTATAAATGCCCTCGTGCTTGCATTATCTGAAAGCTTGAATTCAGATATCTCTTTTTCTCTAAATGCCTTATCCCTCTTAACTTCATTCAATTCTTCTTTGCTTAATTTTAGTTCAGAAAAGCTTCCAAGATGAAGTTCATTTCCTCTCATCGTTGCGTTCACAATTTCCACGGTTTTTTCCTCGCCTATCTCCCCCTTCTCTATAAGTTCTATGTGATTGACATCCCAAAGAACAACCTTGATATTGGAGGTTTCATCAGCAACTATCATATTGGCAACCTTGCCTTCTTTTCCGTTCTTTGAAAATGTTCTTGGTGGAAATATCTTTATTATTTTTGCAATAGTATTAGCCTTTCTCATTCCAGACACGAGTTCATCTATCTTTATTTTCTCCTTGTCAAATGCGAAGCCCAGCTCAGATGCGACAACCTGCGCAGCCCCTTCTTTGCTTATAAGTCCAGAAAGCTTTGCTCTTTTTGCTTCTATTCTCCTCTCAATTTCTTCTTTTTCAAGCCCAGATGTCCTTGAGATCTTGTCCAGAAGTTTTTCGTAACTAATCTCTGTCATCTTTCAGAAAAATATTGCTTATTTATAAGGATTGCTGTAAAAAATAATTATAAATAATAAATCTATCGAGTAATATTAGCAATTAATGATAAACATATTAATTGTTAAATTTAATTGTTAGTTAACACTTTCATACCTTTCAAAAAGTCTTTTAAACCCTCTTAAATAAGATAAAATATGGGGATAGCAGCTGTAAAAATAAAGATAATGCCTTCTTCTCCTTCTGTTAACACAAAGAAGATTGGAGAAAAGGCGAAGGAGCTTGTTGAATCAACTGGCGGAAAGAATTGCACAATTACCGAAGAGCCTATTGCCTTCGGATTAAATGCTATAATTGTCTTTTTCGCATGGCCTGAAGAAAAAGAACTTGAAAAACTCGAGGAAAAGCTGGGAAAAATCAAAGATGTTAATTCCGTTCAGGTTATTGATTTGAGAAGGGCGTTTGGTTAGAAAGAATAAAAAGGTAGTTAAGCCCTACTTTTCATCAAGACACTTATAATCGCTAAAACTGCACCAAATATCAAAAGAACATCACGAAATGGTTCTTCAACAAAAAAATATGCTGTCACCATGATTAAAAAACCCAAAAAAAGAAACCAATTCTTTTTTTAACCCTCCTACGCACATCTTCTTCCATACCATAAGTCAATTCATTATCGGTATCTTGCACGATTCTAAATGTTGTCCAAGCCAAGATTATCCATATAATTCCTATAACCCAAAGGGGAAGATTTAAAGAATAATAAAAGAATAAAGCACATATCACACTCGGTAATAAAAGAATAAAAATTATTGTTAGTATGCCTATCTCCCTACCTTTCTTATCCCTTAGAGAGAAAAAGACAATAGGGATATAAAGATTTCTATTTATATGCAAATATATTGCAGAAATCTGCATAGTTAATTATATTAATCCTGTTTTTTTATTACTGAAATGTTAACCCCCGAGCAAACCTCTGCATTAAAAAGACAGTTGCAGGAACACATAGAAAAAAGTTTTCCAGAGGATAAAAAAGAATATGCAAAGGAACAGATAGAAAATATGAATTCCAGAGAGTTAGAGGAATTTCTTGCAAAAAATAATCTGGTGGCCGGACAAAACAGTCAATGTGTCTTTTGTTCCATAGTTTTCGGAGACATCCCCTCATACAGAGTAGATGAAAACCCTGAAGCAATTGCTGTTCTCGAAATAAATCCCATTTCAAGAGGACACATGTTGGTAATTCCAAAAAAGCATCTGAAAGAAGGAGTAAACATCCCAAAAGACGCTGAAAAACTTGCAAAAACAATCGCGGGAAGAATTAAGTCAAAATTAAAGCCAAAAAGAATCGATACTACCGTATCAAGCATGTTTGGTCATCACGTGATAAATATTCTACCTATTTATGCTGATGAAACCTTCAGTTCAAAAAGACAGCCAGCAAAAAAAGAGGAGCTGGAAGAAGTTGAAAAACTGCTGAAAACAAAACCAGCATCTTCAAAACCTAAAGCTCCTAAGCAGAAAAAATCTGAGTTGAAAAAAGCGGTGGAAATGTTCGAGAAAAAATTATGGCTACCACAGAGAATTCCATAAATTAGTCATTCCATTTAGATAAAAGTATACAAAAAAGACAAAGCTTATCAGGAATACAGGGCTAAATTCAACTCCTCTCTTTATCAAAACAAACTTACACTTTCTTCGTATGAGTGCAATTTCTCTTTTGCTTAATCCTTCCCATCTGGCTTTTATGATATTTTTTCCAACCCGAAGGTCTTTGTAAAGCCAGTCTCCTTCTGTAAGCGCCTGAGCATTTATTCTCTTGACAAGTGAGGTGTTGTCAATGGCTTTTGTATAAAAGAACAAGTAAGGCAGAAGGAATATCAAAACTCCCAGTATAAACAATAATTCCTCCGCCAGTCCAGCAAGCATAAACGTGAGTCCAATGCCCATAAAAATAAAGAAAGATTTTCTGTTCTTCTTGATACCTCTTAAAAAGCTCTTTTTTAATTTTTGGGTGTCCTTAAAGCTGAGATACAAAACCATCACAAAACCATAGGCAGCTCCGACTATAAAGAATAATGACAAGAAAGAAAGAAATAAGCTAACATTTGATAAAAGGCTTGTTCCAAACGGAAGAATAGGTCCAAGAGCCATCAGTAATTTTGCATCTCCTCCTGCAAAAAATCTTCCGTAATAAAGCAGATTAGCAATTGCAAAAAAAACCGCGAAGCCAAAAACTCCCTGAATAAAAAAACTCCAGTCAGGACCGCTGAAAACAGAATAAAACAATCTGCCACTCAATGCAAATATTATGAGGGAAAAATTAAGCCAGTTTGGAATCTCCCTTGTTCTCAAATCGCTCACTACTGCAAAAATCAGCCATATAAATGCTAAGATAATTAAAAACAGTTCCAACATATAATAAATCAGCGAGTTATATTTATAAAATGAACGGGAAGTTTAATATAAAATTAATTTACCTATAACTTACCAGGCAATCCTATCTGGGAATTATGCTTTAACATTAACAATCTTATTTCTTCTTCCCAAAATTCATGCTTCGTGAGAAACCGCCTTTCTTATAAGGATGTTTTTTCTTTTCTTTTAACTTGCTTTTTCTCTTGTTTCTTTTATCAGAAAAAGTATAATCATCCATTTTTTTAATTAAGAACTAATGTTTAAGCCGCAGTACATGTGATGGTAGGACATTTAGCTATTGCATAATTTCTAACAGTGTATTTTGCATCATTTGCCAACTTATCGCACGTGTCTGTAAACTTAGTATTAACCTTGTCATTTACTTCCCTCGGAGTTGTGCAGAAATCAAAAGTGCTTTCTGTCGAACATGCCGTTGCGCAGGCTGTTTTTATATCCTGAACATTATTTGTATTGAGGAAAGGAAGGAACTTGCTCCATCCTATTGTAAATCCCAGCACCAGTATAACAAGAACAGCAACCGCCAATATTAGCAGAACAATTGTGCTTGTGCTTAATCCCTGTCCTCTTTTATCTCCAATCATATCCCAGGGAGGTTAGTTTTGTTTAAAAATGTTTTTATTTGGGGGCGGGAGTATTTGCGGGAATTATATACTCAATATAAAAGACTATTTTTTCTTTTTCTGTTTTTTTAGATGTGATATTATAGGCATTGTTCTCTTTTGTTATATCCAAAAAACTTGTTGGATCCAGCCCTACATTTTCATAAAATCTTATCTGGTCAGCCATTGAATTAACCGCGACCATGTTCTCCAGCACCCCAAAGCTTTTTTCAAATGACCCCAAAGAAATAATCAGGCTAAAAACAGTCAGCCCGCATACTAAGAAAATCCCTACTACAAGTATAAGCGTTGGCATGTCACCATTTCTCGATTCTGGAAGAATCGAAGGATTAAAAAACCGAAGGTTTTTTTTCATTTTATCAAGGTTTTCTCACAAAAATTGCCTCAAAAAATTTAGTTTTGTCAAAAGGAACCAATGAAGAATAGGATTCTCTGTGTATCAAAAGCATTTTTTTTCCGAAAAACTCATTCTCAACACCATTAAGGCTTGTTGAGATGACCCCTTCTCCAAGGCTGCTAACCCCTACCCACATCTGCTGATATCTGTCCTTGTAAAGTCCATTAAAAATTTTCAGTGCGAGATTGCCACTGACATCTTTAAGATTGCCTTCCTTTTTTATATCCAAATAAACAATCTCTCCGTTATCCTCTTTTGTCAACAAATAACTTAAGACTGTTTTTTGATTGGTGCTATCCCTGAAAAAATCTTTTTTGATTTCCCTATCTTTCGTATAAAAAGAGGTGAGAGATATGGAAACTAACAAAATAATTATGATGGCTATGGTTGCAACCACCCATGTTATTCCTTCTGATATCTGTCCTTTTCTCGATTTCAAAGAAATCGAAGGATTAAAAAACCGAAGGTTTTTTTTGTTTTTTATCATCATGCGTTTTTCTCTGCCTTGTTTACAACTGTAAGAATAGTAACCCCATATTTATTCTGCTGTTCGTCAATAAGATAAATATTCTTTCGTGTGCATACTGGAAGAGTTGTTCCCTTTAATTCACAATACTGTTTTAGAACAAGATTTCCATAGGATATGTCTGAATTAGTTCTTTTGTTTGTGTCAAAATCGTATGAGATTACTTCAGCATAATATTCCCCACTGGCGTCCGCAAATCCCTCCTCAGTTTTGAAATTCAGTTTGCATTGCTCTAGAAACTTTGCCTTGAAGGAAGAATCTGCGAGGGTATTTGCATTTACATATCCCCCTTGACTTATGCAATCCGCAATATTATTAGCAAGTATATCTGCTTCAATTCCACGAACATCATACGGCTTCCCATATGCAGAAGTTACCATATAAACAATAGCAACCGCAACTATCATCAGTATTGCAAACCAGTAAATGGTTATAGTTGTTTCCGACCCCCTTTTTCCAAAAATTATTTTATTTTTCATTGCCAAGATATTTTATTTTTCAGTTATGACAATAACATACTCCTTATTATTGCCCGTGTCCAGATAGGCATTCGCGCTTATATCATTGAAAAATGAATATGGATAACCCCCTTTTTCCTTAAGCTTTAATGTAACAATATTATCATTTATTTTGACAATTCCTTTGATGTCCTGCTTTTCATCCTGCGCTTTTTTGATTGCATCCTCCATGTTTATGTGAATTGTCATTCCCGGTTTTGCGGAGTCTATGACCAATGCTATTTGTTTTGCATATTTTTCTTCTAGGAGGGAAGCATCATTTGTCTTTGAAATTACAAATATGATAAGGATTGAAAGAAAAACAAGGTTTAGCACAAGAAATATGACCTCGCCTATAAGCACGTCCCCTTTTCTCGATTTTGGAAAAAGCGAAGGATTAAAAAACCGAAGGTTTTTTTCTTTTCCCCTTATTTTGTTCATAAGTAAAAAAGATAAAACTACTTAATAAAATTATTGCTAGGAAGCTTTGGTTATGAATTCCCCTGCGACAATTTTGAATGATGTCTCGGCAGTAGGAATTATGTAAACCTTAAAATACTCATCAGCAAAAGGAGAAACATTATCATCTATTCCTGTAATTATTGAATATTTTTTACTAGTGTCAATTTTATCCTGCGCTACATTTACATGAAATTGCGACTGAACCACTAAAAGATTAACATCATTTACTCCATATAAATACTGAAGATAACTTTGAGAAGTTGCATGTGAAGATTGGTGTGCTTGCATATACTGGTATAATTCAGAATAAGAAATCTCTGGAACCTTCTCCTGAACCTTCTTGTCAAATTCTATTATGGAGCACAGAGCATATTTTATGGATGTGCCTTCTGCAGTTCCATAATTTATCTTTCCTTCTCCAAACATCCACCAGCAGTCAGCCATTTCATCTGCAATCTCTTTCATGACCCCCTCTTTCTTAGAGGGGTCAACACTCGCAGTGACGGTTGGATTGAAGTCAGCGCATCCATCTCCCCCTGACAGGCAAAGATAATTGGTTTTGCAATCCAAGCTTCCGACCAGCCCGCTTCCCTTATCCAATAAAACAACAGAATTATAGCATATCTGCTTGGAGCTTGTTTCAGCGGGATTTATTCTGAAAAGGAAATACAAAAGAATCACAAAGCTTGCAATAAGAATTATTATCATTATTATCTGCTGGGTCGTCAGCTCCCCCCTCTTTGACATTCCTTTTCTTAATGATAAAGTTTTTCTCATTTTGGATTATCCTAAAACTCCTGCACCCTTTAAACTAAAAATTGCAATTATTGCTATCCCAAAGACAACCAGCCATCCTATCGTTTTAATAAAAGTTTCTAACTCCATTATTTTTTGCTTACCTCTATTTTGTCCCCGTAGTTTATTTCAAGTGTAATTGGAGAATTATCTATCCTAAGAGCGTTGTCTTTAATAAAGACTTCTTTGTTATATTCAAGACAATAATTGTCTTCATTACAATCTTCTAAAGGAGTATTTTTGAAAAATCCCAAATAATCAAAATGTCTTTCACAAAAACATACGCAGTTTTTCCATCCTAAGTTAGAGCATTGAAGAGGCATTTCTCCCCCCGTCTCCCATGCAGTTATTATCCATCCTTTCGGATTATAAATTTGAACTTCTGTAGATTTCAAACCCATCTGCTCATTCAAATAGTTCATTGACTCCTCTGCAAGTTTCAAATCTTCCGAGTCCTTGCCCGAGAAATAAAGGGATGCGAGAAAATAAATCAGAAAGATTATAACAATCACGGCCAGCACTATCTTTAGAGTTTCCTCTGCAAGAAAAAAACCCCTCTTATTTTTTTTCATCTTCTTTCTTAGTTTTGTCTAATCTTTTTTGAAAAGATTATTTTATATCAAACTCAAAAATATCTTTGACACATTTCCAACAGGAAGATTTTTGAAAAAGACAATTATCTTATCCTTAAAGATAAGATAAATTCCTGCAACAACAGCTATTATCACTAGGAGCCCCAATATAATTTTGATTGTATAACCAATGCTTAGCTCTTCCGTCATTTTGTATTAAATTAAATACCTCCAAATAAACTTTTAATTCTGTCTATAAGTCCTTCTCCCTGTCCCCTTAAAAGAAACAAGGCAATCATAACTATTGCCAAAACTGCAATTCCTATAATCAACCAGGGAATATAATCTGCAACAATACCTCTTTTTTTCATAAGTAGAAAAACAACTTCCATTTAATAAATTTAACTGAATAAATTTATTCCCATTATTCCAGAAACAAACATGATAATACTAATAATTAAGCAAATCCAAGTGACAAAACTAATAATTTTTCCATTAAATAATTCTTTTCCCACAAATCCGCCTGCTAAAAACATTATTCCAGGCGCATAATAAAAGGAACTATTGCTCCCGCCATATCCTAAAAGAGCGTCTAATAGAAATAATATGCCTGTTAAAAGAGGTTTCCAATCCATTCCAGAGGATAGGATATAAGATTAATAAATTTAACTGATTAAAAAATTAAATTATATTATTCCAAAATATTTCAAAGCAAAATAGACAATAGCAAGGATTCCAATCCCAACTATCCATTTCCATGTTGATGACTTAGGGTTATATGGATCTTCATTTACCATTTCTATAATATGAATTAATCATTTATAAATTTTTATATTATATTTCCCAATACAATAGACGACAATAGGAACAACGCGAGCACAGAGACAACCGCGACTATGAAATAAAGGAATATTCCTCTTGAGAAATTCCTTCCTGCATTATATGTTCTTTCAAGCTTGTTTTCTCCGGAGTCTATCGTAACAAGGGTTGTTGTCAGGATGAATATTATTTCTATTATGTACACACCTATAATCAACTGAAGATAATAAGGAGGAATCATTTGACTTAATTGGAAAATTCCATCTTCTCCAACAAAATTTGATATTCCGCCTAAATCCGCTCCGCTTAATTCTGAAAGATCTAACTTATTCAATATAGCTGTTATCATCGCCGCCAGTCCGACAACAACACCCAACAGTAATGGAGCAAGGAATGTCATGTTGCTCTTCATATCAGAAACTATCTCTGCAAGCATATCCTGAAGTCTCTGGTTTATCTTGTGGATGTTTTTGACATATTCGGAAATGCTCATTAAGCTGAGCGCAGCGATGCTCAAGCCTTTCTTTGCAGATTCAACAAGAATTTTCATACTGGTGGAGATTAATTCAGAGGGATAATATCTCAGTGCTCCCGTGCTTTGGTTGAATATCGCATTCTCAACACTCATTCCCCCTTGCCTTATGTTATAATTGACTCTTCTGAAAAAATCCTCTGTCCTTAACCCTTTTGAAGACTCTGCAATTTTTCCAAAAGCTATTTCTGGAGGAATCCCGTTTCCTATCCTGTTTCCCAGCTGGAACAATGAATTGTTGAACTCTGCTTCGAGCTGTTTTGTTTTTTCCCTTTCTACAATAAGCTCCTCCGTCTTTTCCTTGAATGCCATTGAAAAGAACAGGGCAATTGACAAGGGAACAAGCATGCTGAACATCAATGCGCCTATTCCAAATGGCCCCGTTGTTCCGGAAGCATCTGAGATAAACCCAAACAACTGCTCGTTTCCAAGGAATCCCATTCCTAGTTCAACGAAAGTATAATCTTTCTGAAGTCCAATCATCTCTGGAAGGGGAGTAAATCCAAATATCAATGGAAGCATGCCCAATACAAAGAGAGGGAATGTCAGAAGAAACGCGGCAGCATATGGTTTGTTTGTCTTGTATTTGTAATATAATGGATTTCTTTCCAATAACTCTGTTTCTCCATGTCCTCCTGGCCTCAGCAACATTATCTTATCCGTAAGATAAAAAACCAAAAAAGGAATTATTAAATTAAAAAGTATGAACACATGAATAGTCTTTATCAGTTCACCAATCATTGCGGAAGCGAGAGGGATAAGCACCACTCCAAGTGTGGGAAGAACAACTCCAAGCATATACACTGTATTCAATGGGCTTCGCACGTCATGCGTGAATTTAAGCATCTTTTCATATACCCCATCTAAAACAACCTGCAATGACTTTTCGAGTATGGTTATTCTCCTCAGATTATCTGGCTCAAACAAACTGCTTTCGATAAGGTGGAATGATTCTATGAATTCAATAGAGTAATCTCTCCATGTCTCAAGATAATTATCCAAACTGTCTTTTATTGTCGAAAATCTGCCTATTTCAACATCATAAAATACCTTCTTGAAATCTAATGCAAGTGGATATTGCAAGTGCTCTGATGCAAAACCAATTGCTTTTTCTAAATTAGGCGTGTGCCTCATATATACAACAACATAAAGAATGGCAGGAACCATCTGACTGCTTGCTTTTAGCCGCCATTTATTCGCCAGTCGCGCAGGATATCCATTCACGAAATAAAAAAGAAACACTGAAAAAACAACCATCAGGATAAAAAACAGAAATGGAAATGATTCGATGGTTTCATTAATCAGCATTACCGCGACAGAAACCAAGAGTCCTATTAAAAAAACACCTACAAATGCCATAACGCTCAAAGTCAGCGCTTGGGAAGGCTCAACATCAAGATGCGCAATTTCAAGCTGCCTCTTTATTGCCGTCTTGTCTTTCTCGGCAATATTTAATTTTATTATATTTCCAAGGCTTCTGCACCATCTTTCATATTTTGAAAGTTCTGGAGCCATCTCCTCTTTGAATCTGGTATATTCCTGGCTGTAATCGCCTCCCTTCATATTGGAGGTGTTAATCTGTCCTTCTATCTTGCTTCCATATTTTCTAAGAATATCTTTTACATCAGGCATTTTATCATCTCTTTTAGTCTCCCTTGTTTATATCAAATTTTATCATTTTAATAAATTTATTCCTATAGGCATTAATCCTGTCATTGGTAAGTTTTGATATGAAGTCAAGAGTTCCCGCATTGAAATCTTCAGTTATCTTTAATAAATCCTTAACTTCCTGTTTTTTTAGTTTAAAATTAACATAATACTGAGATTGTATTCTTTCTTTTTTTGCTCTTAAGATGCCTGAATTATCCAATCCAAAGATCATATTTAAAAGAATAATTGAGGCAGAATGATTTTCACTCTTGATGCCCGTATTAAATAAAAGAGCAAGCAACATATTGTACATGCTGTAATATGCCAAAGAGATAGCCTCTTCCAACTTTTCATTTTCAAGCAATAGTTTGGCTGAAAAGATATTACTTTCAGATTTTTTCAAATAAGACATTTTTATCTCATTGCTCATTTCAGTTGGTCCAAGTCTGCCTTCTTTTTTTAATTTATTCAAAAAATCTATTTCGTTCATAAAAATTTTCAACTCCTTTTATTATTATATGATTTTTTTCTATTTCCTTGATTAACAGGTTTTTTCCATCATACCTGCCTATCTTTGCATTAATTCTCGAATCTATTTTTTCTATTTCCTGTTTAAGCTTCTGACTTAAAGTATCTACATATACATCTATATCACTTTCCTTGTTAGCGGAAAATTTTGCATAAGAGCCAAAAAGGATAGCAATCTTAATGGCTCGGTTTTCCCGTATTTTTTCAATGACATTTCTTAAAATAGGGTATTTCCCAAGGGCTTTTTTTAGTTTATAGTTTTCCGCCATAAAGGCATAAGTCTTGGCTTCTGAAGTCTTTTTTAAAAAATAAGATTTGTTTTTTCCCTCTTTGTCATAATCAACAGCATTTTCCGCATAAAGTTCATTGAGCTTTCTTAATATAGTAGTATGATTGGTGCTCATTTTTTTGGCAAGAGCACGGGCATGCGATTTTCTGCTCAACAGTTCGCCGATTACTTCTAATTTGTAATCTTTTCGTTCCATATGGAATATATTTGTTCCACAAGTTTATAAATATTATCCTTGGAAAAATTCAATAAAAGTTAATAAATTTTGGGATTAAAAAAACTCAGATTCTCCTTTTCTTAACTTCCTGATTTAGCCACTTCTGCCATTCGGGAAAAACCCTGCTTGACATTGGAAGTCCTATTTCCTTGCTTACATTGTCAGATATCTCGTGAAATGAATGATTTGCGAGGGTATTAAACTCTGATTCAAGAAGATTCATATCCCCTATTTTCTGCGCAGTATCAACAAGTTCTTTTTTTATTTTAGCCCGCAAAAGAATGTTGTCATATACTGCATCCCAATTTCCAGCCCATCCTCTTACATTTGAAGCTATGTCCTTTATTATCTCACTCTCCCCATTTATCAAATCCTCTGTCGGCTCGAGCTCGTCCTTCTCTACATTATATCTCAGTAAATCAACAAAACCCTTTTCCAGAAGAGGGTCCTGCTTCCAATGTTTTCTTACTTCTGCAAACTGGAGAAGCCTCTTCCAAGAATGCAACCCATCTGCAGATTTTATTGGATTCGCCACCGCGACTAAATCAGTTGCTTTGAAGCTGGTTATTGGAACCTCCAAATCATTAACAACTCTATCAAAAACAGCATAAGGAGAAGCTCCGTGAATGGTTCCCGCCACAACATTAGCCAAAGCGCCTATTCTCATTGCCTCATAAAGTGCTTTTGCTTCAACGCTTCTTACTTCTCCAATAATCAGACAGCTATCTCCAAGTCTAAGGCTTGTTCTTATTCCGTCATCGGCAGACATTTCGGAAGTTGTTTTCAGCAACGCGGAACGGACTTTCATTCTCAAAATATCATACCCTAATTTTCTAAGGGATTCTACCGGCAACTCCAACGAATCTTCTATCACTATGACTCTAAACTTTGGAATTATCTCAAGCATAAGACTCCCAAGCAATGAAGTCTTACCAGAACTTCTTGTTCCTGCGACCAGTATCGTTCTAGCACCGTCTACCATGAAACTCATCAATCCGGCAGCAAAAGGATTAATCATTTTATTTTGTATAAATAATGGAAGTGTCCATGGCTCTTCCCTATGTCTTCTTATTGAATATGCAAGCCCGTCGGGGGACAAGGGTCGCTGGATAATTGCTATTCTTGCACGAATTTTTCCTATTTCCAATTGTGTGTCTAATATTGGATTTGCTTCATCAAGCGGTCTTCCTGAAATTAATCTAAACTTCGCAGCCCAAGAGTCAGTATCTTCCTGGCTTGGAAGTATGTTTGTAATGCATTCATCATAATCCTGATGTCTTACAAAAACAGAAGTCATTGGTATAGGGGCATTTAGGGAAATATCCTGCAATTTTTTATCCTGCAGCAAAACTTCAATGAGTCCAAAACCGATTGTATGCCTGACAAGAATTGTGGCTAATTTATTAACATCCGAAAAAGAAAGAGATATCTTTTTCGTCTGCGCTAAATCCTGCAACAAGTCTCTTGAAATGTTGAAAAAAACCTGCCTTGTTCTCTCAGTATCAACAAATTCTTCTGCCTTTGGCTGATGTTCTATCAAAACGCCCCTCGCAAGATTCAGAAGAATATTATGGTCTTCTGAAAGCGTGTTTTCAGGAGGAATAAGATGATAAATAAATTTAGGCTCATTTTTCTTTTTTAAGATGGTGACAAGAGATTCATCATAATCGTCTCCAATAATCTTATATTGATTCACTATCTCGGCGTCTGACGGCAGGTCTGAAACCAATCGAGTAAATGTAAAATTAGGTATTGTATCCACTTTGAAAATCTTGTGGTAAATATTCCGGTCTCCAGAGGAATATTCATTCAGATAAGGCGTTATCTCTTGAATGATTTTAGTATTCTCTAGAAGTCCAATTATTTTCTCTAGGAGTCTTATGTAACTTGACTGATCATTCTTATATTTGTCATTTTTTTTATCAAGAGAAATTTTGGCTTCAATTCTCAGCCTGTTGAGATCGCTGTAAGCTAATATCGGGTCCCGCTTTAGAAGAAAAAGAAATGAAAACAATTCATTATATCTTTGGGAAAAAAACTGCTCACATCCAGGACTGATTAATTTTTCCTGTGACAAGACTTTTTCCTGCTTCAGAAGAAAAACATATCTCTGGGCTATTTCCAAAAGCATCAATGTTTCTCTGAAATCATAATTATAATTTTTCTGCTGAACAAATACAATTCTCGATGCTTGGGGATTTTCTATCAAGAAATCAATTGTCCTTTCCATTACTTCCCCCGAATCTTCAAGGCTAGGAACATATGGAGCCCCCATATAATTTACATAGAGTATATCCTCTCCTCCCTCTCTTCTTACTTCATATGCGTAGATCTTTGTCCCTTCTTTAAAGTTCATTTTTGAATTTTAATGGAAACCCTCGTTTACTTTGAATTGCATAAGTTAGAAAAGACAACCCAGTTTAAAATATTTTGCGTAGCAATGTAACAAATATATAATAGCAACAAATTTAAACCAGCCTCGCATTATTTGAAGATGGCTGAAAGCGAGTATTCATATTCTGGACAGGAGATGGGTAATCTTCATACAAAACTGAGGGATATTGAGGAAAAATATCGGGTTTTGAAAGACAGAGCTCTTTTGATAGGCCAAAATCTCATAGACATGAAGGAAAATTCAGATAGGAAGATATTGGAAATAAAGAAGGATATAGAAATACTAAAGAACAATATGCAGAGATTGATATTGTTCATAGAAACAGCATCAGAAGAATTTTCAAAATTCGCAAAAAAAGAAGATTTGGATATATTGTACAAGCAGGCAAAAATGTTTCAGCCATCAGATAGCCTAAGAAAAAGAATTTAAAACAATAAAAATGTTAATAATAAAAAGAAGTGTCAATAAAAAATGGGCATTTTAGATCAGATAATACAAATGCGTGGGCAGGGAATGTCCGACCAGGATATAGCCTCGCATTTGGAGGAGCAGGGAATTTATCCAAAGGCAATAAATGACGCTTTAAATCAAGCAAATATAAAAAATGCGGTTGGTAACACTGGAATGGAGGACATAGAAGCTCCTCAGGCAGAATACAACGATGAGAATGCCCCAATACCTCAAAATGAGCATGGGTATCAGCAAAGCACGGAAGAAGGAGCAGAAGATGTTTATACCCCAAGACCAGAACGTGCCCAACCATCACAATATGTTTCAAACCAATCTTATCAGGAAATATATCCCCAAGAACAAAATTATGCGGAAACAGATGCGGACACAATGGTAGAAATTGCCCAGCAGGTATTCAGCGAAAAGATAAAAAAAATACAGCAGCAACTGGAAGACTTAAATGAATTCAAAACCATCTATCAGGCAAAAACAGACGGCATATTTGAAAGGCTGAAGAGAATAGAAAGCATCATAGACAGGCTTCAAAGCGCAATCCTTGAAAAAGTCGGCGCATATGGGTCAGGAATAGAAAGCGTGAAAAAAGAGCTTTCGATGATGCAGGGAGCATATGGAAAGATACTCGCATCAGCGACAGAGCATCATCACACACAGCAATCTCATCCCGCACATCATACTCCAACAGAACATGCTGTAACTCCTGCAGCCCGGCATCCCTCTCCTTCAGCAGAGCAAACACATAGTGCTCCAATCCAACATCCAGTCACACATCATCCCATAGCCCATTCAGCAAACCCTTCAGGCAAGCATCATGGGGTAACTCATAAGTCAGCGGCTAAAACTAAAAAGCGTTCTAAGAAAAAATAAGAATTCTTCAAAAAATTAAAAGTTTAGTATGGGACTTGATCTCCAGGTTTCCCAAACAAAGGAATATTAATCTTAGGTAATTCAGGCTTCTTTTTAGTAACCGCACCTACAACTATTCCAATTAGTCCTATAAAGAACACCCATGACATTATCTGGGGATCAAGAAGATAATAAAGATAATATCCCCCTGAAAACTCCGTAGAATCATAAAGAACAGCTATCAAAATAATTATTGAAACCCCGAATAGCCCCCACTTCATTGTATTATCTTTAGGATCTATAAACAAGCCACTAAGAATTAATAAAGCTAATATCATAGATAATCCAATTCCAATTCGTGGAAATAATTCTGCAAAAAATAATGGCACCATGTCATATTGAAGAGAAAGCAAACCAACAGAAACAGCTATTACCGCACTAATTGCCTTGTTTTGTTCAAAAAGTTTTATATTATTAATTGTCACATAAACAATGCAAAATATCAGCAAGAATGGAAGGACATAACTAAAAAATCCAGCCTGCTCCCAATAATTAAGCAAATCACCTATTCCTCCTTGAAAGAATCCATACGATGCTAAAATTGATATGCCTTCAAACATATTATTGGTTACTCAGGATTATTTATAAAGATTTCTCTATTTTTTACGAAATCCATAACAAGAATATAGAAGATAAAAAACCAGAGGTTAATGATAAAAACAGTTTATTTTTAATTAGAAGAGAGATGTTCAGATATTAAAATTTTCTTTAAGACTTCTTTGTTGGCTTAATCACAGACGCAATTGCTCCTATGATAACCAATACAAACAAGGCATTTGTCCAGAATTCCTTGCTCCAAGTCTGATGAAATAAAAAGTTATAGAGAGTAGTAAATATTCCCCATGAACCTATTGCCCAAAACACTGCCAATACAACTGCAACAAATATTAATGCAGCTGAAAAATATTTAAGAGGTTTGCTGTCCATTTTTATATTTTCTCCCATAATGAATCCCCACAAAAGCAGAAATACAAATACCACTATAAGGGAAACTGTCAGGAATAAAATCATGTTGCCAACAACCATCTTTGGGAATATCGCCCCAACAAAAATAAGTCCGATTACAAAAGAAACCATCGCATTGAGCTGCCTTTTGTCATCTCCCAAAATTTTTGATTTTTCAAGCGCTGCGAATGCTATGAAGAATACAAGCAGGAAAGGATATACAAAATCGGTTAATACCCAATGCTGAAGAACTGTTTCAATTGTCATTTTAAGATTAATTATGAAGTAAAGAACTGTATTTAAATATTTTTATATTGGGAAGGTTCAAAGAAATTCACTCACTTCGTTCGCTCAGAATTAATATAAAACTCAAAATTTTGGGTATACCTTTTATATTAACTATCTTAACAAACTATTTTTGGCTAATTATTAATAGAACTATCTAATCTTATATCAACTCAGCAGGAACCTCTTCAATCTGGGATTCCTGACTTGGAAGCGCTGTCTTGTTGATAATGAATATGTCGCTTATTGCCCGAACAAACTGATGCGGGATTATGACTCCTCTTGCTCCTCCAATAAGGGACATTACACTTCCTCCGACTTTTATTCTCCATCCCTCTATCTTGTTCTCATGGAGATTTGCCTCTTCTATTTCTCCAAAGAAGTCTCCAGAATCAGTGTAAACTTTCGTGCCAAGCACCTCCGAAATTTTTCTTACTCGCATAATAAAGACTATAAGTCTTTATTTAAATAGTTTTCTCTTCAATTAGATATATTTCACAAAGCGAGCCAGTAAACACGAAAACCTTTATAAGAAACCTCTACTTTAAAAAACCATGATTAATAAAAAAGAAATTTTGATGATTGTGGTGGTTTCCATCATCCTTGCGTTTTTAATAAGCCTCATGGAGACATGGAATCTATTTTTGTATTCTCTTTTGGCAGTATTTTTTGTAATTATAATAAATGTTTTTGCAAAGAAGATTACAAGCTATTACCTTGATTCAGAAGTTGAAATAGGAATATGGGAAACCAGTAGGTATGGATTTAAGCCCAGCCAAACTTTCAAAAAACCGTTTCCAACAGGAGCTTTTCTTCCCTTAATTTCCAAAATATTCTTCTTTAGCCTTGGTAGCTTTGTATGGATGGCTTCTCTGGTTTTTGAAGTAAAGCCAAAAACTTACCGGGCTGCAAAAAGGCATGGACTTTATTCCTTCTCTGAAATGGATGAAGCACATATAGGACGAATTGCCGCCTTTGGGATAGTTGCAAATCTTCTCTTCGCATTAATAGGATATCTAATCGGATTTGTAGACTTCGCAAGAATAAACCTATATTATGCATTCTTTAATATGTTCCCTCTTTCCGATCTTGACGGAAACAAGATATTCTTCGGCAACCTGCTCGTATGGTCTGCACTTGCAGCAATAATCTTAATTGCTCTTGCGGGCGTTATTCTGGTACACTAAACAAATAATAAATTATCCAAAAACATAGGATAACTTTTTATAAGGATAGGACTTTTCCCGATTATGGAATTTTTAGAAGGAATCGAACCAAGAGAATATCAGGTAAAAATCTTTGAAACATGCATGAAGAAAAATTGCCTGGTCGTACTTTCGACAGGGCTTGGAAAAACTCTTATTGGATTAATGGTCACAGTAGAAAGAATGAAACAGTTCCCAGGACAAAAAGTTTTGTTTCTTGCACCAACAAGGCCTCTTGCAGAACAGCATCTTAGGTACTTCAAAAAGCATCTTCCAGAGCTCTTTGCAGATATGCAAATATTCACCGGACAGATAAATCCGGTGAGCAGAAAAAAAATATGGAAAACTGCGGACATAATTTTCTCAACACCACAATGCATTGCAAATGATTTAAATAACAGTCTGTACGGGCTTGAAGAAGTATGCCTGTTAGTAGAAGATGAAGCGCATAGATGTATGAAAAACTATGATTATAATTTCATTGCACAAAACTATATGAAGAACGCGATGAACCCAAGGATAATCGGGCTAACTGCCTCTCCAGGAAGCGAAAAATCGAAGATAAATGAGATATGCAAAAATTTGTCAATAGAGGAAGTCGAATTAAGAAATAGGGAAAGCGGAGATGTGAAAGAATATATTCAGGAGCTTCAGTTTGAAAGAATAGACATAGATTTTCCACCCGAATTTGATGAGATGAGGCAAGCTCTTTCAAGGCTTCTTGAAAAATATATTGATGAGTTAAAAAACAGGAGATTACTCTTTGGTCCCACCACTAAAGTAGCGCTTATAGAGCTTCAAAAAAGAATAATGGCAAGCATTTTAAGGGGCAATAAAAACTTCAATAACCTTGCTGCTTCAAGCGTATGCGCGCAGGCAATAAAAATACAGCACGCCTTGGAACTTCTTGAAACCCAGACGCTGCAAAGTTTTAATGCTTATCTTAAAAATCTTCTTGAACAGGCAGCCAAAAAGCAAAGCAAGGGAGTTATCAAACTGGTTTCACGCCCAGAATTCACATTTGCCTTCCTAAGGTCAAATTTACTCTTGGAGAACGGAATAGAACATCCAAAAATGAAAGAACTCACAGAGATATTAAAAAAAGAACTAAAGAATAATGCCGTGGCAAAGATAATTATTTTTACCCAATTTAGAGATACCGCTTCAATAATCTCAAAAAAGCTGAATGAGATGGAAAACATTAAATCAAAGATATTTGTCGGACAGGCAAAAAGGACAAATGCAGGGCAGGTGACTGGCTTAAATCAAAAAGAACAGCGGGAAATTATAACACAGTTTTCTTCAGGAGAACTAAATGTTCTGTGTGCTACATCTATAGGAGAGGAGGGACTGGATATTCCAGAGGTAAACGTCGTTGTGTTCTATGAACCAATCCCCTCTGCAATTAGGGCAATCCAGAGGACAGGAAGAACTGCTAGGCTGATAAAGGGGAAATTAATAATTCTCGTAACCAAGAAAACAAGGGATGAATCTTATTTTTATGTCGCTAGGGCAAGAGAGAAGAAGATGCAGGAGTCCATAGGCTCAATAAAAGAGGATATGCAAAATAAATTAAGAGGCAGACAAGCAAAACTAAAATGAAACCCAAAGAAATCTTCAATATCTTCTCTAAAAACAAGCTGAAAGCGGAGCCAAAAGAAAGAAAAAAGATAACTATAGATTATCGTGAGAAAAACTGCCTAGTTCCATCTGAGCTAAGGAGGCAGGGAATGGATATTGAATTCAGAGAGCTTAAAGTAGGAGATTACATCGTTGGTGATGTGGTAATAGAAAGAAAAACCGTATCCGACTTCTTGTCATCAATGATAAACCGAAGGCTGATAAAACAGCTTGAGGAATTGCAGCAATATAACAATAAGCTTTTGATTATAGAGGGAATTGATGAAAGAGAATTATACAAGGATGAAAACCCGGCAGGAACAAGAGTAAATGCAAATGCAATACGTGGTTTCCTTCTCTCAATTGCGCTCAGACACAAAGTTCCATTTATTTTCACAAAAAACACGGAAGATACTGCAAAATATATATCCGTTCTTTCAAGAAAGTCTGAAGGAGAAGTTTCCCTCAATGCAAAAAAGAAATCCCTCAATGCAAAAGAACAATTGCAGTTTATAATTGAAAGTTTTCCGGGTATAGGTCCAAAAACAGCAAAAAAACTTCTTGAGGAATTCAAAACAATAAAAAACATAATGAACGCGTCCGCAGAAGCATTAAAAAAAATTATTGGTAAGAAGGCAGAGGTTATAATTGGGTTGGTTGAAAAAGATTATTAATATACTACTTCTATTTCATCCAGCATAATCAATCGTGTTTTTCTTCTTTTTAACTGTTCGAGTCTAGAAAAAGATTTTTTATTGCAAAAATACAAATTATATTCCTCGCTTGAGCATGATTTTACTTTATCATTCAAAAACTCTCTTTCCTTATTTTCAAGAAGGCTTGAAATAAATCTTTCAGATTGAGATTTATCATCGGAAACAACAAGAACATGCGCATATCCATCTTTTAATCTGCAAAGCACATCTTCGTACAGATCTCTTAAAGGAATTTTCGGTTTAATGGATGCTGCCATTAAAACCTAAAAAGAGAACTGAGCCTTATAAAAATTTGCATATAAACGATTATATTAACGAAAACTCTTTTAAAACACTGTAAACAGGTCCATTTTTGCTTAATTTTGATCGCATTAAATAAAATTTATCAACATTAAAATGAACTTTTCTTATCTTAATTTTAGAAAGTTCATCCAAAAATTTCTTTTTATCCTTTATCTTCTTGACCCTCGCGATAGTAAGATGTCCCATAAATCTTTTTTCCTTCTCGAACAATCCCTCTAGGGATTTGTCAATTTCTTTCTGCAGTTCTTCGCAATCCGTCAGGTGTATCCATACAATTCCCCTTTCTGGATTATCAAAAAAACCCGCAGTCTCTAATTCTGTTTCAAATCTCTCGAATTTGATTCTGCTCAACTTAGCCTCAATCTCACTAATTGTTCCATCATCTACCTCACCCAGGAATTTAAGAGTCAAATGCAAATTTTCGGGTTCTGTCTTTTTTCCGACGAAATCAGGCAAAGAATTCTGCATGTTTACTATCTCTTCTTTGATATTTTCCGGAATATCTATCGAAATAAAAGACCTCATCTCTTTACCCTGTTCTTCAAAGAATATGCAAGTGGAGCCTTGGCTTTTCGCCCGTCAATTCTATCAAGTACTATTAAAAGTAAGAATCCAAGGAAAGAAATTCCGCCAACTAGGAAGAATAAATAATCAAATCCTAATCTCTCGGCGAATTCTGCTCCCAGATAAGCCGAAAGGGCGGAGCCAAGTCCTACGCCGGTTGCCCATATAGTATATTCAAATCCTCGGTGCTTCTTATCCATATAAGCCGTAAACAAATCAAACCATGCCGGATAGGCCATTGCTGCACCCAATCCATATATTGCTTGTGCAATAAATATGGTGTATATATGTTCTGCAGAAGTATAGATGAAAGGAACAGAAACGATAAGAAGCGTTCCCAAAAGAAGAGAATGTGTTTTATGCTTTTCCTTATCTATGAAAAATCTTGATAGGGGCAATTGCACAATTGATTTAACCACAAGGAAAACAGTCGTCGCCAAGCCTGCAGTTACAAGAGTTCCTCCTTCAAGACCTCCTGTTATAAAAACAGCAAATATTGGTCCCAGCAATCCAAAGCCGCTTAATATAAGAACATCTGAAAGTATAAGCAACCACAATCTTTTATCCATTGTTTAATTAAGAATTAATTAATTTATAAATCTTATAGCAGTTCTGCAAGAATCTTCGCACCTAATTTAACAGTGGTTTTATCCTTGTCATTCTTCTCGTTTATTTCAGTTAGGTCAAGCCCCCTGAGATTCCTTATCTTATTTATTCTCTGAATCATATAAATAAATTGTCTGCTTGCAAGCCCGCCCGGCTCAGGATGCGCTGTAGATGGAGCAGAAGAGGGATCTACGACATCGATATCAATTGAAACGTATAAATCCTTTCCATCAGAAAACTCCATTATTATATCACAAGTATCCTGGATATCTTCTACAATCTGATTCATGCTTATTATTCTTATGTCCTGCTCCTTCAAAAAATTCAATTCGGCTCTCTCCATGTTTCTTGCGCCAACAATCATTATATTCTTGCCAGGAAATCCTGCTTCAACCAATCCCCTAATCCATTCGCGGTTTGTTGGAAACCCCCTTTTGCTAGCAATAGAGGGGGTCAAGCAATCAGCATGCGCATCAAAAACAATCAGGCATGGTTCTCTTTCTGAGTCCCTGCACGCGTCGAGAAAAGCCCGATTTATTGAATAACTTATTGAATGATCTCCGCCTAAAAAAATTGTTTTTGGCTTTTCTTTAAAAATCTCCAAACAGTTTTCATAAATCAGCTTATTTGTTAACCCCGGGTTTTTATTGTCAAGATGTATCTCTTCCAAGTCAAGCAAGGCAACATCAATCGGTTTTCCCTGCTCATTTGTATGTATATCTTTCAGGGCGTCCAGAATTGCATTGCCTGCCCTTTCGCAGCCTTTTGTCCTTCCAAGTCCATTGATGCCAGGAACTTTAACGATGGACACCATAAAAATAAATAATGAAAAGAGTTTTTAAAGTTTTAATGCTACGAAAAATATAAAAGAATTTATTTGAGATCTACTCCATTATCAAGCAAACATTGATCATAATTATCACTGCTCAAAAGATGAGTAATCCTGCAGAAAAATGTAATCACTATCGTCTTAAATGCAGATGCTTCACCTGCAATATCTTTTAATTCAATGCATTCTCCAGAAGAACACAAATTGCTATCACATTCATAATTATTTTGACATTTAGCCCATTCCCCTCCCTCTTGCGTTTTTTGAGGCTTCACGTATCCATCAATGTCACAATAAGCATTTATCGTATCTTCAGTTTGCCCAAGATAAACATATGTAAATTCAAAGGTAACATAACTATCTTCATAATTTTTATCATCATAAACAACTTCTGTTGCAACAAAACTCAAAGATATAAAATTCTTGTCCCACCCTGTAACGTCCACATCTATCTTATCCCCCTGCTTGAATGTATATGTTTTATTACCCCAACCTTCAACTTCAAGAGTTGCAAGTCCATCTGAAGAGATTGATAAGTTTATTTCATCTTCAGTCCCATTTGCCTCTTTAATGGTTAATGTTTCTATGTCTCCTCCTGTTTGTTCTTTCGTATTCCAACCAATTTGATTCTCAAATCTAAATCCATAGGGGATGCATTTATTATTGCCGAGATCACCGCTCTCAAACCATTTTGGAACCAAACATCCGGAGCATATTCCGGGATTGCAGGACATTTGACTGACAATATCTTCATTATCGCAAGAATAATCTTTGCAGGTTTGTGTCTGGAAACCATGTTCAGGGCAAATTGCAGGCTCCGTTATGCATGTCCAGAATGGGTTGCACGCGTCCTGAGGAACATCTGAGGGGCACATTTCCAGGGAATCAAACATTTGGTTGCCGAAAGGCCAATCAATATCAAAGTTTTCCCAGCCAACATATTTGCCTTGATTATCCTTTAGCGAATTTATGAATTTTATGGTTTCCTTTTCTACAAGCTTAGATATTTCTTCATCGCTTAAATATTCTCCAAATCCAACGCTAAACCTGGCTAAAACATTCTTATGATTCCATAATATTTCCCTGTATTTCCAACTGTTTTGGTCAATATCCACTCCTCGGTCATAAACATTCCAATTGCAAACATAAACCACCTCATCATTATACGAATGGATTTGGCAGAAATTGTGTTTAGTCATATCTTCCAAAATAGTTGAAGCATCAAAGCTTTCATTGTCAAAAATCATTACACTTTTTCCCAGGTAACCATATCTATAATCATCGCCTTCATTGTAATTCAAGCCCCAAGAGGCATCATATTCTGTAAAGTTAATTTTTTCCTCATCTTTCCACCAATTCCCTGTGTAATTATACTTCCATTGCAAAGAATAATTCAAGTCACCATCTTTAAAATCAGAAGGGTTTGCGATTTGATTGACTAATTCAGAGCATGTTCCAGTATAAGAAAAATTACTCGTTACACAAGCGCCATCTAAACAGCCATTGGGACAGGTATAACCAGTTACCCCAATTATTCCATCGCTATAACAAATAGCTTCTTGTAAAAGGATAGGATTAGCACAATAATCAGTAACATTTTGTTCATAAGGGGCTGGAGCATTTGATATTGTGGTTCCCTTCACATAATAATTCTCCCCGCCGTCGCTGTCTGTGCAAGCAGTTTCATTTCCTCATACACAGCCTGATTGTGTGTTGCAAGAGCTCTGTATTTCCAATGCTGTGCAGGCTGTTGGAATGCCCAAACATGTTCCTGCGATTACAGAAGCAGTCATTGTTTCATTATTATCAGCAACATTCCACGCGCATCCTAACTGAGTGTTACAAGAATTTTGTGTTGCAAATTCTTTGCATGCTGTTGGAGTTCCTGAGCATGTTCCTTCTTGCATTGTTCCATCTGCATTATTAGCATCTTCAACAATCGCTGCCTGACCCGTAATCTTATTCCAAAAATTAGAAAACCAGCCGGCAGAAACAGGAACAATGGAAAGGATTAGAATTAAAGATAGAGAAATTAAAAATAACTGTCCTCTTTTCATTTTCTAACTAATGTCTTCTATTTTATAAACATTATTGCAAAATATTCACTCAGGCACCAGCGCAAAGAAGCTATAATTCTTTATCTTTGCAATTTCCTTTACTTCCTTAAGTGTAACTTTTTTTATGTTTTTTTCAAACTCGTAAAATTTTCTGGCATTCCCGTCTATCTCATATACAAGAAGGTTTATTAATTGGGATTGGGAGTCCTCCATGGAAATTTGATAATTTCCTATTATTTGTGCCTTAATTTGATTGAAGTCTTCTGCGGTGAGTTTTTTGGAAACTTCTTCAAACTCTTTGATAATGATTTTCTTCACTTCCTCTGCTTTTTCTTTTGTTGTTCCGACATAAATAATGTTATATGCATAATCCTTGGTAATCTCAGAATCCCCCTTTATCGAATATGCTAGGTTTCTTTTTTCCCTGATTTCTGAAAATAGTCTTGAGGACATTCCGTCTGCCATGAGAGTATTTAGAACAAGGGCTGCATAACTTTCTTTCTTAGAAGACACGGGAACATGATAGGCAAATACCAAGTTGGCCTGGTCTATTCCCTTTCTTTTTTCTGTTTTTATCTCATTTTTCAGGATTATCTTGGCTTTCTTCACATTTCCTTTTTTTCCTTCAAAGTTATCTTCTGCAAACTTTAATATCACTTCAAATTCTGCGTTTCCTACAACTGCAAGAATCAAATTATTAGGGGTATAAACTTCCTCAAACCTCTTCAGCATTTTTTCCCTCGTAATGGAACTCATGCTTTCATATGTTCCTATGATGTTTACTCCGAATGGCTTTTCATATAAAGAAGAATGTATCTTGTCCATCGTGTAAACTCTCGGATTGTCTTTTCTCATCTTTATCTCCTCAAATATGACTTTTCTTTCTTTTTCCAGTTCTTTCTTGTCAAAAAGAGAATTCTTCAGCATATCCGTAAGCACCCCTAAGGCAATATTCAGATGTTTGGAGGGCATTTTACACCAGTAAGCAGTTATCAAATTATCTGTGAATCCATTTAAATCCCCCCCTCTCTTTTCAATCTCCTCCGCTATCTGTTTGCTTGTCCTTTTTTTTGTCCCTTTATACAGCATGTGCTCTATAAAGTGGGATATCCCTTTTTCATCCTCGGTTTCATGCAACGCCCCGCATCTGACCGCAAGAGCAACGCTAACAATAGGCAAATCTCTTTTTTCAAATAAAACAGTCATTCCATTTGGCAGAATCTTCCTGAAAAATTTGTTCCCCATCTTATCAAAAACCAAAAAGACTATATAAATTTTAATTAAACACAGCTCGCATCAAAAAGAAATAATATCCCGCTCCAGCGCCCAATAATAAGATAACTATTAGCCATATCCACCATCTCGACTTTCTTGGTTCCGTCGAGTCTCCTGCTTGCATTGGCTGTTCCGTATTCGGAGGCATTTGCTGCTGCATCATTGCGGAGTCCTGCATATTCATTTCTGCCATTTTTAATATTCAACAAAAACAGCTAACAGGATTATTTAAATTTTACTTCTTTTCAAAGCAGATATATCTCTCCCCGCCATATTGAAAATCATCACTGATTTTGAAATTATTCTGGATAAAGTCTGTTATCCACTTTCTGTTTGCATGGAATCTTTGTCTTTTTATCATGCTTTCAACAGCGAAGCTAACAACAATTAAATCAACGAAAGGTGCAATCTCATTAATTAGTTTAAGTGAATAATCTTTCTCCAGTACTTCAAGAGAATCCACTGTCTTAAACAGAAAAACAATTCTGGGTTTGTCGGTTTGGGAAATTATCTCCTTAATTTCATCAATGTCAAACAGACTCATATTGATAGCCTTTGCTTTTATTTTCTCTCTTGCAAAATAATCATTGGTTAAATCCACAAGTTGTCCAACTCCTTCAATTGCAAAATAATCCACTTTTTTTGTTTGTTCTTTCAGATAGTTATAACTAAAGCCATTTACTCCCGCGCCCAGATCAATGATACTTACCCTTCTCCCGAAGTTATTTAGTATTCTGGAGTATATTTCATCATAATACGGCAGTCTCTCCCTTGTTGAGAGATGTTTTCTCAAAACCCATTCAGCAGTTTTGTTTTTTGGAGAAAGAAGCTTGAGGCTTGTAAAGGAAGAATAAACCTTATGTAAGAGTTCCCTAGTCAGCCTTACTTTTTCCTCATCGCTGTCCTGCCTTCTCTCGAATTTCGCAAAGGCAAGTTCAACATCTTTTTTCGGAAGCCTTGAGAATTCCTTTTTCTTCATTATCTCTTTTAAAATTTCTTCTTTTTTCATTTCAAGCCTTCTAACCCTATCAGAAATTTAAACCCTTTTTTATCTTTCTTAATCTTAAATCCATCATATGTAGAAAGAATATATTCTTTCCCAAAAAATCTCATTCTAACATAAATACCTTTAATCAATTTGGGTAAAATTAACCTTGGATTTCTATATTCAACCTTTCTTCTTTCAAACTCCGTTGAGAAAATTGTTTTATTGCCAAATCCTATTTCTGTGAATACATTATTTTTGTTTTTCCTTTCCATATATTTTTAAAATCCCGCAGACTTAAAAGTTTATGGCATCCACAAACCAGTCTCCTTTTTACATACAGGCAGAGAAAAAGTTCCTATTGGCCCAAAACAATGAAGAGAAACTTCAGTATTTGGAAGAAATGATAAGAGAATGCCCAAAACACAAATCTGCTGAAAAAATGCTCGCTAACCTAAAAACCAGGTATATAAAATTAAAGGAAAAAATTGAAAGGACTAGAAGAGTCTCGAAAGGAGCAAGTAAGAAGGGCATTAAAAAAGAGGAATTGCAGGTGGCAATCGTTGGAAAAACTTTATCCGGAAAATCATCCCTTCTCTCTGCACTAACAAATGCCAAACCAAAAATTTCAGATTCTATGTTCGCTACAACGCAGTCTCAAATTGGAATGATGAACTTTAGCGGGGTAAATATCCAAATGATAGAAGTTCCCGCAATTGAATCAGAATATTATGATAAAGGATTGGTTCATACTGCGGATTTAATCCTAATTTTGGTTGATAGCATTGAACAGATTAATGAGATAAAGAAAAAGTTGGGAAACACCAACAATAAAACTTTAATAGTCTTCAATAAGATAGACCTCCTGAATACAAATGAAAAAAGAAGGCTGGAAGCAACATTGAAGAGTCATAAACTGAATTTTGTAATGATAAGCGCAAAAACGGGAGAAAACTTCAGCGAATTAAAGGAGAAAATTTTTAGTGGCTTCGGTAAATTAAGGGTTTTTACTAAGGAGCCAGGAAAAAAGAAATCAGAAAAACCGGTTATCCTGGAATCAAACTCAACTGTAAAGGATGTTGCCGAGAAAATTCTTAAGGGTTTTTCCAAAAATGTTATGGAAACACGAATATGGGGACCTTCATCAAAATTCCCTGGACAAAAAGTGGGATTAACCCATCTCTTGAAAGATTTGGATGTTGTTGAATTCAAGACAAGATAAAACTTCTAATTTTAATTCTGAAAATTAAGTTTTAAGTTAATGATAAAATTTAGTAGAAATAAAAATAAGGGGTTTTATTATATTAACAGTTTGTTTTATTTACATTCCATCTTTTCATCCCCATGCTTTCCTTATAGGTGCAATAATCTCTTCCAGATATTCAGCAACAGAATTCTTTAGGTCAAGAGGGTGAAGAGTTTTCTTTATGAAATCACTTTCCAAATCATAATATGAATCATATATGAGATCTCCCCCAAATTTTTGTGGGCGGTTTATTTTTACCTTTCCAAATTTTGGGAATAATATCATTCTGCATATCTCAAGAACAGGGTTTTCTACTGTGTTTCCCTCAGGACAATATGCCTTGTTTATTTTCTCTTTTATGGTTTTAAAAGAGTCTCTTATTGAAATCATGCTGTCTGGAATAGAAGAGGACATCTTTCCACCTGGTCCTTTCAATGAAGTAATTATTCCAGTATGAACAAAAATCGGTTTTTTCTTTAGTCCGATTTTTGAAAATAATTCTATTCCCAGTGCATGTATCTTTCTCTGGTCAATCCCCGCAACAACAAAATCCAAATCAAGGGCTTTTATGTCCTCAATTTGCATGAGAGGGTAAATTATCTGAGAGATTTTTGCATTTTCAATATCTCTTGCAACCATCTGCATGCTTCTTACACCACGATTAACAGTGGTATCCAGCGCCATTATCATCACGTCATTGATATAATCCTCCTTCCTCTGAAAATCAGTGCCCCTCACAACCCTGGCTTTAGCCAGACCAGCGGCTTTCATTCCTGCTTGCCATAATTTCATTTGCTTTTCTAAAAAGGTCCAATCGCCTTTCTTGTTAAGCCAGGCATGCCAGTTTGCTAGCAAAATTATTACATTTATTCCCGCCTTTTGAAAATCTAGAAGCTTCATCAATGTAACAAGATGCCCAAGATGAATTTCTCCCGAAGGTTCATACCCGCAATAAACCCGAAGTTTTTTCCTCTTTAAAACTTCATCCATCTCGTCCTTGTTCAAAACCTCAACGGAGTTTCTTTCAATTAGTTCTTTTCGCTCGTTAATGTTCATCTTTGTAAGAAAGAATATTAATTATTAAACTTTTCCGAAGAATTTTACTTGAAATAATAATCCCAGAAAATAGCCCCTCCAGTCATTGGGGCGGATTCTCCGCCGGATGAGGGTTCAGACGGTGCAGGGGATTCTGGAATAGAGCCAGATTCAGTTGTTGTTATTTCAGGTTCTATAACAGGCGCCTCCCCTGGAGGCATGATTGGTTGCTGTTCATAAGGCTCCTGTCTTTCTTCGCTAACATAAGGATTAAAGTCTCCATAAGGATTATATTCTTGTTGGAATTGTTCTTGGTTGTATTCTCTTTCCTGGTATCTCGCAACACAGACTATCCAGGGGCATCCCCCCTTATTTTCAATATTTGCTTGTTCTCCCCTGCTCAAGCATTCCTGTTTCAAATTTTCAATTTGCGCAGATGATTGGCATACTTCCATGCTTGGTCCTGTTTCTCCAAATCTTCTTTCTCCGTCGCAATCTTCAGGACATGCACCAGGATGGCTGCTCTCAAATTGATCACAAACATTGTCCGGACAAGGACGCTCGGGATTCGCAGCACCCATTTTTGCGGCAAATTCCCTTGTGTTAAGCTCTCTTTCCCTGAATTCATCGCTAAAACCGACCTGAGCATTATTATAAAATTGCTCATAACATTTCACTTTTTCATTGGTGTCCTGAATGGAACTGCAATCCCTGTCAAATCCTTTTTTAGTCTCTCTTATTTCTATTTTTCCCTGCATCAAATCCTTGCATCTTTTTTCATCGTCTCTTCTTTCTCCAGTCAAGCCTGCTTCCAGGCATTGTGATGGTGCATTCATCTTAAACATTAATTTTCCGCACTTTCTCGGAGCATCTGGATCTTCAGGACTTATTTTCGCATTAATGCATTCTTTAGGGGCGTTTAATTTAAACATTAAACTGCCACATTCCCTTTCATGCTCTGGCGAAGAGCCGTCCAATCCCGCAGCAATGCATTCTTTAGGAGCATTCAATTCGAACATAATTTTATTACATTCTTGGGGGGAATCTGCTCCTGCTTTCTCGCATTCAGGAGGCATAAATTTCTCGAACTTAGATTGACTATATTTATTTTTAAGTTCATAAAAAACATTCAAAAGATAACCTGGAAGTAAATCCGAAGGATCCGCTTCATCCATACTCCTGCATGCCTCAGGATTTCCTTCTTCACATTCTATTGCCAGTGAGCTTTTCTCGACGCAAAAATTTTCAAAGGACTGAACTCCCATTCCCTTGCAATCACATTCCCTCGCGTTTTCCATGCACTGGGAGAGTTTATCAAAGAAAATTTCAGCTTGTTCTTCCTGTTCTCCTGTTAATTTTTCATCTTTTTCTTTCATCCATCTTGGGGAATCATCTCTGGATTTGCAAACATCAGAATATTGCAATGGGTCAAGTTTTGCAAGAGTAACACAAAGCTCATTTATTTTTGCAACTAATTCTGCTGCTACTGCAATACTCTGTTCCTGCTCAATATTATTTTCAAATGTTGCTTCAATATCCCATTCCTCGGTAGAAGTTTGCTCTTTCATATCCTCCAAGACATTTATAATTTGTTCTGAACTTTTCAAAGCCCGTTCTTTTATTTCCGGGCTGACTTCTTTTTCAAGGATATCCCCGTAATTCAACGCTTTTTCCAAAACTTGCCTTGCTTCTGTTGGCTTGCCTTCATCAATCATTACCTGCGCTTCTGCAATCTTTTCTTCCTTATAATCAAGCGCTTTTTCAGGATCGTCGCCGACAGAGATTTTTTCGGCAAAATCGTCAATAAAATAGAACGGACTATCGGGAGTCATTCCAGGATCTTTATTAAATTCAGATTCTGTCTTTGTTTGCGTCTCTTCCTGTATTTCAGCAGTTGTATCGCCGTCGGAATTAGGTGTCTGTTCCGAGGCTTGTTCCTGAATTTGTGCCCCGTTATCTGTCCCAATTATCGTCTCATCCTGCGCAACAACAAATGCTAAAGAAAATAAAAGCATTCCTACGACAAAAAAAAGCAAGAATCTCTTCCCCTCTTTCATAGCACATAAATAGATTTAAAGATTATAAACTTTTCGAAAAAATGCTCCTTGAAATCCTTCTCGCGCTTCTGATAGGAACTTTCGCGGGAATATTTACGGGCCTGGCTCCTGGAATTCACATAAATCTTGTAGGAGCAATAATCGTCTCTCTATCTATTTCTTTGCTTTCCAATGTTCCTCCTATTTTTCTAGTTGTGTTCATTGTATCAATGTCTATAACACATGTTTTCATTGATTTTATTCCATCAGTCTTCTTAGGAGCTCCAGAAGACGGAACAGAACTTTCTGTATTGCCTGGACATGAGATGCTTAAACAGGGGCTTGGTTTTCAGGCAGTAAAGCTTACTTCTCTTGGCTGCCTGTATGGAATCTTTATCTTTATTGTACTGGCAATTCCGCTTTCTTTTGTAACCTCGAAGATTCATGAGTTCAGTCTCACAGCAAATCTCATACCTATTCTCTTGATAGGAGTCTCATTAAATCTGATTCTCGTTGAAAAAAATAAGTTGTTTGGACTTGCAGTCTTTGTAATTTCTGGGATTCTTGGGCTGGCTGTCCTGAATATTGGAATGAAAGAGCCACTTCTTCCTCTCCTTACAGGTTTGTTTGGAACTTCAAGCCTGTTTCTGGCAATAAAAAGCAAAACAAAGATAAAAAAGCAGGAGCTGGAGAAAGTTGTAAAAATAAAGAGAACAAAATCACTTATTACCTCTGCAATATTTTCTCCGCTAAGTATATTTCTCCCGGCGATAAGCAGCGGACAGATTGCAATTATCGGAAACCAGTTTGCAAAACTGGGCAAAAAAGAATTCCTGTTTATGCTCGGAGTAATAAATATTCTGACAATGGCTTTTTCATTCCTGGCTTTGTTTCTTATCTCAAAAACCAGAACAGGTTCAGCTGCAGCTGTAGAATCCCTCATAGGAATCCCCGAAAATGAAATTTTTGTCTTAATAGTGATTGTAGCCCTTCTTTCTGGCTGTCTTGCATTTTTTATATCTGGAATCTTAGCAAAAAAATTCATTTTGATCCTTGAAAAGATGGATTACACAAAAGTTTGTATTATAACAATAGCCGCCATCTCGATAATCACAATTCTCGTATCTGGTTTTTTCGGGCTTATTGTTCTCGCGGTTTCAACGCTCACAGGAGTTTACTGTATCTCTTTAAATGTCAGCAGGGTTAACATGATGGGCTGCCTGCTGCTTCAGACAATTTTGTTTTATCTGGTTTAGAAGATATATATCTTTTTAAATTTGCAAGATTTCTATAAATTAATGGATTTGGATCAAATCTCTAGGGAAGGAGGATTCTCAAGAAGAAGATTTCTTAGAATTGCGGCTTTAGCAGGATATGCCCTTGGAACTTCGCTTTATGTCGGATGTAAAGTAGATGTGCCTGATGAAGTTACTATAAACACTCCTGAAACAGGAATGATTTCTGGAAGAACCATTATTCCAGTAATAAGAAATAATAAGCTGGAATGGATAGGGGCATCAGGAGCAGAAGTAAAAATTGGAGATACGGGAATTGTAGTGCAAAGCAAAACAAATGGATTGTTTGGAGCAGATAATATTCAAACAGGGGTACATGATATTAGGGGCATAATTTACAGAGGGGTTGTTTGGGAATACAGCGGGGCTAATTCAGTGATTATCACAAGGCAGGGGGTTTCAGGAGTGGATGTAAATCTTTATCCTCAAAGTATACACAGTGAGAGCAAAATAATGTATGGAAAATTTTATCAAGATAAAGCGAAAACCACAGCACTCCCATACAAAAAAGTTTTGCTTTGGTCATGGCCTTGGGGACAACCAAACCCCGGACAAACAGTGGTTAGTGAATCAACAACTTCCTCTGATGGTTCTTATGGATTTCTTAATATAAGCAATTGGGAAAGATATTTCATTTCAATAGATCGCGGAGGAGGAACCATAAAAGATGCAGATACAGACCAGAATTATTTTGTTGTAGATCGTTCTAATGGAGAGGGAGAATTGGGCGTGATTAAAAAAGATGGTTATTTAAATTAATAACCAAAGAAAATTATCCAAAACCATCTTGGAGCAAACAAATAACAAGAGCTAGAACCACTTCCCCAACGCTTCCTGTTTGTCGGCTTCTTTCCCGAATATGCTCTCGATGTATCTCTTAGTAAGTTCAAGACTTTGCTTGAGATAAACCGAAAGATTATACTTATTTGCCAGATCAAGGGCAGGCTCTAAGTATTTCTTTATTCCTCCCTCATTTATTGTGAATATAATTTTTCCTCCGCAAGCCTGACATTTTCCTGCCAAGGGCGGTCTTCTCATTATTTCATTGCATGCAACACATCTAAATTCCTGCATGGAAAACCCCCTTAAATTGCCTCTCAAATCCTTCAGAAAATGCCTCTCAATTATTAGTCGGGCAGTATCGACGGCATCAACAGCCCTTATTTTTTCAACCAATTCCATCTGATGTTTTACCTTGTCCTGCATAGTGGCGAGAGTCTTGTAGCTTGAGCAAACTACACCATCATTAAAGTTGGAGGTGTTATGGGTGAAACCCATTCCCTCAAAGGTATTTCTTTTTTCTTTCATAAGTGTTCTTAAGTCATTTATTTTGACCTCGGAAGAATGTTTTCGAGTCTCAGCCATCTGATAAAGCGCCAGGGGATATTCTCTTACAAACTCAAAATCTAAAATCTGTTCGTCAACCTCTCCTGCATCTATCTTGGCGTTCAAAACCAACGGAGCATCCTGCGTGCCCCCCCTGTGGCTTGGCAGGAACTCTCTTGAAAAATTCAACAAAACATCTCCCAGCAACATTATCGCAGCTTCATCTCCGTCGCAGTCTCTTCTTATGGCTGCGTGCATGTAAGGACTTGCAAACAATCCCAGGACATTTGCAAATCCTATTATCCTGCATATTACCCCTGCGCAATTGTGGGGGGCCATGCATACTCCCATGTGTCCGACCAGGTCCTCTCTTTTTTTAACATTGTATATTCTGTCAAGTCCGTAAAAATTGACTAGAAGATCGTCAATAAAATTGGCAATGTTTACAAAAACATCATCCGCTTTTTCATCATGCGGAGCCTGTGCGCTCGGCAATAGGATATCATGGGGCATTAATTCAAGAATCTGCTCGTCATTTATCAGCTCATTTCCATCAATGTCCTTGGTGTATCCCAATTCTCTCAGTTTTTCAATGCTTGTTGAAATTTCTTTTGGCTTAAAGCAAATAAGAGGAAGCTCTGTCACATCAAACCTTATTGTTCCATCCTTATTCACCTGTAAGTTATGCTTTGCTCTCAGAATTCCCTTTGTTAGATTCTCGGTTGCTTTTGACAAAGAAGACATCCCTCTCACCCCCTTAACCAAAAGAGGGGCTTCTTCTCTTGTCAGTCCTGATTTCTTTAGCGCTTTTTCAAAATAATTGTTTATCTCGAGCGAACTGGTTGAGTATGGCTGGCTTTTTAGAGGATGCTCATTGCATTTAAAGAAAGATTTGGTTTTGCACATGTAGCAATAATACATTTTCCTTGCTTTATCTCCGCAATCCTCGCATGCAGGATAAATTGTTTCCTTGTTGCATTTCTCGCAGAATTTCATCGGAAAGCTGCTTCTCACTGTTCCAACTTCGCATGCGGCCTGAACGCTTCTCAGTCTCCCCCCTTCTGTTCCGATGGGAAACAAAACATTCGGGCTTCCGACAAGTTTTCTCAGTTTTGCCTTTTCGGGCCTTCCCATTCTTGCACCAATGAAATCTCCTGCTTTGTCTTTTATAATAAATCTGGACATAAGATTGACTATCTCCAAAACAGATTTTTCTCTGTCAAGCTTTGCCGCATCTATAATATCATTTGACAATTGTTCTTCCTTTTCAAGAAGCCGAAGGTCTATTCCAAGATTAGCAAATAATGCCTTGCTGTTTTCCTTTGATAGTACAACATCTTCTATTGTTACATCATGCTCTATTCCCAAAAGTTCTAGCGCCCGTTTTCCAAGCTTGAATTTATCCTGGTCATTTTTCCTGTATGGAAGAATAAGTTTTCCAGCAACCCTTGAATATCTTATCCAGTCTATCAATCCAAAAAATTCATCAATGGATATTTCTGTCCAGTAAAAGATATGCTTTGGATGGAGAGGAATTGAAAGTTTTTGGCTCAAATCAATTGCCTGCTCAATGCCAACATTAAATTTATCAATTTCTTTTTCAAGTTCTGGGTCTTTTTCCCTTAATTCCAAACTCCACCATTCTTCTACATACCCTGGCTTAATTAAGGCAAAATTTCTGTTTGCCACATCGCTGAATGGAAACAGAATATCTCCCAAATAAATTATCTCTTCAGTGTCAGAATAAAGTTTTTTTGCTTCTGCTTTATTCCTTATTTTTTTTACGCTTCCATTAAAAAGTTTTACTATTGGCCCCTCTATTGTATCGCAGCTCGTTGCTACTCCTCCTTTTGTTGGCTTCTCAATTTTCAGCTGTGTTCCTATTGCAATAAAATCGTCTGTTATTGCCATCGTCGCTGGATGCAAAGAAAATGCGCTGAATCCGGAGGTCCTTCCCCTCCCGTATCTAAACCTAAATCCTCCTGACCTCGAAGGATGTCCGAAGATGGGCCTGCCTGCAACCAGATCTTTTATGTAAGTTGGAGATTCGTCCGCTTTTCCAATTTCCCTTTTTTCATGAAGCTTTATATATTCTTCAAGAAAATCAAATCCGGATGATTTGAATCCTCTCGCCTTTAGGCTCTTTAGCAATCTAAATGCTTTTTTTGCTTTTTGCGCCAAGCCTTCCCCAAGAATAAGGCACATCCCCCCTCTTACATAATTTGTTTCTATCCTGTCAAGATTTTTATAATTTGAAACTTCTAGTGTTTCAGAGGCTTCTCCATTAACCTGAAATGGAAGGTTTCTTGCAATGAATAATATTTCTTCTTCCGTAGGCATATATTGGAGGTTGGTTATTCTTTCATGATAATCCAAAAGTTCTGTGGCAGTTCTCTTCACTTCTTCTTCTCGGGGATCATATCTTGCGTAGCCAAACATTTCTCTGAGGTAATCTATTAAAATTAATACAACACTGGCGGCAGTGGTGCCTGCGCTTCTTATTGGCCCTGAAAAATACGCGACAAAATAATCTTCTCCCTTGGCTGTCTTTGCCAGTTTAAGTTCTGTGAATCCTTCTATGGGGGACGAAACAACCCCTAGGGTATTATATGCAAAGCCTATTCTTATTCCGGCATCGATTGCGTGAAGCAAGCTGTCAAATCTGCAAAATTTCTGTTTTGCAATTTCCTCGGCTATCTTGAAAACAACGGCGACATCCAGCTTTCCATGCTCTCTTTCCAGTTCAATTATTCTCTTGTCAATTCCCGTGCCTTCCATTTGAGGGTATATCGTGGAAACCAGGGCAACTACTTTTTCAGCCATTGTCATTGCAAGAGGTATCTCAACCTTATCGACGGGATCCAGTCCTTTTTCTCTTGCCTTCTCGGCTATTGCATAGACTGCCTTTGTCCCGTTTTCTATGTCTTTGAAATATTGCTGGATGTTCATTTTATCTTCTTCCACTCCTCTTGATTTTCACCTTTCAGAAGATTATCCAACATTACCAATTCGTCATAAATGCCGTCTATTAAATCATATTCCTTGGCTTCCTCCAAACTAACCCATTTAAAATTCATAGATTCCTCATCTAATTTTACTTCTCCTTCAGAATAATCAGCATAAAGGCTGACAATCAGACCAGGAAATCCATCGGGTCTAATTAGTGTCATACTTGTCAGGTATTTTATATTTTTAACTTCTAATCCAACTTCTTCCCTTATTTCTCTTCTTACAATCTTTTCAAAAATATTATACCAATGGTGAGCTGTGTCTTTAGGAAGGTTGATGTAATCCTCTAATTCAAGACCTCCTCCCGGTACTGTCCACTTCCCTGGAAAGCTTTTTTTATTTAAACTCCTGCGAGTAATCAGATATTTTCCCTCTTTGATTATTATTCCAGTGACAGATATTAAATGTGCTTTATTTTCCATTTTATCCTAAATGTTCCAAAACCTCCTCCCAATGATTTCTTTTTTCTCCAACTCTTATTATCTTTTTTGAAAGGGATGTCTTCCTGTTCCATGGCTTGTCAAATAAAAATGTTGTAATATCTTTTTCAGCGCATTTCTGGGCGATGTCTAAATTATCCTCTAAAATTATAAAAATTCCATTTTTCAAGCAATAGTCTGATTTATCTAATCCAGAAGAATTAATTCCATATTGCCCGTTAAGAAATACTGCGCTAAAAGCATTTTCAAAATGTCTATTCAAGCAATTTTTTGTATCCCTTTCAATAAAATGGGGCCTTGAAGTTACTGCGCTAAATTCATTATTTTCTGATAATATCTTAACTGCCTTCTGCGCCCCTTCTAAAGGCAAAATCTGCTTGAATTCCTGACTTCTATAAAAATTATTTATTATCTCAACTGCCTCTTGTCTTTTAATGCCCCATACTTTCTCTAAATCATAATAGATATAATCCTCTCGGGAGAGATTTGTTCCAAATTTTCTATTATAAAAACTATCTAATGCGGGAATAAAATCTAACAAAACCTCATCAACATCTACGGCTATTTTTCTTTTTTGTTCCATTCTTATTCAAAATCAAGAATTTTAATTGCTCTCGTCTTCAGATTCAACAAGGGAACCTTGCAATGATCTGGTTCGTTTCCGAATTTTTCCTGATAAGGAGTCTTGCCTTCCCATGATGAACAGGAAATTAGAAGGATATTATTGTAATAGGAAACAGCGCTTTTGTGAGTGTGTCCTGAAAAAAAGATGTCGGGCGCTGCTCTTATTAGATGCGCGTCTTTTTCGTGGGGAAAAGACTGAACAGAATTATGGGTGGGCGCAAGGTGCCTGTTTTTCAAGAGGTATTTCATTATCTCGTCAGGAGCATTCATTGCCCTTCCTTTGAGCAATCGCGGGATGCTGCTTGCATAGAAAGGATAGGACATCCCATGATACATCAAAACATTAAATCCAGGAAAATCTCTTCTTGCTCCTATATTTACCATGCTTGGATTTTCGGTGAGGGTAAGATTTTCCATTTCGTATAAGGGCCAAGCATATTTTTCGTCAAATAATGGCTGAGGTTCCATGAGACGAACACCTTCATGATTTCCGGGACATACAACTATCTGAATATCTTTCCTTATTTTTTTAAGAAGCTCGGCCATCCTTATGTTTTGCTCTTCAAGGTCATTTATTGCGAGATCTTTTTCCTGGTTGGGATAAACACCTACGCCTGTAACCAAATCACCAACAATAAGAAGGTATTTTATTTTTAGGGCTTCGGGGGTGTTTGGAACATTTCCATTTAAATACTCTATAAATTTTTCAAAGTTTTCAGTAAAGAACTTCTTACTTCCAAAATGAAGGTCACCTAAAAAGACAGCATATTCTTCCACATTAGCATTTTTTCTTCCAGCCAATGCCACATCAGGAAATACCATATCATTTACAAAGAGAATCTCATTGTTTCCTGAACCAGTAAATCCAATTACCGCATCCATGCATATCTCCTCTGCTTTATCATATATCTCCTTCTTGTTATAATTTATTAGAACTTTCATCCTGCCGGTCAAGTCTTCAACATCCAGGATTATATTTTTATTTTTGGTCACCCTTTTATCCATGACCATCCCTATTATAGATATCCCTTGGCGATTTCCAGATATCTTATTTATGGAGATAAGATTCCTGAGCTCAGGCCTTTCCTGCAGGATATTCTTTAGTTCAGAAAATCTATTCCTGAAATGCTTAACAAAATCCTCCACCCCTATCTTCTGGTTTCTGGAAGGGCTTGTAGATACTATTTTTATTTTACCTTCATCAGCAAATACGAGCGACTCCCTTCCTTTTATTGGAGAAATAACCTCTTTTGAAATCTCAATGCTCAATCCTAATTTTATCTTTAGGCTTTCCAGATTCTTCTGCTCTTCTTCAGGAAGAGTCGAAAAAACCTGTGTCACCTTCTCTATATTTTTATTGAAGAGTTCTTTTGTTATTATCTTTTCATGTGTCTGATTTTTTATTCTTTCAATTATCAGTTTCACAGACTCCAAATTATTGCTTTCGCTAAAAAGATTAAGGACGTCCTTGTCTACAAGCAATCCTCTTTCGATGCAGAATTTTAAAATTTGTTTTGGGTCCATTTCAGCCATATCCTAGCGATTCTTTTACTATTTCCTTTGCTTTTTTTATAATATTATTTGCAATTGCAAGTTTTATCTCCCTCATTCTTCCTCCCCTTCCCTTGGAAATAACCCTGACATTTATTATTCCAAGCATATCAAATTCTTGGACAATATCGCTTACCCGCCTCTGAGTTAATACTTCTGTCTTTGTTTTTTCGCAAATTTCCTGGTATAAATTATACACATCTCCTGTAAAAATCGGTTTGTCCTTATTCTTTTCAGAAAGTTGTATTATTGAATGAAGAACCATCTGAAATTGTTTTGGTTCTGAGCTTATGACATCAAGTATCTTATCCCTTTCAATTTTGTTATTTGCTTCATCAATATGCTTAAGCAGGATTTTTTTGGAACGATCCCTCTCGCATAACTCCCCGGCTATTCTCAGCAAGTCAAGGGCTCTTCTCGCGTCTCCATGCTCCCTGGCAGCAAAGGCGGCGCATTTCTGTATCACTCCTTCTCCTACAATGTTCTCCTTGAAGCTCTTTTCGGCCCTCTTGGATAATATGTCTTGAAGCTGAAGCGCATTATAAGGGGGAAAAACTATTTCCTCTTCTGATAACGAGCTTCTCACTCTTGGATCTAATTCATCGAGAAATGTAAGATTATTGCTTATTCCAACAATGCACAATTGGGTATTTGAAAGTTCTGAGTTAAGTCTTGTCAAATTATACAAAAAATCACTTGAAATTTTCTTTACTGCTTGGTCTATTTCATCAAGAATGAGAACTACCATCTGTTTCTCAGAGTCAATCAATTCTATGAACTTTGAATAAACTGCCTGTGTTGGCAGCCCCGTTTGAGGAACTTCACCCCCCAATTTTTTTATGAGTTCGGCTAATATCCTATATTCTGTATCAGATACCTTCCTTAGCTTGCAATTGAGATATTCTATCCTCAATTTAACAGAACTGTCTTTTAGATGCCTTTTCTGCAATTCCTCCCCCACATAATTTATTGAAAGGGTTTTTCCTGTCCCAGTTTTCCCGTATAAGAATAAATTGCTTGGTTTTTCTCCTCTCAAAACAGGAGCAAGTATGGAAGCTATCTGTTTTATTTGATCTTCCCGATGAGGTATCTGTTCCGGTTTGTAATTTGATTGAAGCATTGATTTATCCCTGAAAATCGTATTGTTGTCAAAAGAATCGAAAATCCCCTCTACTTCTTTATGTATCATTTTATAATAAATTTTTTAATCTGTTTTTTATTTAAACGTTTATATTCTGCAAAACATATGATAGTCTCACAGTCTCGTTTCCAGTGGAAAATTTTTATCCACTCCAGAAACCTACGGAGAAAACTTAATTTGTTATATAAACACTTATGACTACTAAAAAAGAAAAACACCTCAATTTCGGATGGAAATCTTTAAATTTTTAAATTAGATGAAAAAGCTGGCTTTTTAATGAAAATGAATTTTGAAGAATATTAAAATTGCTAAGTTTAATCCCAATAATCATCATTTTTTGATTAACATATATAATATATAATATAAATTTTTATAAAATAAATAATAATAATAAAAAACCAAAAATTTCTTTTTAAATCTTTCTATGAGAAACAAGGGGGTGGGGGAGTAGTTTGATTTTTCTTATATACTGCCACATCTATTTGATTTTACAGAAAACTTTATAAATTATTCACATTTCAGAAAAGGATGCAAGCAAGTAAAAATCCTTTCAGTTCTCTGTTGGGAAAGATGATTGTCACGAAGGAGGGGAAGAGATTAGGTTTTGTCAGAGATATTCTCTTTGAGACCAAATCAGGGGAATTGATAAACGTGGTCGTAAAGGATTCCACCCCCTACACAAAGAATCTAAACCTTGAAAGAACAAACACCAGCGAGCTCCTTATCCCTTACAGCGCCATCATAGCAATAGGGGACTTTGTAATAGTATCTGAGGAAGATCTCATATAACGCTCACAGCTTTTATTCCAGATGCTTTTTTATAAAAAGCTTTAAAAATACTCTTTAGATTAGAATAGAATGAAATTATTAGGTTTTAATTATACCAAAATTAACGTGGAGAAATTGAAGGATGCCATGAGAGATCTCAAGATAAATAGCCAAGTGGATATTTCGGATATAGAGAGAGTTAATCAAGAGATATTTAAGTCGCAAGAGGGGTTTTTGGCTGTAAAATTTAAGTATAAGATAGAATATGCTCCGGGAATAGCCGTAATTAATTTGGAAGGAACCATCCTCATTTCCATTGATTCTAAGTTAGCAAAGGATGTTTTGAAACAGTGGAAAGATAAGAAAGCAATGACCGAAGAGTTTAAAATGCCCCTCTTTAATATAATCCTCCAAAAGACAGGCTTGAAATCCTTGCGGCTTGAAGAAGAGATGGGTTTGCCCCTTCATATTCAATTGCCTTTTTTAAAAAAGAACGACGATTCTGGCAAGAAATAACAAAATTTTAAATAAAGATATTCTTTATCTCTTTCATGAAACTTTCTGATAAAAAGAAGGAAAAGATATCTGAGCAAATTCTGGCATTTCTGTATTCTGCAAGCCCAAAGGCAATGTTTACTTCTCATGTTGCCGACGAAATTGTGAGGGATGATGAAATTGTCAAGAGTCTTCTCCATGGTTTGGAGAAGAAAGGTTTGGTGGTTGAAATAAAGAAGAACCAGAAAGGGAAGGCATATTCAAAAAGATCTAGATGGGCGCTTTCAGACCAGGCATATAGGATATATAAGGCTAAACAATAATCTTTTTGAAAAAGACTTAGCAAAAGCATAATAAGACAAAATAACAATAATCTTTTTATACAATCAAAGAGGGCTAGAAAGAGAATAAGATGGATCAAATAAAAGAAGCATTTGACAGGGTAAAGAACGATATGGACACCCTACGGGCAGAAATTGAGGAAATGAAGAAAAGCCTGATAGAGTTATGTCAAATTATTGAACAAATAGCCAAAAAAGACAACAAAAGCGAGATAAAAGAGATTCCAACACACCCCCTTCAAAACCCCACAATCCAACACATAATTCCAACACATTCCCTTTATAATAACCCTGAAATAGCTTCAAAACAGCCATTTTCCACTGGAAATAGGGGGGTTCCAACAGACAGACAGACAAACCAACAGACAGACAAGTCAATAGAAATAGCCTCTGAAAACAGCATAAAAGATGCAGCTGAAATGCTCAAATCCCTTGATAATATAAAGAGGGAAGTGCGTAAAAAGTTCAAAAAGCTCACAGAACAGGAATGGTTAGTGTTTTCAACGATATACCAGCTTGACGAACAGTCGGATCAAACAGATTATCGAATTCTCGCAGATAAGCTAAATCTCACCGAAAGCTCAATAAGGGATTATGTTCGCAAACTCATAAAGAAGGGTATTCCCGTCGAGAAAACCAAGCTTAATAATAAGAATATTCAATTGAATATATCGAAGAATCTCAAGCAGATAGCCTCCCTATCTACTATAATTGCTTTGAGGGATACGTAAACAAGTAATAACAATACAATTAATCCGCTAGCCGAATAACTTAAATGGTCGTCCATTTAACTCTCTCTTTTGCCTTTCCTAGAGACACTTACAATTCCTCAATTTCCTAACTTACTCTATTTTATGGACCTAACTCTACCCATTTAGTCTTTAAACCTGCTTTTCTTTGTCTTCAAGACTCTTTTTAATTCTCACTTTTGTCTTTTTGAGTATGTTTTCCCGAATATTTTCAGGTATAAACACCCTCTTTTTGCCATTCTGCTCTGTTATTTCTTCTATTAATGTATCACTTTTCTGTCTTATTCGATTTATCTGTCCTCTTATGGTGGATCTCTCTTTTCCAAGCATTGAAGCAAGGTCATCATAACTGAGCTTCATATCTGTATTTAATAACACCCAAAGTATAGCTCTTTCAGTTATTGAAAATTGGTCTAATTTTGGTGTTTGAACAGCTGTTTGCACACCTGTTTGAACAGCATAAACACCCTGCTGTTTATTAAACACCTGTTTGGTTGTTTTAAACACTCTTGGCATTTTTAGTTCATTCATCATAGAAAGTACATTCTTTAATCCTTCAACCTCTTTTTCTATCGTCGCTAAACTCTCTTTTATTTCCTCCATCTCCTTCTTATTCAAATTTCTCTCAGAATCTAGGTGTTTTATCCAACCACTGACTGCAGTGATGTCTTTTTTTACAGATTCAAAGCCTCTTTTAGTGTCTTCCTTGAGCACTTCAATCTCTTTTTTCTTGCCAAAAAACCAAAACATATACCATTATTTGCAAATGTATATTTAAATATCTTTTGTTTTGCGTCGTCAAAAAACATCCAACCTCCTCATTCCTCCTCATTAGTCCGGTTCAAAAAGATGTGTTGGAATGGCTCCCACAAATGGCTGTTTGTCTTCAAAAAAAAGGATAAACAGGCTGTTTAAACATCCCTAAACACCCCTCATCTAAATTTTAACCAGAAAAAAGGCCAAAATCGACGGAAAATATAAAAAAGAAAGATTTATAATAACCTTCCCCCTTATGTATTAATCATTTGAGTATCATTGAAAAGGAGGTTGAAATATAATATGGCAAAAATAACAGCTTGGTTGGTGACTCTGGTAGGGGTAGTACTTTTGCTTCCACTATTGGGATTAGATATTGGAGCAGACTTATCTATGTGGTTAGTGGCACTTTCTTGGTTTGTAATAGGAGTAACTAAGCTAGCAAGAAACTACGGAATGATGAAGAAGAAATAATTCTTAATTTTTTCTTTTTTTCTTTTTTATATTTAATTTGCCCTCTTTCTTTTTTTCTTTTTGTGTTCCGTTCACTACCTGTCTTGCAACAGGCAAGAAGGTAACCTAAGTGCACAATTTCGCCCATAACTAAAAATTAGCGAAAATTTTTAAGGCAGTTTTTCCTCTGTCTCAGATGGGAAGAGGATTAGTTGATTTTATAATACACGGCAGAAATTTCAGAAAAGACTTCAGAAGGCAAATGAAAACGCTTGTTGTCGTTGGTGCAGGATTCACAATTGCATTCACCTGGCGTCAGACTGTCTTCGATGTCTCTGAGAGGCTTGTAAGATTTTTCATGAATATCAAAGATTCCTCAATACTAAGCGTCTCAACATCAATATTCACAACCCTCTTCAGTCTTCTTTTTGTTCTGCTGGTAATATATCTGCTGAAAGAGCCTTCTGCTGAATACTAAATAACTAAGTCGACCTAAGTGTACAGAATCCTGAAGCGATAATCTTAAAAACCTGCATTATTAACAAAATTGATGACAGGCAGACACAAATATGTTATATTATCACAAAAGATATTATCCGAAGAAGATCGTTCTAAAATAATAGAAATAACTGGGGGAGCTACATTAACATGGGTTGGTGATAAAGAAAATGTGGAAAGAAACGATAGAGGTCATTATGTATATAATCTCGAATGTTCAGAATTAACACTCTCACATCCCTTAATAAAAACAATGTCTTTGGAGATGTCCGTTGTTGGCTTCGCTCATCCTGGAACAGGTACAGGAGCAAACCCCAATGTTCTAAAGAACTCAGACAAACCAGCATTTCTTCGAAGGATTATGGATTAATCACTTTCCTCACCTTAGTGCACATTTTTCTCAATAAATCAGATTTACACATAAAACATTCGCACAATATAGACTACGAGAACCTTTTCCTTTGAAAACCACATTTCTCTTGTTAATCCTTCCTCTAATACAGACTAGGCGAAAAAATATATAAACTTCGTCTAATTTTATATTGTTGTATGGAAAAAGAGGCTATTGACAAATACTCGGCAAAGATTACCACAGAGTTAAAACTCAGAGGTTCAAGTCCAAGAACCATTGAATCCTACTTATTCTTCTTAAGGCCCTTTTTGGTGTCAATCAACAATCCAGAAAGTATGAGTCTAGATGAAGTTAAAATTTTCCTTGTAAGTTTAATTGATCGATATAGCAACAAATCAAGAAGTCTTGCAATATCAAGCCTTAGATTCTTTTTCAAAAGAATTGTTGATAGACCGGATATTTTTGTAAAGTTAGAAGTTCCAAAAAAAGAAAGAAAGCTTCCTTCCGTACTTTCTCCAGAAGAAGTCAAATCTCTAATTGATGTAACAGACCATGTAAAGAGCAAGTTAATTTTGAAAATGTTATATTCCTCTGGACTCCGTGTTTCTGAGCTTACGAACCTAGCCCCAAAGGACTTAGACTTTGTTCAAAGCATTGGATGGGTGAGAAAGGGTAAAGGCAGTAAAGATAGAATTTTCAAGATAGCAGATGTTTTAACAAAACAACTTCAAAAATGGATAAAGAACAATCCAGGAAAGTATGTCTTCTCCGAAAAAGAAGCTATGACCCCTAGAAATGTTCAACTCTTAGTAAAGACAGCAGCAAAGAAAGCTAATATCAATAAAATAGTAACTCCACACACCTTGCGACACAGCTTTGCTACTCATCTCTTGGAAAACGGAGAAAATCTTTTGGTTATTCAACAGCTTCTCGGCCACGAAAACCTCGAAACCACAAGAATTTACACCCACATCAGCCAGGATCAGATTAAGAAAGTAAAAAGCCCATTAGATAGGTTGTGATAAAATGCAAATAGCAGGTGAACCAAAAAGAGTGAAATTGAAAATAGATTTAACTAAATATGATAATAAATGTAAAGTTGGCTCTTTAGGTTATACTATTCCCAATGTAAAGTTAAGCATTTGGGGTTCTCAAGATAGATTTGTTGCGGTTAAGTTTGATAATGGTGCTCAGCTTGATGTTTTGTGGGGCAGTTTGGAGGTTCTTGATTCCAGATGATGTCCTGTAGTGTAAAGTTCGGCGGTGAGGTTCTGCCAGGAAGGCACACGGCGCTAATCAGCCAGGATTTATTTGATAAAGTGAGAGAGAAATTAAGTTAAGAGCCCGCTGGATGAGTTGTAAACATCAATATTTCAGAAGTTTCTTTGTATCTTTAAGCTGTTTCTCCAAATAATCATAAAGCTTCTTCGCTTCTTCTTTTGTTGTTATGTCTGCTTCTTCTGATTCGTTCTTTATTGCAAGATAAGCTGCATAGGCATTATTTGAGCCTGAAACCTTCTTTATAAGCTGTATAAGATCTTTCTTGGAATAGAGTTTATTCTTTATCAGGTTTTGTATCATTTGAAGAGTTCTTATTCTTAAAACAAGAGTGTAGGCAGTTCTGCTATCTATGTTTTTCCCTTTGCTTTCCAACCTTTCTTTTACCAGTTCCAGCTTTTCTTTAGTTGTGTTAATATACCATTTTACATTTTTTCTGGTAACCTTCACCACTTCTTTCATGTGCTTTAAATAATCCGCGTTGATAAGAGCCTGGGCTTCTTTTATCATTGGCCCAATAGGAAATAAGTCATTTTCCAGTTTCCATTTTAATAGGCCCCAAGATACAATAAGAATGCTGTAAATTCCTTCCCGAACTTCCCTCTTATTCACGTCATCTGAAATAATCAGCATATCTATATCGCTGTCAGGAGTTTGTTCTTTTCTTGCATAGCTTCCAGTGAGATAAACTCCTATTATTTTTTCAGATGGAACATATTTCTTGGATATGCTAAGCACATCATTAAGTATTATTTCCGGTGTTTTTTTGACAAGTTCCACTCTTACTTCTTGGTTTAGCCATGCCTTTGGGAGTATGACTGCAGAAGAATTACCCGCCTTTACTGTTTTTTTTATTTCAGCGTTCATTTTGTCTTTATTTTCAGTCATTTATTTATTCTCTTCAAGATATTCCTCATCTTCTTCCTTTTGCTTCACAAACTTCTCATCAATCTCTTTTTGCCAGTATGCTTTTGTTGTGTCTTTTCTTCCTTTCTCTGTCTCAATCTTGCCTTTATGTTCCCCTATTTGGTCCTTGATAGCCTCTATTCTCTTCTCTCTAACTTTTCTCATGCGCTTCCTGTCACTTGTCATTTTAAGATTGATTCCCACCTTAATTATATGTTCTTACATGTACTTACATATTTATAAGTTTTGCGGTTAAGTGGTTTTTAAGATATCTAGGCTCAATGATTTTGGACAAGGTAAAGTTCGCAGAAGAAGAAAGCCAAGGAATACATACTTCTATTATAACTCAAGAATTATTTGATAAAGTGAGGGAAAAGTTAAAATAAGTCAATTGAATAAGTTATGAAGATGAAGAAAAAATGGAAAGTAGAATTTTCTGAAGAAGCATTAAAAAAAGTTGAGGATATGCCGGATAAGGTTTATGAAAAATTTGAAAAAATTATCAAAGGCCTTAAAACAGGAAAACTTGATCCAAAAAAGATAGGTAAACCAACAAAATTAGTAGAGTTAAAAACAAAATTAAAATGCCCAGAATGCAAATCGAATGAAGTTGAATGGTTATTAGACAAAAATTCTAATGAAGTTACATTTCATTGTCTTAAATGTAGTGAATGTTTTTGGATGACTTATAAGGAATATAAAGACGCGATTAAAAGAAATCCAGATAAGATAGTTTCTTGATATTCAGAGATAACTATGGAATTAATCCCCTATCTCAAAATAAGCCTCTCTTTTTGAGGGATTAAAGAAAAATTTAGCATTAGTTTTCGACAAAAAATCAACTCCTAATAAACTGGGTTGGTTTATTTGCTCATCTCCACTAACAGGAAAATCAACATTTATTTCCGTTTCAAAAATATTCCCAAATTTTATATTTGCATCTTGGAGAACTTTTGTTTGAACATTTCCCCCTCCTATCTTGATGGGGTTTAAAGGACCCTCTATTGCATTAAGCTGAACTTTTGAAATTCTCATTCTTTTCATATCTGAGAGCCCTATCAAAAGTCTTTGGACTTCCCGTGTCAACAATAGCTTTTATTGGAGCAAATATATGCGGTTTTTCAGATCTCAATAAGAAGTGAGCCATAGGTCTTAATCCATTAGCAAAATCATAAACTTCTAAAGGAATTTTTACCATTTTACAGATTTATAGAACTAAAGTGTATCCTTCAGGATGGACAAACTCAATGAATATAAATGAAGGGTTTTCTCCTTTATTTTCTAACTCTTTTATGACTATATTAATATCTTTATTAGAGGCTATTGGTCTAGAACTTTTTATAGCTACAAATTTTCCACCAAATCCCTTTGATATCAGGGATTTTACATTATGGTGAAACCATGCACTGTCCCTTTCAAAATTCTTCAAAAGCATTGTTTCTTGTTCCATATTAATCAATCACCCACTCCCTTTTTAAGACTTTTGGACTTAAAAAAGATATCTATGTTATTTATTTCTTGGCGAGCATACCACCTCCCAAATCAAGATTTATTTGATAAAACGAGAGAAAAATTAGAAAGTTAGTCAAATAGCTTAGTCCCAAGGAGAAGCTAGACTCTCAATATGATATTTTGTTCCTAATTCTTCATCTTGTATTTTAAGGCACATATCTATTAATAATCTTTTTGGATCAGAAAGAAGAAGGGTGTGAATACTATCTCTAAGAGCTGAAAAATTCATCTTTTCAGCCCGCACAACTCTCTCTATTGCTTTTTCTTTAGGTTCTTTAGCATTAATGGTAGTGTAAGGAGAAAGTATCAAATTTCCAGGTTCTGCAGTTATAATTAATCTTCCGGCATAATCAGGTTCGTTAGTATCATGAGTAACTCTTATAAGACTAACAATATGTCTTTCCATTTCATAAGCTGCTTGTAGTTCTGTCATTTTCTATAAGAATCATTCAAAAATTATTTTATGATTAGGCTTGATTTCGTTGTATAATGCCTTAAGTCTCCCATATCTAGGTTTGTGTTTTTCGGCATCAATTGTTATTCCCACTTCATCCTTCATGAAATATTGCAAGTCAGTGTTTCCAAGAAGATACATTTCCGTTGCAAAATTCAAAAATTCTTCTCTTCCCTTCTTAGTCAATCGAAACTTCTTGGCCAGTTCTTTGAACTGTTCAATGCAGTATGCTGCTTCTATATCCTTTAGTCCCCTTGCAGTTCTGTCTGCCTGAATTGTGAATCTTTCTAAAGAGCTTTCATGTGTTGCTGCTTCAGAAGCCCGTAGTCCGCCTGAATCTCTGCTATTTGCATCTCCCATAAAAAACACATAAATCAGAGGTTTTTAAGTATTATTGTAGAGGAAAAGTTGTACACGCAGGTGACATATGTCCTACCCTCTAAAATAAACCTCTGCGGGAGTTTGGTTTCCCAAACTTGCATGTTTTCTAAAATGATTATATCTCATT
>JAGVNG010000012.1 GCA_020053375.1 Nanobdellota archaeon | reverse complement strand
CTGTTGCTCACTACATCAGTTCTTCTCAACCTTGGGTTTGTTAGTTTTGACATTTTATTTGTTGATACCTCGCCCTTTAGGGCGGGGTGATTCATTTTTTCTTCTCCAAATCAGTTTTGTTTTCTTCCAAGAATTTTTCTATGTTGACGTTATACAATGAAATTTTGTTTTCTTTTGCTTTTTTGACAAGTTCTATTCTTTTCTTTTTTCCCACAGCCCCTATTACCGCGATTTTTCCTTTATCCATCTTCTCTAAGTCTTTAATGTTCATTATTAAAACGGAGTTTCTCCCATCCAATTTACTTCTTTCCTTGTTGCTCTTTCTGTAGCCAACCTTGACATTAACGGGATAGCCTCTCTTCATGTCCCTCATCTTGTTATGCCTTCCCTTTGGCTTTCTCCATACTTGCTTTTTCTTTCTATTTCTGCCTAATTTTGAATGCCTGTCTGAATTTCTTCTTAGGAATTTTCCCATTATATTTGCCTCCCATTTTTGTCTATCATAAATAATCCGTCCTGGAACACTCTTCTATCCCTAAGCCTTATTCTTGTCGCAGTCTCGAAATTTGCAGCTGCCTGCCCTGCAAGCTCTTTATTTGAAGACCTAACTTTAATAATATCCTTGTCTATATTCACATCCACATCCCCAGGAATTTTCAGCTTTCTTGGGATTTTCTCTCCCAAGAAATTTTTTATTATGGCTTCTTTTCCCTTTATTTCAACAGTGAATGGAAAGTGGTTGTAGCATATCTTTAATTTATATTCAAATTTTTTCTGCACTCCATCTATCATGTTCTGCACGTGGGATGTTATCGTGTTTATCATTTTTTTCTCATTTTTTGTTGCCTTTTTATGTCCTATTATAATTTCATCGTCCTTTTTTTCAAAAATCAATTTGTCTGTTTTAAATTCCCTAGAATTTTCTCCCTCAGGTCCCTTTACTTTTAATATGCTGCCATCTACCTCAACTTCAATTCCCTCAGGAATTTTTATTTTTTGAATAATTTCTTTTCTCATTTTCTTAAGTTTAATAAAAGTAAGCTATCAAACAGCCTCCTATTCCTTCTTCTGATGCTTCTTCATGAGTCAATAAGCCCTTGTTTGTGGAGATAATAATTGTTCCAATATTTCTCGATGGAAGAAATCTTCTTCTGTACTTTTCTATTTGGGATATATCGACTGTAAATCTTGGCTTTATTGCCCCGCATTCTGAAAATTCCCCGAGAGTTATTTCCACAGATTTCTTTATGGTATTTATCTTATATTTTTTGATTGCTTCTTTTTGCTTCATTATCTTTAGCACTTCAATAAGAAGATTGGATATTCTGCTTACTGTTACTTCTGTTTTTCTGGCTTTCTTCGCATTTTTTAGCATGTTAAGCGCATCTGAAACCACATCTTGTGACATTTTATGAATATTTTTTAAATCCTATTTCCTCCGCTATTTCTCTGAAACAGTGTCTGCATACATTTAATCCGTATGACTTTATATGCGCCCCGAATCTCCCGCATCTTTCACATTTCTTCTTAGCTATTCCTGTTGTTCTTTCCTTTGGCTTGTTGTGTTTTAGGAATCTCTGAGCCTTTACAGTCTTGGTATCAATCTGCTTTAGTACTTTCCTCCAGTCGCTTGCTGTCATTTGACACTTTCCTCCCCATGACGCTTGCCTGCATCAGGAATGATTGAAAATTTCTTATTTGCTGTCATTTATTATATAAATTTAGTATTAAATTTATCCTCCATGAATTTAATTATTTCTTCCTTGCTGACTCTGTGTCTCTTGGGTATTCTTCCCCTCTTTATCTTCTTTATAATCACTCTTTTTCCAGCTCTTGTGAAGACTATTGTTACGTCCAGCCCTATTATTCCTATATCCCTTTGATATTCTATTCCTGGAATTTCTATATATTCTTTTATTCCGAAGGAAAAACTATTTTCCATGACTTGGCTTTTTTTAAGGGTATTATCAACACTTGAGAGCAATCTCTTGAGCATCGCATCAATATCTTTTCTTATGGTTACTATCGCTCCTATGAATAATCCCGGTCTTATTCCCAATTCAGGGATTCTCTTAGTGGTCTTTCTTCTTGAAGGAACTCGATTGGTGAGGAGTTTGAGCAGCTTAACGCCTTTTTCCAGTTTATCATCTATCCCGCCTATTCCCAATATTACTTTCTCTATCTTTATTTCCCTCATTGCGTTTGTTGTTTTCATTTTTTTGCTTCCTGATTTTGTTTCCATTTTACTCGATGACTATCAGCTGTTTAATTAATACATTGATACCGGTCTCCTTGCTCTCAATTCTGACCATTTTCCTCTCTTTGTCTATGCTTTTAATTATTCCCGCTTCTCCACGATGTTTTCCATCAATAACCAAAGCTCTTGAATTTTCCTTCAAAGGCAGGCATTTTTCCATTTTTCCATCTTTCAAATTTATTAACCCAGAATCATTCACCGCGCATTTGATAGTTGATAAGAAATTTCTTCCGTCGCTTAGGTTCAACTGAGTTTTTTTGCCCCTCAAAGTTCTTTTGTCTACTATCTTTGCAACTTTGTAATTGCTTTCTCCTTCTTTTATTTCCTTCATCTCAAATTTTCCTTTTTCAGATAATTCCACCCGATAATTTTTTTTGAGTGGAATTATTGAGAGCGTATCAAACAAAGAAAGGCTCGCCTTTTCATCCTTTACTTTTTTTGTGTTGAGAAGAATCTGGTTTAAATGCACGCTTCTTTTGACTTCTCGTCTATTCTTGGCTATGTTCAGAAGATTTCTTAATATTATCAACAAAGGAATGCTGCTTGAAAGTTCAGCCAGAGGCTTAACTACATAAGCCGTTCCCTTCCTGGGAATTGGCCAGTTCTTTGGCGCTTCCTGTCTTTTGAGATGACTCATTTTTTCTTCTCCAAATCGGCCACGCCTGGACGATTCATTTTTTCTTTTATCTCTTCTTTTTTATCATGTTTAATCTTATCCCTATCTTTATCATTTGCATCAGTCTCAATTATCTGCACATTTGAAGGGTCAACTTTTATATCGGCTTTTGAACCATCTCTTTTCTTTATTTGTATGCCTTCTATTGTTATCTTTCCTATTTTAGTGAGAACATTAGTAACTTTTCCCTCTTTCTTTTTATGTTCCCCTCTCATTATTTTTACCCTGTCTCCTTTCCTCAATCCCATATTTCTTTTCTTGTACTTCGTTCGCAATTCTTTTGAAAGGTTTGCCCTTACAAATTTCTTCTTAATATGCAATGGAGCTTTTGCTACATATTTTCTTTTTTTCCTTGGTTGTCTGCTTCCTTTCCATTTAGCTGAAAATTGTTTTTTCATTTTGTATCTATTTTTAATAAACTATCGTTGCCAATTTTGCTACCGTTGGCCACCTTTCCATTACCTCCCTTGCTACAGGCCCCTTTATTTGAGTTCCTTTGGGGTTTCCCTTTTCATCCTTGAGTATTGCGACAGCATTATCCTCGAAGGAGATTCTTTCCCCGTTAAACCTTCTGTATGTTTTTTTCTGTCTTATTAATATTGCATCAAAAACTTTTCCTTTCATTTCAGGCTGTCCTTTTCTTATGCTTACTTTTATCCAATCCGCTATCTTTGCAGAAGATTGTCTTCCCTTTGTCCCCTTGCCCTTTTTTACCGAAACCAGTCTTACAATCTTTGCTCCGCTATTATCGGCAGCAACCATGTTTGCTCCCAAATTCAGTCCGTGTGTCGCTCTCGCGCTTATTGCTTTCATTTTTTAGTTTATTTTTCCTCCATTTTCATAGTATCGTATGAAATATTCATCATTCTCTTTTAAAAATTCCCCAGATTCTCTTCTATTTTTTCTGAAAGTAAAATAAGGAATTAATTTTCCTTCATCATAATGATAATTGACCATAGATGTTGCAAGAACTTTTCCAAATTTAGGTATATCCAATTTCATTGGATTGAAAATTGAAGCATGTTGTAAAAGAATCTCTTTAAGATATTCTATCGTTTCTTCTTCTTTTAATTTCTTTTTATCTGTTTTCATTTTATTTTTTAATCTCCGCATCTCTTATTTTTTCTATGACTGCGAAATGTATTATCTTGCTTAAAGGTCTGCATTCTTGCACTTTTATATAATCTCCCAAATTTATTTTGTCTTTCATGCAGTTTGGAAGCCTTGCATGTATTTTTGTCCTTGATTTCTTGTATCTTTCATACTTTTTGATGTAAATTGTCCTTTCAAACTCAATAACAATTCTCTTGTAGAATTTCTTTATAACCTTTCCTTCGAAAACCCTTCCTCTTGTTTTAAGACTACCATGTATGTGGCAATCGCTATCAGAACACACTGCTCCGACTATTGCTTTTTCTTCCTTTTTCTGTGCCTTGTTTTCTGTTTTTTCTTTTCCTTTCATCTTGTTGTTTAGTCTATGGATTCCTTATCGAATCCGAGGGTGACCAGGATTTCCTTAATCTTCTTTGTGTGGTCTCCTTGAAGTTCTATTACTCCATTCTTATATGTTCCTCCGCATGCCAGTTCTTCTTTCAAGGCCTTTGCGATTTTCTTGATGTCAATTCCGGTATCGAACCCTGTAACAACAGTTACTATCTTCCCGTATCTTTTCTTATCTGTCGATACCTTTATCTTCTGCGAACTCTTCACAATCTGCTCGCATACACACGCCTGCAATGGCAGGCCGCATTTAGGACATATTTCCATGTTTTGAATTGATCATAAGCATTTTTGCAATTATTTTCTTTATCTGTTTTATTTTTGAGCTTCCTGTCTTTGCCACATTAGCTCTTGATTTGATAAGTTCCATTTTTAATTCCTTCATTTTCTTTTCTATTTCTTCCTTATTCATTTTTTTGATATCCTTGAATTTTAGTGATGCCATTTTATTTCTTTGCCTTCTTTAAAGGCTTTTTTACTTTGTTTAAATCATCAGCTAAAATACCATTAGCAATTTTTTGGATATTATCTCTCAATTTTTGCAGCAGACTCTCGTCAATATTTATTTTATCCTTCAATATGGCTTCAGGAGACAATATTTCTACTTTAATTCCCACAACTCCTGGCCTCGTCAAGGCAGTTGATTGTGCTCTATCCACTACCTTTGCGCTGTCTCCGGTTTTTATCATGTATCCCTGGGCAAATCTCCAGCTTTTTGCTCTTGAGCTTGGGAGCTTTCCACTTAATCTTATTTCTACTCCAAGAGCTCCAGCATTCATTATTCTTTGTAGCGCTTTGTAAGCAATGACCTTAAATTTCAATGGTCCGAATTTTTCAAGACCAAGAGCTATTTCATCAGCCATTATCTGTGCATCAAATTCTGGTTTTATTATTTCATCAATTTCTATGTGAGGATTCTCAAGCTTAAACTTGTTTTTCAGCACAGCAGTTAATTCAAAAATCCTTTCTCCTTTTCTACCTATAACTAATCCTGGCCTGTTTGTTGAGATGATTATTTTTTCTCCAACGGGAGTGTATTCTATTTTTACCCTGCTGACTTTTCCCTTCCCAAGTGAAGTCTTTATGTATTCTCTGACTGCAAATTCTTCTTTCTTGAATTTAACTACATTTTTTTCTTCCATTTTTACTTTTTATTCTCCATTTTCTTTATTTCCGTTACGACTATTGTTACATTTGTTCTTTTCTTCCTTACACTTCCAAAACGCCCGTAAGGTCTGGATGCAAAATTTGCATGAGCTTCTGATATTATTGGATTGGATATTTCATTTGCATTTGCAATCAGACTTTTCAATAATCTTACGAAGGCTTCTATAGCATTCTTTGGATATCTTCCTGACATAATATTTCCTTTCCTATGAGGAATTTCACCTTTCATTGGAAGAGCTTTTTTATGCAGCAGGATTTCTTCAAGCTCCCGAACTGCACGTTCAGGATTCTTGTGTTTTATGAATTTGCATATTGCGAATGACTGTTTGCTTGAGATAGGCACATTTAATCCCCTTATGATTGCCTTACTTTTCTTAACTTTTTTTACTTCTGCTTTTTTGGTTCCCGTCTTGATTTCCTCTTTTTGAGCGTCGATTTTTTCTTCCTTTGGAGTCTCAACTATCTTCTTTTCATCGATTTTTTTGAGATTCCTATCTACCTTTTCCATTCTCTTGCCAGTCTTCATTTGTTTTTGTTCTGGATTATAGTTTTTTTCTGTCATTACATCTGTGGCAAGGATACCTCGGTTTTAAAACCGAGCGAGGAATTGCCACCCTCAAAATTTAATATTTCTGAATGATTAGAATCAGAAGGTCT
>JAGVNG010000020.1 GCA_020053375.1 Nanobdellota archaeon | reverse complement strand
TACATTGCATCTTTCAGCATTTTCCTTGACAAAATCTCTGAAGAATATTCCCTGAACGATTCCATTGATGTATAATCTGATTGATTTTTTCATGAAAAATAAAGGAAAAGGAGATTTATTAAGTTTTATCCTCAATTAAGATGACTTTTGATTTTCTCAAGAAATTCCCTTCCAAGCATATATTCATTTTCTTCAAGTCCCTTGATCGATTTAATCTTTTTTACACCTTTAAATGTTGCAACATATCCATATTCAAGAGGTGTTGGCAATATGATATCTTTTCCACTTTCAGGGATTTGTCCAACCATACTCACCAAAGATTTTAAATTACGAGAGTTCATAGAAACTTTTAGAATTCCCGTTTCATGATTAAAATCATATATTGTTTTTTTTCCATCTCCTACTATTGTCGTACATCCATAACCCGGGCAACCTAATCTTATATCGCTTAACACATCATCCCATCCGTTTTTCATTTTAATAAAGCACTAATGTGGTTTATAAAATTAATGATATCAAGTTCTATTCTGTTTCCTACAATCCAAAAGTCTTTTCAAATTCCTTCATTTCGCCGTATTTAGCAAGGAAAGTTCTTCCGTTTGAAGTTATCTTTATTGATACCTTCTCCTTACTCTCCTTTTCATTGTCATTTTTCGCAACCAGATTTTTCTTTTCCAACTCTTCAAGATACCCTTTCATTTGATTATGAGAGAGATTTGCTTTATACATCAGGTGGGTTGGTTTAATGCTTCCGCCTTTTTGCAGGATTGCCACCAGCATATCTGATATTATCTCCATCCGACTTCTTTTTCTTGCCATTTTTTCCTATTTTTATAGCTAAAAATAAAAAGATGGTGTAACTTATTAACTCTACTATGTTTGCCGTCGCCTGCAATGTGCCATTTGGAAAGATAAACAAAATTTGGCTTAGAGAGAGAATACTAAATGCTATCAGCAATATCTTGGTGTTTAGGAAATGATTTTCCTTGTAAATTCCATAATAATTTCTCACTATCAGCAGAAGAATGCCAATGCATGTAAGATGGAAAAGATAATAGATCTCGGTGCTTAACAATGCCGAGATGAGTATGAAGTAGCCAAAGAGCAGAGATTCCCCTAAATAAGTTCTCTTATTATGCAGCCTGTATATTATGTAAAATCCAACCAGTGTCAGAAATCTGTAAAAGAAAAAACCAATATAATAAAATATGTCCACCGAACTTACAAAATTGCTTGTAACAATTGCCTGTCCAACCTGCTGAATCAGGTTAAAGTCATAATAAAGGACAGTTTTTGTTAGAATTGTAGCCAGTTGCGCAAGAGCGATGAGTCCGAAGCCTATTCCTATATAAAGGAAATTTTTCTTGTTTTTATTCATCCGGTAATTTTTCAAGGATAGGACAAGAAACATCACAAGCACTATGAAGCTGAATAGTTCAATAAGCACATCAAATCCGAGAAACCAGTCAGGCGTCAGGACAATCTTCATCGTCTATAAAACCGATTTTCATTTAAAAAGCTTATGGAATTGCCTTCCCTGATATTTTTTCATAATGGATTTATAAAGCAATTTCCTAGTTTTATCAGCTTAAAATTAATTGCCATTTTTAACCTCCCCTGAATAAACTCCTCAGGGGTTCATTGTCCTTCATTTTCACCTCTTTCCCCTGGGTCGAAAGGCCTAGGGTTTATATTCCTCTTCTGTCAAGCTCATTATTCACAACAGAAACGACCTGGCTTGCAAAATACATCTTTGGTCCTACGGAAACTGAATTAACCATTTTCTTCAGTCTTTTGAATTCCTTTGGAGGCAATCCCTCATGGTCTCCAAGAACAAACACACAATCTTTGGATATCTTTGCTTCCCTTATGTCCTCTCCTTTTTTGTCAAGTATATAGACTTCATTTCCCTCATCAATCAGCTCTTCAATGACTTTGAGGAAACTCTTTTTTTCAACAAAACAGCCTGGAAGAACTTCTCTTTTTTCTCCTTCTCTATATTTATATAATATTTTTCTGATTAAATTTGCAACATCTTTCTTGCTTATGTCAAGCTCAGGTTTGACTTGGATTTCTATATGCTTCGGAGGATCAGGCATTCCGTAAAATACTAAGTGCATCTTTGTGTCTTTCCTTAAATCATGCGAAAGAAAGAAGCCGGCGATTATTGTGTGTATTGCAATGTCCATTCTGCCGGCTTTCATCAAATTGCCCTCTGAAAGGGCATTTCCAGATGTCACGGCTGTCTTTGAAAAATATACAAATTGTCTCATGATAATTCAAGTAAAATATATTTTATAAAACTGATGTAAAAATAGGTCCCTATTAATCTACTTAAATTCTATTGGAAAAATTAATTCCTGCCCTTGATAATTAACATTTTCTATTGTTTTTTCACTTTTACAAACTCCTAAATATCTTTGTTTTTCTTGAGGTATAGCTGTTTTTGCAACACCAAAATAAAATCCTAATTTAGAAGAAGGTTGTATAAAAAGAGGTAATATGAATTCTCCTTCTGTAAAACAGGAGCCTAATGGAATTGGACCAAATTTATCAGATAAAGAAGTTTTATGTTTCTCATCTAATAGTTTAGTGCTGGAATTTCTATAAACAGTATTCGGAATACCATTACTTACCTCTGCCTCAACTTGGCTTTCATTGCCATTTTCAATGTCTATTACTTTTATTAATCTCATTTTAATAATCTTCTCTGATATCACCCTTTATAAATTTTTAGAAAGTTCCCCATGCCTAAAGCAATAAGTCGTATGGTCATTTATCATTCCGGCTCCCTGCATAAACGCATAACATATTGTTGAGCCCACGAACTTAAAACCTTTTTCCTTCATGTCTTTGCTCATGGCATCTGATTCTTTTGAGGTTGCGCCAATTTCTTTAAGAGTTTTGATTCTGTTATTTATTGTCTTGTGTCCTGTAAACCACCAGATATATTTGCTAAAAGAGCCGAACTCTTTCTGCATCTCAATGAATTTCTTGGCATTTGTTATTGCAGATAAAATCTTTAATTTATTTCTTATTATTCCCGCATCATTCATCAGCCTTTTTACATCCTTGTCAGTGTACCCTGCTATCTTAACAGGATTAAAATTATCAAAAGCTTTCCTGAAATTTTCTCGTTTATAGAGTATTGTTCTCCAGCTCAAGCCTGCCTGAAAAGTATCCAATAGCAAGTACTCAAACAACCTTTTGTCGTCGTGGCATGGAGTTCCCCATTCCTTGTCGTGATATTCAATCATTAATCTGTCCTTTTCTTCGCTTCCAGGCCATTCGCATCTGTCTTTAATTTGGCCACGCTTGGACGAATTTTCTTCTTTCATTTTACTTTATTGGCTGCAAAACAAACAAGGGTTTTGCGAATATATCTCCAGAATCAATAACAGTGTATATCCCTATAAACTTTTCTTCCGAGAAAACACAAACTCTTTTTTCATCATTGACATTATGTTTTTCATCCAAATCTTTCATGAATAAAGGACTCCCATTAAAGAGTTTGCCAACAACATCTTTTTTCACATTCACCACAGGATAAAGCTCTGTGACTGTTTCTCCAGGTATAATAATCTCTCTGAGCATTTTCTCATTACCTTTATTGTATTCATCAACCGCCCTTTCAAAGTCATAAAGATTCACAGAAGGATATTTCTTGTCGTCTTCCTTGAATATGCCTGCTCTGATTCTCCTGAGCTCCAGCATATGCGCTCCTATTCCAAGCTCTTTTCCTAAATCATCTATAAGTTTCCGAATATATGTGCCGCCCTGCACTTCTGCTCTGAACACGTAGTCTTTTCCATTTTCATCCTGCTCCAGAATTTCAAAAGACATTATCTCTCTCTCTCTTTCCACTCTTTTAACTCTTGATTTTACAGGAGGAGTCTGCAAAATTATCCCCGTAAATTTCTTTTTGATAATCCCCCTTATTTTTTCTACATCAACCTCTTCGTGAAGCCTCATTATCCCGACGTATTCCTTGTTTTCTCCTAGGAAAAATCCTGTCAATTTGCATCCTCTGTTTAATGCTATAGGTAAAACTCCTGTTACTTTAGGGTCAAGAGTTCCGAAGTGGCTTGTCTTTCTTGCACCAATTTTTTTTCTAACAAAATCAGAAATATCAAATGAAGTTGGTCCTGAAGGCTTATCTATATTTATTATTCCAAATTCAATAAGCTCCTCGGTTGTTTTTTTCTTTTTTATTTTCTCGATGTCCATTTCATAAAATATTTAGTAAAGCTTTTAAACTTTTAATTTTTAATAAACCTCATATGTCTAATGGATCGTTTGTAGCAAGCAAAATTTTTTTTACAAATGGAGCAGGATCTCATAAAGAAAAGCTTTCTTCTTTTGAGGCAGCGTTGAGAGATGCAAAAATTGCATGTTATAATTTGGTTTATGTTTCCAGCATATTGCCCCCAAATTGCAAGACAATATCAAGAGATGAGGGATTAAAATATCTTGAACCAGGACAAATAATTTATTGTGTTATGGCAAGGATAGAGTCTAATGAAGCAAATAGATTAATGTCCGCCTCTATTGGAGTTGCCCAACCAACAGACTGGGAAAAGCAATATGGATACCTGTCTGAGCATCATGCCTTTGGAGAAACAGATGAAAAAGCAGGAGATTACGCGGAAGACTTGGCAGCTACAATGCTTGCAACCACTCTTGGAATCGAATTCAATCCAGAAACAGCTTGGGATGAAAGAGAAAAATATTACAAAGAATCTGGCTTAATATTAAAAACAAGGAATATCACTCAATCAGCAATAGGCAAAAAAGAGGGATTATGGACAACTGCTCTTGCCGCCGCAGTTCTTCTTCCTTAATTCTAAATATTTTTAAAATCGTCTTGTTTCGATTTACTATGGATGAGAAAACTGCCCTGAGGCAAATGGACGAACTCAGAAAAAATTCGCTTAATATGAGACTGGCGGCAGAGAAATGGGCTTCCGATTTTCAAACATTGATTGCAATAATTCTTTCTGCCAGGACTCTAGACGAAACTACAATAAAAGTCTGCACCGAATTGTTTAAGACTTATTCGACAGCCGAATCTCTTTCAAAGGCGTCGTCACAAGAAATAGAAAAAAAGATTTCTCTCATAAATTTCTATCAGAACAAGTCAAGATATATCGTTGAATGCGCGGAGAAGCTTGTTGAGTTGTATAAAGGAAATGTTCCCTATAATATTGACAAGCTTATTGAGCTCCCAGGGGTAGGAAGAAAAACTGCCAATGTGTTCTTGTCTCAGGTCGGCAAGGATGGGCTTGGCGTTGATACCCATGTTCAATACATATCCAAGAGACTGGGCTGGACTTTGCAGTCGAAGCCGGAAAAGATTGAGGAAGATCTGAAAAATCTTTTCTCAAGAGAAAACTGGAACAAAGTAAATGAGACTTTGGTCAGATTTGGAAAAACACACACGAGCAGAAAAAATAAAGATGAGATTTTAGCTAAGATTAAAAGAATAAAATAAAAAATGAATGAAATAGCAGGGCTGATAAATTTAGTTGAAAAATTAAAAAATTCAGACATTCGCAAGGTTGTTGAACAAAGAATAAGAGAATTTGAAAGCATCCCCCGCGACTTTAACTCCCTTTTTCGCGAATTGACTTTCTGCATTCTCACAGCAGGAACCAGTGCAGAGCTTGGAATTAAAACAATAAATCATTTAGGAGATACTATTTTTACGGAGAGCGAGGAAGAAATTCAGAAAAGACTAAAAGAAGTTTACAGATTTCATACAATAAGGGCAGGATATATCTTTCAAGCAAGAAAGAGTTTTAGGAAAATTGACATCAACTCCAAAAATGTTAGAGAGCTTCTGGTTGAAAATATCAAGGGTCTTGGCATGAAGGAAACTTCCCATTTTTTGAGGAATGTGGGATTCAAGAATTTTGCAATAATAGATTTTCACATAATTGATATTCTTGTAAAATACGGTTTGATAGATAAGCCAAAAACCCTTACAAAAAATAAATATTTTGAGATTGAAGATGTGTTAAAAGAAATAGCTCGAAAAACCGATTTAAGTCTTGCCGAGCTTGACTTGTATCTGTGGCACGAGGAAACAGGTAAGGTTTTGAAGTAATGTTTATAATTGCGCCTTAATTTATAATTAAGAGGTAAGAATGAAAAAGCCATATATAAAAAAAGTTGGAATTTTTTCCGGGTTTAATGTCTGGATAGTGAATGGAAAATATGTTCGGGAAAATCTTGACAAAGAGTTTACTAATTTTGGCCAATTCCACGATTTCAAATTTATCCCAAAAAATGAGTTGTGGCTTGACAGGGAGCACAATGCAAATGAGCAGAAATTTTTTATTCACAATATGCTGGCGGAACATAGAATGATTAAGGAAGGAACAGATCCTTCTAAGGCAAGAAAGCTGGCAGGCAGGCTTGAAAAAAGAGAAAGAGCCAAATTAAAGATAATCAAGAAAGCGCTTAAAAAAACGCAGCACAAAGATAATGTTCTCGTAAAAATTCATAAAAAACTCCTGAAAGGATACAGCAATAATAAAGTAAAAGTATGGATTGTCAGGGGAGACTTAGTTAGGAGTTTGTTTTTTGTAGATTTCACCGAGGGAGGCAATGACCAGATTTATTCCTTTGTTCCTGATGGAGAAATTTGGCTGGATGATGACCTCAGTCCAAAAGAAATGGATTTTGTTCTCCTTCACGAGCTTCATGAAAGAAACCTGATGAAAAAAGGAATATCTTATTGGTCTGCTAAAAATCCAAAAAAGACGGCACACTGGTCTGCCCAGAAAATTGAATTTTTATGCAGGAAAAACCCAAAAATGCTTGGCGGAAAAATCAGGCATGAAATAAGAATTTTTTGCTTTTAGTTTTCCAGAATTATTTTTTCGTTGCCCACTTTTCTCCTTCAGGAGTCACGTTATAACTTAAAGATTTTGGGGTTCCCCCACTTTTTGTTACATAACGCTTCTCTATTAAAAAACAAACTTCCTCCACATAGTCTTTTGTAAATTGATTTGGGACTTCCCCCTCCCTTGTTATTTTATATCTCAGTAATTTCCTAGCTCTTTCTTCCAAAGAATCTTTTGCCATTTTACATAAATTTTATCTGGTTATATAAAGATTATTGTGATTTTCTAGAATTATTTCTGCAAGGCCATTCGGTGCTCGTGCTTTGGTTCCATTGTTTTTCCCTTTGTCTCATGCTTTGCTCGCTTTCCCGCTGCCTTCTCCATCATTTTACCAGCTTCAACGATTGCCGATTTCTTTTCTTTTTCTTCCTTTACTGCCTCTTCTTTCTTTTCTTCTTGCGGTTTTTCTTCAGTCTTTTTTTCCGCTTTCTTCTTTTTTCCAGCTTCTGCTCCTTTCTGCTCCCTCTTTTCTTCTCTTTGTTTCTTGAACTTTAATTCATTTGGAAGCTCTGCAAGCTCTGCTCTTACTATGTCTCCCTCCTTAACAGCCCTTACCTTTAATCTTGTCTGAGGATTCCTTATTCCTCTTGCCCATAAATATTCATTGAGATATCTGTCTAATTTTACTTTCCGAAGGTCCCTATCCCTGATTTTCATATGTCTTACCAGAAATTCTTTGACAGTTCTTATCGCCTTTGGAGCTCTCTTGTATATTGCAACTCCGCCGACTTTCCTTCTTATGTTGATTATGTATTCTCTTTCGATTTTATTAGATTCTTGTTTTTCCATTTTTAATAAATGAGATTGTAAATCTTATATTTACTTTCAATTTTTTCTGTCTTGGATTCCTTGTCTGCCATTTTAGTATCTTTTGGAAACCTTTCTTAAAGGTTTATTATTCAAAGTTATCCGAAGTGAGACCTCCTTATTTTTCTTGGACTTATTTTTAGCTTTGTCCTTCTCCATGACCTTCGATTCCTAGTCATTGCAGAGGGATGCACTCTCTTTCCTTTTCCATATTTTCTCAAAACAGCCCATATTGGAGCCCACTTTGTCTGCTTTCCCTTCTTTCCCAATTTTATTTTTTTTAGTTGACTTTTCTTTGTCATTTTATTTTATGCTCTCCAAGAACTCTATTCCTTTCTTTGTCAATTGTCTTCCTAATCTTCTTTTTTTAGCTTCTTTGCCTGCTTTCACTACTTCTGTCAATCCGGCCTTGTCAGCTTGCTGAAGAATAACTCTTATTATCTTTCCCCCGGCTTTTCTAAATTCCTCTGGCTTATACCCCCTGTTCTTCTTGCTTCCATATCTTGTTCTTAATTTTCCGACTCCTACTGTTTTTCTTTTGTATATTTGCCTAAGAATACCCGCTGCTCTCTTATACCAGAAATCAGGTTCGTCTATTGGCCTTTTTTTGGCAGGTCCTGTTTTGACAAACTCTGCCCATTCAGGCATTTTAAATTCAGGAATTTTCTTCAGGGCTTCTGCTAGTTTAATATTATACTCTTGTGAATCTATATCATATACTCCCATTGTGATTTGTTGTTTAGTCATCCCTCTCGCTCGACCAGTGATGGGCGAACGCGACCTTGGTCTCCGGGATTAGACGGGTTGAACTTAATCAACGAGTTTAACTAAAATTAAAGCGGAAAAATAGTTTATAAACTTTCCTTAGTTCTAGAATTCTTCCATTTTCTCAATATTATTGTGAATCCGATTGTTCTGTAATCATAATGGTCGCCAAGTCTCTTGACTATTTCCTCTGCGTGAGCCCTGACATCATCCTTGTTTTTTCTTGCATTTTTTAACACGGACACCTTCACTATTTTGTGATTTTGAAAATGTCCTTCAAGGGTTTGAACAAAATTGTTAGTTACACCCTGTTTTCCTAATTGTACGTTTGATTCGTGAAACATAAAAACAAATATATATGCGTCTTTTTATATTTTTATAATCAAGAGCGCCAATGATCTAATGGTATGATTTCGCCTTCCCACAGATGACACCGCTGAGGCATATGTCTATGGAAAAAGGCGGACGCTCGGGTTCGATTCCCGATTGGCGCATAAAAACCCGCAGGAGGTTTTTATGAATCCCGCAACCAAGCCTACGGCGCATACGACCTGGACTTGTCCAGGGAAAGTGATGAAATCTTTAGTTTCAGTCTCACCCTCGCGGAAAGCTATAAAAAGCCAAAAGCCGTATATGCTCTGTAAAAGGAGGTAGTAATTTAATTTATGAAAGATAACAAAAGTATGGCAATGAAAGACGGCATGTACTGTGGAGGAATGTGCGGAGCATGTCATGGCTGGATGTGGACAATCACAGGAGCAGTTATTCTTGCAAACGCATTATGGCCTTTCTTGGACTGGGGAATGCTTGTGGGTATCCTGATATTAGTACAAGGATTATCTAAGCTTGCAATGCCTTGCTGCCCTCATTACAAGTAAGAATTTTTTATTTTCTTTTTTATTTTCTTTTTCGATTTTGATAATGTCTTCTTTTTTTATTGTAATCATCTTGGATTTTTTAATTTGCCACAATCCTGGTTTCATGCCATTCTCTTTTGCCGCATCTTTTCCAGTGAACACGCTGACTTTAACATCCTTCTTGTTGTCTCTCCAATATTGGCTATATCTCGCTACAAAAATTCCTGCCTCGTAAACTTCCTGCTTGGTGGGCTTGAGCTTGTCAATGACTCCAAATGGACTACCTGGCATGACAGTATGCAGAATGACGTTTTCTTTTCCCTTGAAATCGTTCATTAGGTAATCATTGCTGTTCTCATCCTTTCCGAGTATGATACCTGTCCCTGACTTAAGCATTATCTTTCTGAAATTCATAGAAATACTAAGAGGATTAATATTTTAAAGTTATCTTACAAGCTTAAGGGACGCAATGTTTTGGTTAAAATAAGAGAAGATATTCTTTGCAGGGAATGCACAAAAAGAACCAGTTCTTTTTGATTTTTACCCGCGGGGTCAAAGAAAAACCATTTCCAATTTTCATCGAATCCAAATTTATTTCTTAACCCTAAAGAAGCAATATACTCCCCGTATTTTTTTGGTCTGCTGACTTGGATGATAAATTTATCCCATATGCTGATAGGTATTCATAAAGTTTTGAATTATCATGCAGGATTATCTTGCTGTCTTTTTCTCCAATCTTCATACCATGGTAAATTACGTTGCTATCTATTTGTCTGGCTCTTAACTCCAAATTAGTCCCATCATACAATAAAAATGAGGTTTTGATAGATACCTCTTTTACATCTCCCTTACCTTTTAGAGGGATAGGTATCAGATAACTATCAAAATAGAATTCTAATCTTGTCACTAATGTGCCACATTCCTCTGCTAAATCCAGATTCATTTAAGATTAATTTTCAGGGGTATTATAAGCATTTATGTCATCAGAAATATATTATTTCTCTACTCTTTGATAAATTATTCCCTTTTCTTCTAATTCTAAAACATCTCTTTCTAATTCAAAAGAATATGGCAATGCAAAAGTTCCTGAAATTGGTACAAAATTATATTTTTTTTCTAAAGCTCCAAGTTCCTGTGCAATGAAAATACTGTCTTGAAGAATCCTTAAACTTGAAATCATAGGAAAAGTGACAAATATATCCTCCAAGTTCCATTTTTGAGGAATAGATTTATTCTTATCTGTCATTTAATTTATTATAAAATGGATATTATAAACTTTTATATAATTATGAAGCGATTATTTTCTTATTCAACCACAAATTCACAATTCTTAAACATTTTTTCTGGTTTGACCATGCCAGTTTCTTAACAGCATCTTTGAATTCAAGCCATTTGTAGCCAGAATGTTCTATTCTATCAATTTTAATTTTTCCGCCTTTTACTTCCGCGGCATAAAGAACATAATTTTGCCCAATCATTCCTGGCCGGTCTTTTAGCAATTTTTCATAGTGATATTTTCCCTTAATATTGAATTTTTTTATCATTAAGGATTTGAACCCCGTTTCTTCTCTTAATTCCCTTCTTGCAGCTTTTCCAATCTTTTCGCCAGGATTTATTCCCCCTTTTGGGAATTCCCAGCCTTTCCAGTGAAGTTTTCTTTTCAAAATAAGATAATAAATTTTTTCCTTGTTAACACAGTATACAACAAGAAATATTCCCTTACGGTATTTTGCCATTTTATTCTGGCTTCATTCTCCCCCCAAATTGGCCACGCTTGGACGATTTCATTCCGGTTTCATTCTCCCCCATTTTTCAAGGGCTTGTCCAAGTTCGGGATGAGATTTTGCATATTCTTCCAGCTTTATTTTTTTCCTGGTTGCTTCAAGTGCCTGCATTGTTGCAATTGCTCCTGCTCTTGTTCCTTTTGGATGTCCGTGAATTCCTCCGCTGACAAGAAGAACCATATCTTTTCCATAAATCTCTATTTCATCAGGAACCAATCCAGGATGTATCCCACCTGAAGAAACAGGGAATGCGGGTTTTATACTGTGCCAGTTTTGTTCAAGAATAAGATGCCTTCTTTCTTTTACATTTCTATCTCTTAAGACAGAGGATATAGCCTTTATTTCTTCCTGAGTTCCAACAAGCTTTCCCACTCCTGTTCCGGTATGAATTTCGTCAACTCCTATTGTTTTCATCATCTTTGCAAGGAATTGCATTGTGATTCCATGCTTTGGGTTTCTGTCAAATGCAGCGTGCATTGCTCTGTGCGCATGAATAGCCATATGATAGTCCCCCAAAACTTTTCTCATTGTCTGTACAGCAGCTGTTCCACATGTCACAACGTCTATCATTGCATATTTCCATCCGTTATCATGAAGAAGCTTTGCACGTTTTTTCATCTCCTCCGTTTCAGCAGTGATATTTAGAAGGGCATCTTTTATTTCTCCCGTTTCCTTTTCAGCCTTGTCCCTCATCTTTGACATTAACTGGACTCTTTTATAGAAATTATTAAATTTCTGGCTTGTCAGATTTTCATCGTCTTTAACAAGGTCAAAACCTCCCATCCACGTTTCGTATCCTATTTTTGCATGCTCTTCCGCACTGAATCCAACCTTTGGCTTTGGCACAGCTCCCGTAAGAGGACGTTCATAAACTTTGAAGTATTTTCTCAATCCATCTATTCCCAAATTAGGACCTGGAAAACTTTTAATGTATTCTTCAGGCAGAGTAACATCAACCAGCCTTAGATTCTTCAGTGCCTTCATTCCAAAAATATTTCCTGCAATTCCAGAAAGCAGCTGAGGCATACTTCCCTTTTCCCACAAATCAAGTGGATATGCGACTTGGACAAAGTTTCCGTCCAGCTTGTATGCCGTCGCCATCAGCTTTTTCATTCTTGGTGGCATTGTAAACAAAGTTGTCCAAGTGCCCGTCGATGATTCAGAGGCAATTCGTCCTATTGCATCTTCTTTTGTTATTCCCTTCGCTGGCTCAAAGTAATAAAGAACCTTCAAGTCATTCGCCTTCGGCTTGTACTTCAAGTCGATGAAATCATGATACCACTCTACTTTTTTTTCGGACATTTTATTTATTTCTTACAATGCTTATTATATTAGTTATTATTGGAATAATCATAAAGAATAGTGAATAATATCCACAAAGTTCAAAAAGATTTATAGCGATTAATATATAAACAAGTAAAATTATCATCTGCGAAATATTTCCAAAAACACATTCTACTGTTTCAGGATAATTCACCTGAGTATTGTACTTTTTATGGTCATAACTTCCAATATAAAATAAATAATGCAGCCCTGCCAGAAGCCCGATTAAAATTCTTTCTCCAATATTTTTCTTGCTTTTATAAGGTTTATACGGAAAGTTTTCTTTGTATTTTCTTTCATGTAATGCTGTAATTCCGAAATTAACAAAGAAGAGTAAAAAAATAATAACAGAAAATATTGGATTATTCTCCATAAAATTTCCAAATAAGATTATTCCTACGGCAAATGCTATTCCAATAATTATTAATTGCATTATCTCTCCTTTCGGAATATTAATTTTCATCTCTTTTTTACCTTTACCCCTCTTTCAGTATCCTCAAGAACAAAACCCAATTTATTAATCTTGTCTCTTATTTCATCTGCTTTCTTCCAGTCCTTGTTTTTTCTTGCTTCTTCCCGGTCATCAGCCATTTTCTTTACGTTTGCTGGGACTTCTATTTTCTCTTCCTTGTCCAGTTCGAGTCCGAAGAATTTGTCAAAGTCAATGGCAAGCTCGTATTTTTCAGAGTTATTTAAGCTATTATCCCTCAGAATGTCCCATAAATAAGCCAACGCTTTTGATGAATTAAGGTCGTCGTTTATTATTTCTAAAAATTGTTTCTTTGCCCTTTCCATGTTTTTCCTGTTTTTCTTGTCATGAGCTTTTTTGATTTCAGCCAGTATATTCTTTAATCTTTTGTATGCATTCTGCGCATAATCAAGCATGTCAAATGAGAAATTCAGCGGTTTTTTGTAATGTGCTGTCAGATACAAATATCTAAGGGACATTGGATTGTATCCTTCTTCCTCTAAGTCAGACAAAAGATAAGCTCCTCCTCTGCTCTTGCTTATTTTTTCTCCCTCAAAAAGCAGCCATGCAAAATGCATCCAATATTTCACCCACGGTTTCTTGCCGTATCCTGCCTCACTCTGCGCTATCTCATTTGTGTGATGAACAGGGATATGTTCCTGCCCTCCAGTATGCACATCTATCTGCTTGCCCAAATATTTTGATGACATTACAGAACATTCTATATGCCATCCAGGAAATCCTACTCCCCAAGGAGAATTCCATTCTTGCTGTCTTACTCCTGGCTTTTCAGAAAACTTCCACAACGCAAAATCAGTATTGTGCTTTTTCTCTCCGATAGCCACTCTTTTTCCCGCCTTCAATCCTTCCTTTTTCAACCCGGCTAATTTTCCATAATCTTTTAGCTTTGATGTATCAAAGTAAATTCCATCAGAAGTCTTATATGTATAGCCTTTTTTTTCTAAAATTTTTATGAGAGAAATCATTTCATTTATATGTTCTGTAGCTCTTGGCCATACGTCAGGTTCAATAACATTAAGTTTTTTTAAATCTTGCCTGAAAATATTAAAGTAATAATTTGATATTTCTTTTGCAGTCTTTCCCTCTCTTGAAGCAGCTCTTTCCACCTTGTCTTCTCCGATGTCAGCGTCGCTTGTGAGATGTCCTACATCCGTCACATTTATTATGTGCTTAACCTTATAGCCGTTGTAAAGAAAGAGCCTTTTTAGCAAATCATTGTATACAAATGTTCTTAGATTTCCTATGTGTTGGTAAGAATAAACAGTGGGTCCGCAGGAATAAATCCCGACATGCCCCTTTTTTACAGGAACAAAAATCTCTTTTTTTCTGGTTAGTGTATTGTACAATCGTATTGAATCACTCATGACTATCCAAAGAAATAGGAATTTTTAAATCTACTTTATTTTATTGCTTTGTTATAATATATATTGTGGTTCCTACATAAAAGACACCGTTTCTTTTTACTTCCAATCTATAGGGAATAGTACATGCCGGGGAGGTCTTTGGAATTGTGAGCAAAACCAATTCAGGTGAATCTGAAGCTGCTGCTCCCCCCAATTGGAAACCCCCAGAATCGGTTACCAGCCAGCTGTTTGCCATTGTTTTTGTAAATGTTGATCCGCACCTGCTAAAATCAAATTGAGGGTCTGCTTCGATTGCATATGTAAATTGTTTAATTTCATTTACATCATTCTTGACTGAAAAAGCAAATCCTTTATTGGTATCCCCTGTTTTAAATGTAACCTGCCTGGATGAAGGATATACTGAAAGCAGTGTTCCCTCTCCTGCAAACAGCTTGTTTATTTCGCTCTGGACCTGGCTGTCTATGCCGTCTATCGCGTTTGTTGAGCTTTGGAAAATTCTCTGCACGAAAAATATTCCAAGGACCATCACAATAACGACTAGGACAATTGTGACAAAAGTAGTCATGCTCATCTCTATTGCTGCTTTTTTGTTCATATTATTCATTTTAAGCCCCATATTGCGCCAAAAGCGGGAGAATATATTGAACATAAACAATTATGAGAATTATATTTAGGACTACCCCTACAGCGTTGAGTATCAACCCTGTTTTTGCCATCTTCATCGGCTTTCTCTTCTGCTGCCTATAGCACAAAACACCGCCCACAACGCCAAAAATAATTCCGCCGAAAGGAGAGCCGAAAATTATTAGCGCAATGCTGGCAATTCCAAGGGTAAATCCTGCAATGCCCATAGCTCCTGAATTCTCTTTTTTATCTGCCATCTTCTTTGTTAAATTAGTGATTATTATTTTATAAATCTTTACTTCAAATGGGGATACGGGGAGTTGAACCCCGGCGTCACGAGCTTCAGTCGTGTGTTCTCCCGCTGAACTATACCCCCATTTTTTAATATGCGGGATAACTTTTAAACTTGTTGATATGGCAATAATTCCTTAGAAAAAAGTGTAAGTTGGGAATAGGCCACTGCTTTGGGCATGCTTGAACGAAGCAGCTAAAATCCGCAGGATTTTTGCCTTTGGTGGAATTAAAAAAGTGTAAGTTGGGAATAGGCCACCTTCTGTCATTCCTCGTTTCTTAGTCGAACGGAATGCGTTAACATTTGACTATGCCCCCGTATGGGGTTGCACCGGTTGAGATAGCCGTTTCAGCCTAACTTAATAGGATCGTTTCTGTTCCAGAGCTTGCCATCGCTGGCATCCCTTTTTCAAGGGACAACCTTATTATGGTGGGCGGACCTTCCTCAGAATTCGATGTCGATATTTTGCGACTTCTGGCAATTTAATGCCGGAATCCCGAAGTTAACTACCCAACTTACTAAAATAAAGGAAAAAATAAGTTTAAAAACTTTGTCCTTTTAAGAATAAAATGAAAAGTGGCGTGATAGCGGGATTGGTAGTATTGGCATTGGTTGTCGTGGGTGCTGTCTTCTACTTTAGTTCATCCTCAAATCCATATTCAAATAGTGGTGTATGTGCCCAAGATGCCAAGCAATGCCCAGACGGCTCTTATGTAAGTAGGGTTGCTCCTGACTGTGATTTTGCAGATTGCCCTGCAGTAACAGGCAATCAAACTAATAATACTTTTCAGGGGGAAGGAAATGATATAATTTATACCATAGAAATAAATGGCTTTGCATTTTCTCCTACAACATTGACAGTGAATGTTGGAGACACAATTATGTGGACAAACGAAGACTCTGCTCCCCACACAGTAACTTCTGATTCTGGAAGCGAGTTAGCTTCCCAATCCCTGTCAAGAAACGGAGCATACACGCGTACCTTCACGACTGCAGGAACTTTTGATTATCACTGCGCATTTCATTCAGGCATGAAGGGAAAAATAATCGTGAAATAAAGTGAAAATATTAGATAAATTAAACGCAAGTAACAAAGCATGGATGATTAGTCGGGCAAAATTTAATATAAAATACCAAAAAATTGCTGCCTGCATATTTATTTTCCTGGCAACCTTAATTTTGATTTTGGAAGTTATCAATAAAAACTTTGCAGGGGGCATCTTTGCCTTTATAATCTTGTTTGTAATTGGAATATTATTCTGGCATGCATATAATATAAACATCAGATTCCTGATTAAAATGAGATCAATAAATAAAAGTCAATTGTGGCTAATCAAAAACTATTTGGTCAGTTTTGTAAGTATTTTTAAAAAATGAAAATAAAAATAACAAACGAAATAATCTATAAGGTTATTATTGCAGTCGCTGTCTTTTGGCTGGCGGATTTTGTCATGCACTTTACAGGAGTTGGCGAAACAAATTATTATTATGCCTTAAAGTTTGTTAATTCTTTCCTCCTTGCATTTATCTGGTTTGCCGTGTTCGATGATGGACACATTAAAACACACAAGAGAGCAATATATTCATTTATAGGGGGAACATGGATTTCATTCACTTATTTAATATCTTCTTATTCAGGACTGGTGCAGTTCTTTGGAATTTATGCTCTTTCCACCCCTCCTCCCTTTGTAATCTTCGGAATATTTTTGCATCCTTTCTTCTGGTGGATATATCATAGTTTGGTGTTCTGGCTTGGATTAGAGATTGCAAGAAAAGTCATTAAGAAGTAAGAGGGATATTTAGTCTGCAAAAGAAGTTGTTAATCTATACAACAGCCTGCGAAGTTATTTTATTATTAATCTTATCAATAAGCGAGTGTTATCTCCCAATCGTGGTGTTTTTTGTCCAATCCTGCTTTATTGCATAGCTTGTTACATCAGCCGCTTTGTTGAAAAAAGCTATCAGCCAATTAAAGTAAATCTTTGTTCCATCAATAATGCTGTTCATTGAAGTTAACTGAACATGATTTATGATAAAGATATATCCTATGCTTAGCACAACAAATATTGCTCCTATTTTTACCACTCCTGTAGCCATCGATTGTCTTTTCTGAATCAACGCAACTACCACTATTATTGCAAGGACAAATAGTGAGATAATAACCCACCCAGCATTTAAACTAATAGCCATAGAAGTTAAAAATGAGGGAATTATAAAAATCTTTCTAAAAACCTAAAACCTCTTGCAATTTGTGGAAGCTAGTATGAATTTATATATTAAAATCTCTTGCACCATTCGCATCCTTCTTCAGGGCACTCTGAGTTGAGAATAATCAAAGCTTTTTTCCATACATTCTCCGCGTTCTTTATGCTGATTGGAATTTTCATCAGTGTTGTGTCAAATATCACTTCTCCTGTTTCAGTGACTTCTTTGGGTACATAAAACAAAAGGAAGGCATAATCTTCTGTTTCATATCTGTTTTTTCTTAAAAGCAGATTGTAAAGGTCCAATTGCTGCTGATAATGCTCGTGCGTGTCTTCCTTCAGTCCATATCCTCTTGTTTTGTAATCGAGAACTATCAGTTTATTTCCTTTTTTAAGAACATTGTCCATGGCTCCGTGAAGCTCATTTCCCTCCACATCTTTGAATGAAATTCCCTTCCTATTATTTTGCCATATTTTTAGCAGCTCTTTGTCATCAAACAGCTTCATTCCGATGCAATCCTGATTTTCAGCTATTTCAGGAGGAAGCAAACCTCGTTCCATGAACTTGTCAAAATGTACTTTCAGTATTCTGTCCATCCCCGAAGGCAGAGAAGGGAATATTCCCACAGGTCTTCTCCAAACCTCATTCTTATCTAGCCAAAAGCAACGAGGACATTCTTTCATGAGATTCAAAGAGCTTGGCGAAAGCTTGAATGTTTTCATGCAAACTAAAAAACATAATATTATTTAAACCATCCTTTTTTAGAATTTGTCTATGACAATAAATGATACTTTTGAGGAAGACGAGGATAATGAAATAAGAAGGTTTTCAAAGGCGAGAATTGAACCTGACAAAGATATCTCAGATATGACTGCCAGGGAACTTGCATACTACCACAAGAACGGAAATGAACAGCAGCAAATTCTTTACAGAACTTTCCTGAACGCCCAGTCAGAGGAATATAAAACTGGTTTTGACGAAGCCTTGAAAGATCCTCTTCTTGGCGAGAGAATAGATGATGATTTTGAGGACGCTTGGTAAAATGACAAAAATAATTGATGATTTTAGGGAAAAAAAGAAAAGTTTTTATCAGTCTATTCTGGAAACCGACCCCGTTGATTTGGCATATCTTTATATTAGGGGAACAACAGCCAGTGAAAGACTGCTGATAGATTCAGCTTTGAATGAGGCATCTTCAGAATATCTTGAAATTTTTAATAAGTACCGTAAAAATCCTCATCTTCTTGATACCGAAGTAAAATTGAGAGGAAGATTTTCAGAGCCTTCGGAATTGGAACATAAAACAGAATAAAAACCCAAAATTATTTTTCTGCAAGTAAACCGCTTATAGCCTTTCTAAATTCTGATGGGTCTAATAACGGAAGCTCGGGATATCTGCCTTTGTTAGATGTTGCGAGAATCTTGTGAATTTGCCTGTAATGGTGCACTTGTCCCGCTTCATCAAAATAATGATATTGAATCCCCCCTTCTGTCTGATGAATTTGGCTATCCTTTGTTGAATAGAAATATCCTCCAACAACTCTTATTGCAAGATCAGGCACATTATTCTCCGCCTCACTTGGTGTGTTAATCTTAACAACCAACCCATCAACGCTTTTTAATTCTGTTTCCATCTCCAGCATAATGACTTTCCTTTTTTAAATAAATCTGTATTGAATTATCTATTACTTCTTATACAGAATTTAATTTAATTTCTTTAATAATTCTTTATCTTTTTCTATGTTTTCCCCTGTAATTTTATTAAATTCTGGATTTTCTTCAGTGGGTTGAGAATATTGAGATAACCAATTATAAACATTATCTTTTGTAGCTTTTCCTTGAGCAATACTCCCTGTTACAAAACTTATTACTTCTGGTATAGGGGGATTAAGCATCCAAGCCCCTGAAGCAAGTATACCTTTTGCTACTTCAAAAGCTACTCTTTTATTCCCATTCTCAAAAGTATGTCCTGTTCCCATATAATAAAGAAAAATAGTTGCTTGTTTTAATGGGTCTGTTTCATGATTCACAGCATCTACAGCGAATCCAAGATTTGAGTGGTCTATCATTCCATAACTTCCTCCGCTAACCGCTAAGATATGTTGATTATGCCCAATTACTTCATTCTCAGTAATTTTAATATTTGAATAATACATTTTAATCTAATTTAAATAAAACACCCTCTTTTTAAGATGCCCTTATAATATTAAAACTTTCTTACCAATTTTCATACACATAAATAATGGTAAGTTGCCCTATAGTCCAAGCAACTTGTAAACAAGAAATGCAGGCCAGAAGAGTGCCTTGATAATCCCGAGAACTCCATCCCAGAATCCCGTTGCCAATTGCAGATAATAAATTACAGCTCCTATGAATCCAAGCCCATAGACTCCGCTTCCATAGTGCTTGTACTTGTTGTACTTTACTATATTAACTTCTTTCTTTGCCATAATAAATTGAAATATTTGAGAATTATAAATGTTGCTGAAAGAAAAAATTAGAAAAATTAGTTATTTTATATCCTCAAATTGATTTGGTATTCTTTTTCTCCCCTATACAAAGGAATAATTTTAGTAACTTCTAATTCCATAAGTTCTTGGGCCATTGTAGTCCAATTCCATGGATTAAGGTATCCATATTGATTTCTAGTTGGGATAGAAAGATATACCCTCTCTCCTTTCTTTCCTATTGCCATTAGAGGGGTATTTTCAGGAATTTCTGTCATCTGTTCTTTTAACTGATTAGCTAATTTTTCCAAAGTTCTTCCTAATATTCTATCTATTATTCTTTTTGGACTGATAGCAATGTTTTTTCCCATATTTTTCAGTTAAATCACTGATATTTAAATCTTGTGAATTCTAGCCCTTCTCACCGATTCTCCTTATAGAACCCAAGAATAAAAGTTAAATAAAAAATAAAAAAATTTATTGAGAGCTCAACAAACGAAGTTAATTAAAACCTTCTTCTGTCTCCGCCACCATAGCCGCCCCTGCTTCCTCCTCTATCTCCTCCTCGGCTGCCTCCACGGTCTCCGCCGAAGTCTCTTCGAGGTGGTCTTGGTCTGTCGGGGTCCATTGGCTTTGCTTCGTTAACCTTAAGTCTTCGTCCTTCAATATCCTTGTCGTTCATTTCAGCTATTGCTTTTTGGGCAGCAGCGTCATCATTGAAGGTTACAAAACCAAATCCTTTGCTTCTTCCTGAAAACTTGTCCTTTATGACAGTAGCCTCAGCAACTTCCCCGTATGTGGAGAACATGCTTTCAAGCTTCTCATCATCGACAGTCCATGGAAGATTTCCAACGTATATTTTCATGTTATTTTTTCCTCCTTACAATTGTTTCGCGCACAAATCGATTACTGACAAAACTTTAGTTTTAGTCTTCATCTTGTATGCTTTCCGAACTTAGAATTAGCCGAACCGCGAAATCAAATCTTGAATCACTGAATCTACTCATTCTATGTCTGAAATATGTTGGAAATGAGGGTTTTTAAGGTTTTAGGGGGAGGATTTTCTGTACACGCAGGTGACATATGTCCTACCCTCTAAAATAAACCTCTGCGGGAGTTTGGTTTCCCAAACTTGCATGTTTTCTAAAATGATTATATCTCATT
>JAGVNG010000001.1 GCA_020053375.1 Nanobdellota archaeon | reverse complement strand
TTAAGTTTTTTCATAAAACTCTGTTCTTCAACAGAGCTTATCTTATTTGTCGATATAACCTTATTTCGGGATAACACACAGCGTTTTCTGTTTCATAAGATTTAAAAAGCATTAAATCTCGAAATGATTATGAAAATTTTGTGTTTTCAAAATAGATTGCTTGGAAGAAAACTTACTTTAGACAATGTTATAACCCCCAAAGAGGCGATAGAAACAATAAGAAAATTAGACTCCTCAATAAAAACTGATTTATGGTATAAACCCGCAGGTTCTTGGGAAGAATCTTTTCTATTTGGTGGACCGTTAGTAAGAGTTAGAAGTGAACATCCAAATGCAGTAGATTCTGGAGTAAGGCCCCTTACAGAAAATCCACAACAAACTGCGGATTTTTTAGATACAACCTTTATAGAAGGTTTTAAGTTTCCTTTTGTTGAAAATTGTCAAACCACAGCTAGACATAGAATTTATGAAGGAGATGACAAAAAAATAGGTTACATAGATTTGACTTGGAAAGGGACAGTCTGTACAATTGGAGAAAGAAGATCTCGAGAAGCCAGATTAAGATATTCTTTGCCTAATAATTAATCTTTCCGCTAACTGTATTACTTTTAATAGGGGCTTGGCTGGAAAAAAGAAATCAGAAGAAAATCATGTAAAAGTTTTCCCTTTTGCCTATTTTTGTAACCAAAAAACCTTCCTTAACTTTTTGAAGTTGTATCCTATAATTTCCTGTTCTTATCCTAAATTCTTCATCTTTGTTCTTCAATTTAATTATGTCCACTGGTTGATTATTCTTGAATTTGTCTAAAGTAAAAAGTATTTTCTGCTGAATTCTTGCATCTAAATTTTTTAACTGTTTTTTTGAACTATTAGAAAAAATAATCTCCATTAGAAACCAAATTCTTTTTTAACTTCTTCCATAGTTACAAAATTGCCTCTTTTGTATTCTTGTTTGGCTATTTCAATCTCTTTCTTTGTTTGTTCTGATAATTCCAAATGTGGTTCTATGAAGTCCCAAATTACATCCTCATAGCTATCGTTGTCATCTTTAAATTTTTTCAAAGTATTCAATAAATTTGCACTTATTCTAATTGAGGTTTGTTCTGGCATACTTTATGTATACATTATGTATATATAAATCTTTTTATTTTGGAATAAGTATGGGCTAATTGTATTACTTTTAATAGGGGCTTGGCGGGGGCGTGACTTCTTACAGTACCTTTCCATAATACTTCGCTAGGAAATATCTGTAAATATTTATTAAAATCAGGAAAAAGGAAAATGCCAGAATTTGGGAAGAAATAACCGCCCAAACAACTTTATACTGGTCATTGAGAAGATACTCAGAAGCAAAGAAGAGAGTCGGATAATAAACCAAAATCGCGATTAAAAAAGCTACGGGAGTGAAATAAATAATATCCTCTGCAAGACCCTTTACAGACATGTTTTTATCAACTTTCTTGTCATATATCCTCATATACATCCAGAATACTGCCTGCCCCATTAATCCTCCAACAACAGCTGCAAAAGAAATATATTTTACAGCAGATGTGAAAAGGGAAACTAAGTAGGAGATTGAAGGGGTTCCAATCAGAGCTCCTATTTCCCCAAAGAATATCTCTTTGTTAAAATTTAGGGTATTTCTTTTGTTAATCCCTTTCATTAATTAATATTGATAATTGGTTATTTAAGGGTTACGGGAAATGCATTCAAAGATTTTTTATTTACTTTAATTTATACCATCCAATTGCGAATATTATCCCCAAAATCAGCAGATATATCCACGCGCTTGAATCGGCTGGCATGAAAAGTATTGAGAGAAAAGATATTAGGGATAATCCCCCAAACAGCATCTTCTTTTCCATCTAAGAAACAGATGTCAAATATTTATATAATTTTGCTTATTTCTTTCCAGGTTTTGTCTAATCTTTTTTAAAAAGATTAAAGCCAAGCTAGAAAAAGCTCTTCAGACTAAAGAAAATAATTAATTATCCGAAGAGCGCACTAAGACCTTCAGCAGCAGCTTCTTTCTTCTCTTCCTTGGCTTTTTCTTCCTTCTTCTCTTCTCCATGCGCTGCGTGTCCTCCTGCCGGCGCTGATGCAGCCAAACTTGCGCTTTCCAATTCCTTGTCGATGTCAACGCCCTTCAAACTTACGATAAGGGATTTGATTTTTGACTCATCTGCATGCTCACCCGAAGCTGTAACAATATTTTTCAGGTTGTGCTCGCTGATTTCTTTTCCAAGTTTGTGCAGCAAAAGTGCCGCGTATATGTATTCCATTATTTTTCTTCCTCCATGGGTTTATTTTCCTGAATATTTCCTTGAAATAATTTTTTCAGAACTTTTCCTTGAACGCCTGCTTTTCCTATAAGGAACTTTATTGTTTCAGGAACAGCGTATCCTATTTCCACTGAAAATGCTAACGCCTTTGCATATGCTTCCTTTAATTCCTTTAGTGTTTCTTCCCTGTCTATTTTTATTTCAGCATATATCTTGTTCTCCTTTGCATCAAAAGCACAGAGGGGAATAAATCCGACGGAAAATGGTTTTATGTCTAATTTGCTCATTACATCTGCCGCATTAGCTGAAATTTTTTGTCCTTTCTTTACTATTATCTTGCTTTCTTTTATATTTATTTTTCCCTTATCTATTTGAATCTGTATTCCAAGCGCTCCTAATTCGCTTATTGCAGGACCAGGAATCAAATCTGTAGGGCCTGGCTGAACTTCTATATCTTCAATAGCTTCCTGACCCACTTTTGCCTTGGTTGCGCTTTTGCTTTTTATTAATTCCAAAGCCAGCTCAAAGGCGTCCATATCTGAGAATAATATTGCCACACTGTCCTTGATTTGGACTTTAAGTTCTTTGACAGTTTCCTTAGCGGAAGAATCAAGAGCCTTAAATATAAGATTTTTCTTTGGCACCCTTATCTCTGCCTTCCCTCTTAATTTTTTGCTTATTTCCTGGAATTTTGCCGAAGGCAAATTTTTTATGGATGCTATTAGGATGGTTCTCGTGTTTTTTATAAGATTTTCCAAGTCTTTTACTGATTTTATCTTGCTTTCGGAAACGTGGGCAATCTTTGATTTTTTTGCTTTCATTACATCTGTGGCAAGGATACCTCGGTTTTAAAACCGAGCGAGGAATTGCCACCCTCAAAATTTAATATTTCTGAATGATTAGAATCAGAAGGT
>JAGVNG010000018.1 GCA_020053375.1 Nanobdellota archaeon | reverse complement strand
ATATGGAGTTATATAATTGTACTAGAAGTACGGTTGTTCGTTGTAACAATCTTCTAAATAGGGGGAAAACAAAAATGCCTACTGTGATAGATAATCTCACACACTTTGAAATTGCCTTTTCTTGTTTGGTTAATTATAAAATGACTAAAGCTGAGCATAATTGCGATGAGTGGGGATTATTTGAAAATCCCAAGTGGCTACTTGATCATTATTTTAAAAATAGTGGTGTTGGGTTGAGCGACTCAGAAAAAAAAGAAGTTTATGATTTTTTGGAAACACCTGCAGGAAGGGAAATGATGGCGGCTTTTTTAAATCCCGAAAACCGTCGTGGTACTGAAAAAGAGTATGGTTGTAATGAAGAAAATTTCAAGCATAAATGGTACCTTCTCATCATACGCCGTGAAAGAGAACTTAAAAAAAGAGAGCACAGTTTTCTATCGGTAATGTCGTGACCACACTAAGTAAAGCACAAACAGAAAATCGTTTGTGCTTTTTTATTTACCCGTTAAAGTTTTTGCTGATGTTATTGAAAATGTAATTTTAATGTTCATTGGTAATAGGATAGTATAGTGATAAAATTAAATTGTTCGTGTATTATCGTCAATAACATTTTCATCAGCAAAAAGTTTTCTCGGGTGAAAAAACATATAATATTACTGTGACTAAAAATAATATTAAATATATCATAGGAATAGATGAAGTGGGCAGAGGACCTTTGGCCGGTCCTGTTGCTGTTTGTGCTTTTAAAATGCCGGTAAATTTTTTTGCTAAAACTTTCGGCAAGATAAAAGATTCTAAAAAATTAATTCCGGAGAAAAGAGAAGAAATTTTTAAAAAATTAAAAAAATTAAAAACAGAAAAAATCGTAGATTATTTTGTTTGTTATGAAAGTGCAAAAAGAATAGACAGTCTAGGTCTGAGCAAAGCGATAAAAAATTGCCTGGAGAAATCATTGAAAAAATTGAGAGTAAAACCAGAAGAATGTTTAGTGCTTCTTGACGGAGGACTTAAAGCGCCAAAAGAATATAAAAATCAAAAGACAATAATAAAAGGCGATGAGAAAGAAAAAGCGATAGCTTTTGCTTCAATTGTTGCAAAAGTTTCAAGAGATGCTTTGATGCGCAAGCTTGCAAAAAAATATCCAAAATATTCTTTCGAAATTCATAAAGGATATGGAACAAAAAAACATCGTGAAGCTATAATAAAAAATGGTTTTTGCGTAGAACATAGAAGGTGTTTTTGTAAAAATATTTTATTCCTTGACGAATAGATATAAATACGTACAATATATGGCTTGATTAAATAGTTCTTTCAAATTCAAGTTTTTCCTAGGAGGGAAAAATGAATGATCATTTCGCAGCAGGAGCATTTTTTGCTTTTAACCCAGATGGTTGGGAGTGGTATGTTCTTGGCGTCACTAATGTTCGCTATCCATCAATCGTTAAGTTGCCTGGCGGTACGAACAAGGAGTTTCCCAAGGAAACGCCTGGCGAGACGTTGAAACGGGAATTTAAAGAAGAAACCGGACTTAAAATATCCGGTGAATTTCTTCAAGTTTATTCCGTAAGGATTCCCGGAGGAGTTGCAGGAAGCATGCATACCAAATATTTTTATTTGGTAAAAAAAATCTCTGGAGATTTTCCATTTGGCGATGTCAGAGAATTTGATGATGGCGGATGTAAGCTGAGGGTCCGATGGTGGAATCTTCAAGATTTTGAGAGAGCGCTTTTGCTCAATCACAAAGATGGTTTCACTAAAGCTTTTATTGCGATGGCAAATTTTGATGAGAAGTTTTGTCAGAATAATTTGGATATGGTTGACAGGTATTCCAGAATTAAATGTTAGCCGTTTTAGGCCTTGGATAAAAACGCGTAAGCGAATTTACTCCAAGGCCTTTTCTTTTTTAATAAAATAAGCTATACTCTTTTTCACTATGGTAAACCGAATGAGACACAACAGATCCCAGAGAGGAAGCACGCGATCACATCACGGGCTCAAAGGGATTGCACTTACAAAGTGCCCAGATTGCAGTGCTACTGTTAAGAGACATCAAGTATGTTCAAATTGCGGTAAGTACAGAGGAAAAGTTGTAATAAATTTAGAAAAAAAGACAAAGAAAACAAAAACAACTAAAACTTCTAAAAAATCTGAGAAAAAAACTGAAGCTAAATAAGAAAAGTTTAAAAACCGCTTAAAGCGGTTTTTAAACGCCAGGTTTTCTTTACGTTAGAAGAGTCCGCCGCCGCGGACACAAAGCACAACTCGCTTCACTCAAGTGAGTACACTTTCGCGAATCGATCTACGTTAGTCTTCAGTTTTTTTTAATTATTTTTTGTAGTATTTTTTATGTTTTTTGACTTTATGTACAAACCCTTTTCTTTTTCTATTTTTGATATATAATGGGCGAAGTAATAAAAATAAGCTTAAAAAGCCAAGCAAAATATATGTCTAGTAGGCACCTTGCAAGATCAATAGTGTTTCAATCCGCCTTTGAGTGGGATTTTAGGAATTCTTCCAGAGAAGAAGCATTGTTGTCTTTAGAGAGAAATAATAAGGAATTTGGCGAAAATAATTCTGAAAAAGCATTTTCTGAAGCGCTTCTAAAAGGAGTAATAGATAAAAAATCAGATTTAGACAGTATTATTGTTAAGGCTGCGCCAGATTGGCCAATAGATAAGATTTCTATTGCAGACAGAAATATTTTGCGAATCGGACTTTATGAGCTTTTGTTCTCTGATAGAAAAGAAGTTCCTGCAAAAGTTGCAATCAACGAAGCTATTGAGCTTGCAAAAGCTTATAGCGGAGAAAAAAGCGGCGGTTTTATAAATGGAGTTCTGGGTACTATCTACAAAGAGCTTGGAGAGCCAGGCAAAGAAGAAGTTTCCAATAAAAGTCACAGAGATATTCCATTTGAAAAAATGCCCATCAAACAACTTGCTGGAGCTGTTATATATAGTATTGATGAGGGAAATATTTATTTTGCCTTTGTTCATGATGTTTTTGGAAAATGGACTCTTTCTAAAGGAAAAATAGAACCAGGAGAAGATCCAAAAGCCGGAGCAATAAGAGAAATAAAAGAAGAAGTTGGCTTGGATATAAAAATAGAAGAAGAACTTTTGAAAAATGAATACGTAGCAAATCATCCGGAAGAAGGAAAGATTAGAAAACAAGTCATTTATTTTCTTGCAAGAGCTGATAGGAAAGAACTAAAGCGCGGAGATAGCGGAGGATTGGATGATGCTAAATGGTTCAAGCTTCAAGAAATCCAGAATCTCAATTTTTATAATGATATCCTGCCGATAATTACAAAGGCAATAACGATAATAAGCAGTAAATCCGAACACTAACTCTATCATTGTGTTTTTGTTGCCGAGGGAGATTTAAAAAGGTAAATTTATTGAATAGATGAAAGTTAACATTAAATTAATAATTTGAACACAATGCAACGATGATAGAGTTAGTGTGCGGATAAAAATGATAAGTAAAATATTCTATGAAACCAGATTTCTCAAAGTTTGAAAAAAATATAGGAATTATCTTTAAAAATAAAGATCTTTTAAAACAGGCTTTCACACATAGATCTTATTTGAATGAACACAGAGATTCTGAGTTGGTTCATAATGAAAGATTGGAATTTTTAGGAGATGCGGTTCTTGAGCTCATTGTTACAGAGTATCTTTATGCAAAATATCCTGATAGCAGCGAGGGCGAGCTTACGGCTTATAGGTCAGCACTTGTAAATGCCGTTACGCTTTCAGATGCAGCTTCAAAAATAAGCATGAATGACTTTTTACTGCTTTCAAAGGGAGAGGCAAAAGACGTTGGAAGAGCAAGACAAATAATTCTTGCAAATACAATAGAAGCTCTCATTGGAGCAATATTTTTGGATCAAGGATATGATATGGCAAAATATTTTATTTCAAATAATATTTTTAATCTGATAGAAAAAATTATTGAAGAAAAAACATGGCTTGATGCAAAAAGCAAGTTTCAGGAACAAGCGCAAGATTATGAAAGCACAACACCGCTCTATAAAACTTTGAAAGAGGAAGGTCCGGATCACGACAAACAATTTACAGTAGGAGTATATTTAGGTAAAAACAAAGTTGCAGAGGGAATGGGCAAATCAAAACAAGAAGCTGAACAAGTGGCAGCAGACAATGCACTTAAAGCTAAAGGTTGGTTAATAAATTAATATAAAAATATATGACAGAAAATTTTGAAAAAAAAGAAAAGTCAATTTATACCAAAGAAGAAAATGAAACATCTGCTAAAGAACAAAACAAAACTTTAGTCGACATTGCTCCTGAAGAAAATTATTCAGATGAAACAAAATATTATCCAGATCTAAGTCCAGAAGAAAATAAAATTTTAGGTGAAGTAAACACTCTTATAGCAAAATTTGATAGCGAAACTGAAAAGATACACAAAATAGGTACAAAAGATGAAAGAAAAAGAATTTTGGAGCTATGGGAGGAACATAATATAAAAACCAGTAAATTTATTAATAATATGGGTGGTATAAAGGTTGTTAATAAATATGTTCTTAGTGCTAGACTAAATCGTGGTTCAATCAGTGAACAAGACCGTAAAGAAAATGAAGGTATGATGAAGTTAGATACTCCAAATCACGATATAGAAAAATTTCTTAGAGAGCTGTATGAATTAAAAAAATAAAATGACAGAAAGGTTTAATGGAACAATTTTATCAGAAGAGCAACAAGAACGACAAGAAAAATTTGCCGAACTTTTAGATATCATGTCATCTTTATCTGAATCATTTGCCGATTCAAATGATGCCTATGAAGTTGCAGTTTCAATAAACGATTTTAAAAAGGAATTTGAAGAAAAAGGATTAAAATTGAAAGAGTATTTGCTAGGCGGAGTCTTGCTTTCTGCGGAAGATACTTTTGATACGTCAAATTATCCATATTATGATACCGAAGACGGCAAAATAGAAAATTTTATAAGAAAGTTAAAAGAACATCAGAAGAAAAATTAATTGCATTAAGAAAAAGCTGCCTAAATAAGGCGGTTTTTTGTTTATTTTTAATTTAAAATCAACTACCGAATTTGTTAAAAATTTGATATGATATTTTGTAATGTATCCCGTACGAAATCGCGGACGCGAATTGGTGCGTGGAAAAACAAAATAGTTTTATTAAATTAATTTATATAGGATAGTTTACAAAAGTTATATTTTGTCCACGTCCTATTTCGTACGGGATGTATCTCAAATCAATTGAAATTTCAGGATTCAAATCATTCGGAAAGAAATCTGTATTGGATTTTAATGTTCCTATTTCTTCTATTGTTGGTCCAAATGGCTCTGGTAAATCAAATGTTGCTGAAGCATTCAGTTTTGTTTTGGGAGAACAATCTATCAAGTCTCTAAGAGGTAAGAGGGCAGAGGATCTTATTTTTAATGGAGGTAAAGATGCTCCGCGGTCAAATCGTGCGAGCGTTAAATTAGTTTTTAATAATATTCAAAGAATTTTGAATATAGATTTTGACGAAGTTGCTATTGAGCGTGTTGTAAATAGAGATTCATCAAGCGAGTATTTTATAAATGGAAGTCCTGTTCGTTTGAAAGATATAATAGAGCTTCTTTCAGGAGCTCACATCGGGGCTTCAGGACATCAAATAATTTCTCAAGGAGAAGCTGACAAAGTTTTGAATTCCAATATCCGCGAGAGAAGAGAAATGATAGAAGATGCTTTAGGCTTGAAAATATACCAAAACAAAAAAGATGAAAGCGTCCGTAAGCTTGAAAAAACAGAAGAGAATATAAAACAAGTTGAATCTTTGCGAAAGGAAATCGCTCCTCATATTCGTTTTCTTAAAAAAGCAGTTGAAAAAATAGAAAAGATGGCTGAGATGAAAGAAGATCTCACAAAAATGTACCACGATTATTTTAGGCGCGAGGAAGAATACATTAAATTTGAAAAACAGGATATTTTTAATGGAAAAAATCCATTGCTTGAAAATTCGCGTAGATTAGAAAAAGAACTCATAGAAGCAAAACAAATTTTGGCAAAATCTACTTCTAAGGATTCAAGAAGTGATGAAGTTGTGAATGTTGAAGGAAAACTCAAAGAGACTCGCATTTTGAAAGATAATTTGATGAGAAGTATCGGAAGAATAGAAGGAGAAATTACTTCGCTTTTTAGAATGATAAAAAAGCAAAATGAGGCAAACTCTGCAATGTCAAACAAGACTGTAAATTTGTCGCAAGTTGAAAATATTTCCAAACAGATTGATCTAGAAATTGATGGAGTGACTGAGAGCCATGATTTTTCAAAAATCAAAGAAATCTTTGCATCAATCAAAAAAATTCTTAAAGATTTTATTGAAAGAAATAAAGAAAATGAAGACAAGCAGGCAATTATTGATTTAGAAAATGAAATCAAAAAACTTGAAGATGAAAAAGGAGATCATGAAATGAAACTAAAAGAAGCAAATAATTTAGAAACAGAACTTTCTGAACAATATTCCTTTTTAAAGAATAATATTGAAAAAGAAAAAGACTCAAATAGAGACGCAGAAAAATCACTTTTTAGAATTGTTGCGGAACAAAATGATATCAGAGGAAAGATCAATTCTTTGGAAAGCAGAGAATTAAGATTGAAACATGATGAAGAAGAACTAAATAGGGAACTGCAAGAAGCTTCTATTTTAGTCGGTGTTTGTGCACTCAGATATAAAGATTTTTGGCCGAAAGATGCAGATGGCAATGTGCTTTCGCTGGATCAAGTTGTAAGGGAACCAAGACAAGTGCAGGAAGATAAACGGCGCGTAATGGAGAAAATAAAAATACGTTTGGAAGATGCTGGAATTTCTGGCGGAGATGATGTCGTAAAAGAATATAAGGAAACAACTGAAAGGGATACATTCTTAGAAAGAGAACTTGAAGATCTTATAAAGTCATCAGAGTCTTTGAAAAATTTAATTAAAGAATTAGAAGATAAGCTCGCCACAGAGTTTAGAAATGGCGTTACAAAAATAAATATTCAATTCCAGCAATTTTTCTCTGCAATGTTTGGTGGAGGTTCAGCCACACTTTCAATAGTTAAAGAAAAAAAGAAAAAGAAATCTGATACAGATTTGCCAACAGAATCTGACGGGGAAGAAATAGTTGAGGAAGAAGAGGATTCTGAAGAAGGACTTGATATAGAAGTTTCTTTACCAAAGAAAAAAATTAAAGGTTTGATGATGCTTTCCGGTGGAGAACGTGCACTTACTTCTATCGCGCTTCTTTTTGCAATTTCTCAGGTAAACCCACCACCATTTATTATTCTTGATGAAACAGATGCAGCACTTGATGAAGCAAACTCAAAGAGATATGGAGAAATGATAACTGAGCTTTCAAAATATTCTCAACTCATTCTCATTACTCACAATAGAGAAACAATGGCCCGTGCAGGTATTATTTATGGAGTCACTATGGGTTCTGATGGAGTTTCAAGATTACTTTCTATACAGTTTGAGGAAGCAGTACAGGTAGCGAAATAATAATTTGACTGTGTCTTTTTATAAGAGTACTATTAGAAAGTAGTTGATTTATCAAAATTTAATAATTAAATAAAATCAAATGGAAAGACCATCAAACGATGATATGGAAAAGAGAATAAGAGAATCACAAGAAAAAGCCAAAAAAGTGTCTGGTGAATTTTTTGAATTTCTAGACAGTTCATCAAGTCACATAATGGGTGGAGCAGGTCTGCATGCCGATGTTAAGGAAATATTGGATGATAATAATAAATATCAGTTAAATTCTGAGCTTGAAAACAAGGGTCTTTCTGCAATGAAAGCTTTATTTATAGAAAAATTAATTCAAGCTAATACAGATATAGGTAATTCAAGTTTGTTTATTAGACCTATTATTGATTGGGAACCTAGCGAACAGTAATGTCTAAAATTAAAATAAAAGGCGAAACATTTTTTATGTTTCGCCTTTTTTTATGAAACTATCTCAAAATCCATTTGTTTCTTATCTAAATCTGCAGAAACAAGTTTTATTTTTATTTTTTGTCCAAGTGAATAAACTTTTTTTGTCTTTTCTCCAATTATTGAATAAGTTTTTGCATCAAGCTTATAGAAGTCATCTGAAAGTGTTGAAAGTTTTATCATACCTTCAGCTCTAGTTTCCGAATCTTCTGCGTAGATGCCCCATTCAGTAACGCCTGTGATAAGTCCGTCAAAGATTTTTCCGACTTTATCCAGCATGTATTCTATCTGCTTGTATTTTCTTCCATCGCGCTCTGCTTCAGAAGCTTTTATTTCTTGGTCTGTGCTGTGAGAACAAGCTTTTTCATAAAAAGCCAGATTTTTTTCTGCAATATTTTCTTTGCTAAGTATTTTTTGCAAAATTCTGTGAACCAAAAGATCTGGATATCTTCTGATAGGCGAGGTGAAGTGCGCATAATATTCAAATGCTAGTCCAAAGTGTCCGATATTTTTAGTTGAGTAAATTGCTTTTGACATAGAACGAATAGCAGCTGTTTTTACAAGAGCTTCCTCAGCTTTTCCTTCAACTTGTGCAAAAAGTGCCTGCATATCTTTTCCTGTGATATTTCCAGTTTTTCCGATGACAAGTTCATGTCCTAATGCTTTTACAAATACGGCAAGCTCGGCAATTCTATCTTTATCGGGAAAGTCGTGAATACGATATGGAAGAGGAAATAATTTTCCAGATTTTTTTTCAAATTTATAAACAAATTCAGCAACTTCTTTGTTTGCAAGAAGCATATATTCTTCGACGAGCTTATGGGTATCAAGTCTTTGTTTTTTGTAGATTTTTATCGGTTTGCCATCTTTATCCAGTTCAAAAGCAACTTCTTCTTGCTCAAAATCTATCGCGCCTTTTTGAAATTTTTCTTTTCTAAAGAGTTTTGCAATTTTATTCAAGGTATCAAGCTCTTCAAAGTACTTTGGCTTGTCATTCCCGTGTAGACGGGAATCCACTCCTGATTTTCCTAGATTGCTTCGTTCCACTCGCAATGACAAAGAGGAGTTACCGCTATCTAAAATTTCTTGTGCATTTTCATAGGTAAATCTTTTTGCTGATTTTATGACGGATTTTCCGAACCACTTGGACAAAACTTTTGCTTTAGAATCAATTTCAAAAATAGCAGAAAAAGCGAGTTTCTCATCTCCTTCGCTTAAACTGCAGAGATTGTCCGAAAGCTCAAAGGGAAGCATGGGAATAGTCCTGTCTGGAAGATATACGGAACAGCCTCGCTCATAAGCTTCTTTATCAAGCTCACTTTTTTCTGTAACATAATAAGATACATCGGCAATATGAACGCCAATTTCATAGTTGTTATTCGGAAGTTTCTTGAATGAAATGGCATCATCAAAATCTTTTGCTGTTTTGGGATCAATTGTGAAAGTCAGAGTATTTCTCAAATCTTTTCTTTTGGAGATTTCTTCTTGAGAGATTTGCTTGTTTTGTTCAAAAATATTTCTAGATTCTTGCAATACTTGCTCTTTGAAATCTATATCAAAGCCTTTATCTATAGCAATAGAATTCATTTCAGTAGAATTGTCTCCTTTTTTACCGAGAACAGTTACTATTTCTCCTTCAGAATATTCTGGTGCAGCAGCCCATTTTGTGATTTTGATTCTGACTTTATCATCATTTTTTAACGAACCGCCTTTTTCTCTGGCGATTTTTACAGAGATTTTTATTTTTCTGTCATCAGGAATAACGATCATTCCTTTATCAGATACGAGAATTGTACCTACAAAATAATTTTTTGCTCGGCTCAAAACTTTTATTACTTCTCCCTCATGAACGCCGGTTTTATTTTTCTTAAAGAGTTTAATTTCAACCTTGTCTCCAGCCATGGCTGTGCTTAGTTGTCTTGCAGGTATTTCGACAGAAGTATTATCTGTATCAGATATGAAATAAGCAGTGTGTCCTCTTATGGCTTTTATCTTTCCTTTTATAATCTTGATTTTATGAGTATTTTCAGATCTTGTGTTATTTTTTCTCTCTTTTTTCCAGAATTCTTTTTTTTGTTTCATTTGTAAAGACATCATAGCAAAAAAGTCTTGATTTGTATATTTTCTTGCTTTTGACTTGCAAATACTACGCTTTTTTGTTAGGATTTGCTCCATGTTAATAATCAGATTACAAAGAGTAGGAAGAGCTCACGAGCCAACTTTCCGTATTGTGCTTACAGATTCAAAGTTTGGACCAAAAAGCGGTAAGGCCGTTGAAGTTTTGGGTTCTTATGATGCCAGAGAAGGAAAAGGCAATAATCATGTTGATGGAGAAAAAGTAAAATATTGGATTTCAAAAGGCGCTCAAGTTTCAGATACAGTCCACAATTTTCTAGTGGATCAAAAAATTCTTACAGGAAAGAAAATAAACGTGCTTCCAAAAAATAAAATAATAAACGCAAAGAAAGCAAAGGAAGATGCTGCAAAAGCAGAGGCAGCAGCAAAAGCTCCTAAGCCAGCTCCAGAAGCAGTACCAGTAGAAACACCTGTAGCAGAGGTACCAACAGAAACAGTTACAGAAGCTATAGTATAATGTTGTTGATAAATAAATAATAAAACAAAGAGCGGTTTCGCGAAGCGGAACCGCTCTTTGTTTTATTGCAGACTTTTTTCATTATGATAATATATATGCAGGCAGTATTTTATTAATTACCGGTCGAACTACTGCAAATATCAAAATCAGAATTACAATTTAAAAAATGCAAGAAAACGATACAAAATTTTTAGAGCTTGTTGTTAAGGCTTTAGTTGATGCACCAGAAAAAGTAAAGATTACAAGAACAGTAGATGAGATGGGTGTATTGCTAACTCTTGTTGTAGACAATGCCGATATGGGCAAAGTCATAGGAAGATCAGGCAACACAGCAAAAGCAATAAGAACACTTTTAAGAGTTGTAGGAATGAAAAACAATTCAAGAGTGAACTTGAAGATTAATGAACCAGAAGGAGCAGAGCCAAGAATGGCAACTGTTTCAAAAGAGCCTACTACAAAAACTGTAGATGAGGCCATGGCAGATTTAAAGCTATAATTTAAATATAAAAGGCGCTACCTTCGGTCGCGCCTTTTAATTTGTATTATTGTGTATTTTAATGTATTTTATCTCTATAAATGAATTTCCATATAATCACGTTATTTCCAGAATCATTCACCTCATATTTAAATGAGTCTATTTTGGCGCGTGCAATAAAAGAAAAAAAAGTAAAAGTAAGTTTTTACAATCCTCGCGATTTTGCAAAGATAACAAAAGTTCAAAAAGAAAAAGATAAGCCATACAAAAGAGTGGATGATATTCCTTATGGTGGAGGTCCGGGAATGGTGATGCAAGCAGAACCTGTCGCAAAAGCTATTGAAAAAGCTTTGAAAAAATCTAAAAAAGGTAAAACAAAAATAATTTTCCTTTCACCTTTTGGCAAGCAGTTTGATACGGCTTATGCAAAAAATGCCGCAAAAAAATACACCGATATCATACTTATTTCTGGAAGATACGAAGGAATAGACGAAAGAGTAAATAAGATTTTTAAAACAGAAAAAATAACAGTTGGACCGTTTGTACTTACAGGAGGCGAGCTTCCAGCTATGATTATTATGGATTGTGTTTCAAGACAGATTAACGGCGTGCTTGGAAATAAAGCATCGCTTGAAGAAGAAAGAATTTCAAGCAGTGAAGTATATACAAGACCGGAAGTTTTAAAATACAAAAATAAAAAATATGCAGTTCCGAAAGTATTGCTCTCAGGAAATCATAAAATGATTGATGAGTATAGAAGTAAAATAAATAAAAAAAGTCCACCAAAGGTCTTTCGACATGGTGGACTGTGTAACTTACAACAAGTTTAGGAGGTAGGGTTCTTGTTCTGCTTCAAGCCTCATGGAGGGAGAAGCAATTACCCCTTTAGGGAGCTTAGTGGCTCGACCTCGAACTGTGTTGTTTGAAAAATCACTTCTTTTTTTCTTTGTCTTTGGCGATGGCTGCCTCAGTTTCCTCAAGATACTTCTTGAGAGAAGATTGTGCAGCTACTTTCCCTAATTCAAAGATCTCTTCGACAGTTACGTCGATGCCATAGTGGTTTCTGAGTTTTTCCACCATGGACTTAAATCCGCGAATATTATTTTCTTTAATCGGGATTCCTCCGTCTCGAAACTTCTCACTCATTATTACAACGAGAAGTTTCCCCTCACGACTTTCCAGATTCAGTGCCATATAGCACCTCCTTGTAAGATTACAGGTTAAAATTAACCTGTTGCCTAATTATACTACTAAATATGTCTTATGTCAAGAAAAACCTTTTTACTTTAATCTTTAAAATGATACAATCATCCTTATTATGACCCAAAAAGATGCACTAGATATATTGAAGATGGGATATAACTGCTATATCACGGGAGCGGCTGGTAGTGGAAAAACACATCTTTTAAACGAATATATAAAATTCCTTAAAAATAAAGGAGTTGAAGTCGGTGTTACGGCAAGTACTGGAATTGCAGCGACACACATGGGTGGAACAACCATTCACTCATGGAGCGGACTAGGTATTCGCGATGAGCTTACAGAATATGATCTTGAGGATTTGGAAAGCAAGAAGTATTTGCATGATAGATTTCAAAACACTGATGTTTTGATTATTGACGAGGTTTCCATGCTTCATCATTTTCGTCTGGATTTGATAGAAAGAATTGCCAGACATTTGAAAAGAAACCAGCTTCCATTTGGCGGAATGCAAGTTATTCTTTGTGGAGATTTTTTCCAGCTTCCGCCGGTTTCCAGAGTGGGCGAAAAAGAATCTCATTTTTCATACAAATCAGAAACTTGGAAAAAATTAAATTTAAAAATCTGCTATTTGGAAGAACAGTTCAGGCATAAAGATGATAAATTTATAAAAATCTTGAATGGAATCCGCGGAAATAATCTTAGCGAAGAATCTTTGTTTTGTTTGAATTCAAGAAATAATGCATGTTTGAAAGAGGGAATTGAACCGACAAAACTTCATACTCACAATATAAATGTAGATACAATAAATGATACTGAGCTCAATAAGCTTCCCGGACAGATTTTTACGTACCAAATGGAAGATAAAGGAAGAAAAGCTCTTGTAGACGCACTAAAAAAAAGTTGTCTTGCCCCTGAATTGCTTCGCCTAAAAAAAGGCGCAAGGGTTATGTTTGTAAAAAATAATTTTGAAGAAGGATACGCAAATGGAACGCTTGGAAAAGTAATTGAGTGTTCAAACTATGGTCCGAAAATAATGCTTGCTTCAGGAAAAATAATTACTCCGGAGAAAGTAAATTGGGTTATTGAAGATGAAGGAAAAGTAAAAGCTACAATCACTCAATATCCGCTTCGCTTGGCTTGGGCTATTACTGTTCACAAAAGCCAAGGTATGAGCTTGGATGCAGTTGAAGTGGACTTATCAAAATCTTTTGAAAAAGGAATGGGTTATGTTGCACTTTCTCGTGTTAGAACTCTCGAAGGGCTTAGACTTCTTGGAATAAATAAAAATGCACTTGAAGTCAGGGAAGATATAATGATTTTTGACGAAGATTTAAAAGAAATGTCTGACGATGATAAAAAATGGCTTTATTCGCTTTCCGATAAAGATATAAAAAATAAACAAGAAGAGTTTTTGAAAAGAATTGCACCGCCAGAAGGAACTAAAATTGATAAAAAGAAGAAAAGCAGGATTTCTCCGATACAGGAAACAAAAAATATGCTTGAACAAGGGATGGGAATAAAAGAAATTTTAGAAATAAAGGGAGTAAAAATAGGAACAATTTTAGACCATATAGAAAAAATAACAGATGAAGATCCATCCTTTGACATATCCCATTTAAAGAAAGAAGTGCCAGCGGGGAAGTTTACAAAAATATGGATGGCTTTTCGCGAACTTTATGGAGAGAATCGTGATTTTCTGCTTTCTCCTATAAAAAACAAACTCGGTACTGCTTACACTTATGAAGAACTAAGAATTGTAAGACTTTTTGTAAAGAGAAACTTATAAATGGTAGTTTATAATAAATTTGTTATAATTAACCCGTTAAAGTTTTTGCTGACGTGTTGAAAATTAGAAGTAAACAGTTATCTCTTTTTTAAAAGATATTTCTGATTAAAAAAACTTCATAATCATTTAACATCAACACATTTTCATCAGCAAAAATTTTCTCGGGTAAACATATGCAAAATGAAATAGAAAATATTAAAAAATATGTTCGTGCGACGAATTATCTTTCTGTCGGACAAATATATTTAGAAAAGAATTTTTTATTAAAAGATAAATTAAGTTTTGATGACATTAAGACCAGACTTCTTGGACACTGGGGTACATGTCCTGGCATAAATTTTACATACGCATGTCTCAATAATTTAATAAATAAGACAAACGCAAACATGATGTTTGTGCTTGGTCCCGGACACGGCTTTCCTGCAATTCAAGCGAATGTTTTTCTTGAAGGAACTCTTGGAAAATATTATAAAGAGACACCAAAGACAGAGGAAGGTATCGCTTATATGTTAAGAAATTTCAGCTGGCCTTATGGTTTTCCTAGCCATTCAAACCCTACAACTCCGGGTGTTATTCTTGAGGGTGGAGAGCTTGGATACTCATTATCCACATCGTATGGAGCAGTTTTGGACAATCCAGACCTTATTGTAGCTTGTCTTGTTGGAGACGGAGAAAATGAGACAGCCTCATCAGCGACAGCATGGCATTTGAGTAAATTTATTGATCCAGCAAAAAATGGAGCGGTTTTGCCGATACTTCACTTGAATGGATACAAAATATCTGGCCCGACAATTTTTGGAAGAATGAAAAATAAAGATTTGGAATCTTTATTCCGAGGTTACGGCTATGAACCGATTATTGTTGAAGGAGATGACGACAGAGTTTATAAAGCAATGGTAAAAGCTTTGGATAAAGCCTATGCTTCAATCAGAAAAATCCAAATTGAAGCAAGAAAAAATCCAAACAGGCAGCTTCAAGATTATTTCAGATTTCCAATGATTGTTTTGAAAACTCCAAAGGGATGGACTGGTATAAAACATTTATTCAGCTGGGCGCTTGAAGGCAGAGGTAAAAAGTTTGATGCAAAAGTTGAAGGAAATAGTTTTTCTCATCAAGTTGTTGGACGAGAGATGAAATCAGATCAGAAAGAACTTGATGAATTGGAAAAATGGCTGAAGTCATATAAATTTGAAGAATTATTTGATTCGAAAACGGGTTTTTCAAAAGATATAGAAAACTTTATTCCAAAAGAAGGTTTGAGAATGGGAAATAATCCAGCTACTTTTGGCATTAAAAAAGGAGATACTTCCAGAGATTTGATTTTGCCTTCTATAGAAAAATTTGAAACAAAAATAGACAAACCTGGCGATGTTTCTATGGGAGCAATGCCAAAAGTCGGAGAATATTTTGCTGAAGTTGTAAAATTAAATAAAGAAAAAAGAAATTTCAGGATGTTTTCTCCAGACGAAACTTATTCAAACAGATTGCACTACATTTTTAGTGAAACATCCCGTGCTTTTGCTGGAAAAATAGAAAAATGGGATATAGATTTGGCTCGTGATGGAAGAGTGATAGAAATGCTTTCAGAAAATTCTTTGCAAGGTCTCACGCAAGGATATGTGTTGACCGGAAGATTTGCAGTTTTTCCTTCATATGAATCTTTTATTATGATCGTTGCAAGCATGGCCGATCAATATAGCAAATTTTTGAAAGTTGCACGCAAGACTGAGTGGAGAGGAGACATACCATCTTTGAATTATATTATTTCTTCAACTGGCTGGAGACAAGAGCACAATGGCTTTTCACATCAAAATCCAGGTTTTATGGATAATCTTTTGCAATTGCATCATGATTTCATAAATGTATATTTTCCAGCTGATGAAAATGAAGCAGTTTTGATTGCAGAAAAATGTTTGAAATCAAAAAATGAAATAAATGTGATTGTTTCTGAAAAAACAGTTGAGCCGGTTTGGCTTACACAAGAGCAGTATAAAAAAGAAATAGAACAAGGTCTTTCTATTTGGGATTTTGCTAGTGATGAAAATCCAGATGTAGTATTTGGAGGCTGCGGACAATATCTTACAAAAGAAGCTCTTGCAGCAGTCCAACTCTTGAAAGAAGAAGCTTCCGAAGTGAAAGTACGATTTGTAAATATTGTTGAACTTTCTCCTGATAGCGTCGGACATTCAAAAAAGATTACTCAATCTGAATTTGAAAAATATTTTACGAAAGACAAGCCTGTTATTATTAATTTTCATGGCTATCCTGAAACAGTGAAGCAGATAGTTTTTGATTATGTAAATGCTTTGAATAGGATTACTGTACACGGATATATGGAAAGCGGTTCTACAACAACACCTCTTGATTTGCATATTAGAAATAAGACCGACAGATATAATTTGCTTATTGAAGCGGTAGAAAAAGTAGCTAAAAATGATGTGATAGAAAAAGAAAAAGCGAAGAGGATAGTAGAAAAATATCAGCAAAAAATTAAGGATCATAAAGAGTATATTTTGAAAGTAGGAGATGATCCTGAAGAAATTTTGAATTGGAAGTGGACAAGAAAATAAAAACATCTTAAACAAATGGATAATAAATACTTAATAGTAAATACGGGCAGTGCTTCAAAGAAATACGCTGTGTATGATAAAAATGGTGAAATAGCTTTTGTACATTTAGAAACCGAGGAAGGCGGATACATTTCCACTATAAGAATTTTAGGAAAATCTGAAACAGTAAAAATTTCAGAAGCAAACTTTAACAAATCTCTTGATTATCTTATTGAAATATTAAAGTCTAAAAATATTGTTTCTAATAAAGATGATATATTCGGTATTGGCATCAGAGTTGTCGCTCCAGGAATATATTTCCAATCGCACAGAATTATAGATAGCGTATATGATAAAAATTTAAAAATTGCTGAAAAAAAAGCTCCATTGCATCTTGATATGATTATCAAAGAAATAAATAATCTAAGATTATTTTTTGGAAAGAAAATAAAAATGGTTGGTGTTTCTGATTCAGGGTTTCATTCAACAATGTCTGAAAAGGTTAAAAATTATGCTATTGATTCTAATGATGCAGAAAAGTATGAAATATACAGATATGGATATCATGGAATATCTGCGCGTTCAATTGTTAATAAATTAGAAAAGAAAAATAATTTGCCAAGCAAACTTATTATCTGCCACATTGGCGGAGGAGTAAGTATAATAGCTGTAAAAAATGGCAAAAGCATAGACACATCCATGGGTTTTACTCCGCTTGAAGGCATGGTGATGGCAAATAGAGTCGGAGATATAGATTCTGGTGCAGTCATATATTTGTCAGAAGTTTTGAAATTAAATGGATTAAAACTCAGGCAATATTTTAATAAAAAATGCGGACTTTTTGGTCTCTCAGGCGGTTTGAGCGGTGATGTAAGAGATTTGTTTAAAGCTGAGGAAGAAAAAGGCGATATTAAAGCAACGAAAGCTTTGGATACATATGTGTACAAAATTCAAAAACAAATAGGTGCTTATTATGTTGCTTTGGGCGGTCTTGATATGCTTGCGTTTTCTGGAACGGTAGGGGAAAGATCTTTCAGAATGAGAAAAAGAATCTGTAGCGGTTTGGAGTCTTTGGGAATTGTTATTGATCAAAAAATAAATGAATGTATGGATGGAGTGGATTGTATTTTGAATACCAATGAATCAAAAGTAAGAATAGAAGTTGTAAATACAGATGAAATGAATCAGATAGCTCAAGAGACACAAAAAATATTATCTTAACCGAACATTACTAAAAAAACCACATGAGTGTGGTTTTTTTAGTTTTAATATTATGACAACGCGATATATTTCATCATTTCTTCTTCTAAAGCATTTATTTTTTCTATTGATATGTGATGTACATCCACATGGTCTCTCATATATTGAATACCTCTTACAATCTCGTCTGTATCTATGCCATTATCTATTTTTCGCGTCTCATACATATCGGCGTTAAAAATTTCTTCTGCTTTATCCAATTCTATTGTAGTAAAGTGATGTGAGTCATACAAATTACTCCTAACTTTTTTCCATTCTTCTTTAGTCACTCTAGGTTTTAACTGTTGTCCAAACAATATATCTGATATAAATCCCATGGTATTAATTTAATTATTTTAGCTTACTCTGCCATAATCATCTTCCAATCTGACTATGTCATTTTCATCAAATTCTCCGAATGATATTTCCAAAATTTTTGCTGGCTTGTCCTTTCCTTCAAGTCTGTGTGTTATTTTAGTTTCAATTTCAACTTCATCTCCAACTTTAGCTTCTATTTTTTTGCCATCAATTTCAAAAACTGCTTCGCCTTCGATTATTTTCCAAAATTCTTTTCTGTGATTGTGATATTGAAGACTGCTTCTTTGTCCTGGTTCTATCGTTAAAATTTTTACTGTAGAAGGTTCATTTACAGTTAAGATATCTTCTGAGCCCCATGGCCTTTTGTCATAAATTGTTTTCATATCATTAAGTTATTTATTAACAGAGTTGATTATATCCTTTATTATATCCTTTGTCTCATTGTAATTATCAACATCTATATTTTCTACTGATGTTTTTATTACAGAATAATCATTGCCGCCTTCAAAAATAGCGTCTCCTATGAACAATACTTCATCTATTTTAATATCTAAATATTCGCAAATTTTTTCTATCGCGTATGCTTTGTTTATTGATTTTTGCGTAATATCTATGGAAGTTGAGCCTCCTATCTCAACTGAAAATCCTGACAAATATTTATCCAAATGATTTTTGAGCTCTTTTCTTTTTGAAGCATCAGGATCCCAATGCTTTTTAAGCTCTACTGGCGCATCTTGGCCTAATGCTGAAAATGTAAATTCCGAGTCTCTATCTTCGAGAATATTGCCAAAGTATTTTTCTGGTAAAAAATCTACTTCCTTATACACTTTATCAAATGCACTTTTAATTTTCTCTTTATCTTCTTTAGTAAGCAGTTTTTCATAAATTTTTTGCCAGTCTTTACCGTCAAAATTATACATCATGGCACCCTTAGTAGGGAAAATGTATAAGTTTTTAAACCTATTTGAATCAAATGTGATCTTGTCTATTACTTGTTTTTGCAGTTGTGGAAAGCCGCCGCCTGTGATTATTGCTACTTTTTTGATGGCTAACAATTGATATAAAAGGTCAGATGTTTCTTCATCCAGACTTTGTTTGCTCTCAGCCAAAGTGCCATCTAGGTCAAAAACTATAATTTTTTTCTTCTTGTAATTCATGTTTACCCGAGAAAATTTTTGCTGATGAAAATGTGTTGATATTACATAAATGGGCAGTTTTTATTGAGGTTTATCTCTGATAAAAGATAAATCTGTTAATTTCTCATTTTCAATACGTCAGCAAAAACTTTAACGGGTTAATTATATCTGATTTTTTAAAATATACTAATTAATTCTAGTTGCATAAGATATTTAAAAATAATATAATTGGGGCTGTACTTACGGCTAATGAAGCTGCCTGTTTTTTGATTTTGTTTTCTGAATATAAAAATGCTTTTGATGCGTAATACATGGTTAGTGTATTTTTTTTCTATTTTAAAATATGGCCACAAGCAAGAAAAAAACATTGGAAAGCATAAAAAACGAAATCATTATTCCTATTGGTTTTTATGAACACAACAAAAGCCATTCTATTTTTTGCAGGATAAAAGGAAATTCTAATAATATATATATTGTTCCGGGGAAAAGAAACGACTTTAGTCGTTTTTCCGAATATAAAGAACTCGTTGTTTTTAAAAGCAGATTTTTGGATGAAAAAATCAAACCAGAAAATATTGACAATATAATTTCGTCAAAAGTTAACGATAAAAAAGTAATTACTTTTCTTTACAAAAAAGGCAAAAATAAAAATCTTTATTGGGCTATTTCCAAGAAAGATAATGAATGGATGGTTCAAGGAAAAGTTGCTCAAGTAAAAGAAAGAGGCGGAGCAGTCTCTGATCATAAGCACGGAAAAGATTATTTTATTTATTATGGCGAATCTTCCATCCACACTGTCTTTTCCCCAGACTTTATTGTATGGAAAAAATCCAAAGAGCCTGTATTAAAATCAAGATCTGGATTTTTTGATAAAGAAGGATTGAAGTTCATTGCATCAAAAGTAACAGATAAAGGCATCTTGGTTTTTTATGATTCTTCAATAAAAGAAGACAAAAATATTAAAATACAGATAGGCGTAGCAATGTTTTCTTTATCTGATCCGCACAAAATTATTTGGCGTGCAGATGAGCCGATATTTGAAGACGAACTTGCTTATGAGAAAGATTTTGAATGCAAGGGTATGATTTTTGCGGACAATAAACTGGCAATATATTGGTATTCAAAAAATACCGGAATGCTCACTGTTTCTTTGGATGTGCCTTTTAATTCAAATCTTACAAAAGCAAAAATAAAGATACTAAGCAGGCATCATAAAAATCCTATAATTTCTCCTAAAATAGTTAATGGCAAAGATTGGATGTCTAAATGCACTTTTAATCCAGCTGCTGTGATTATTGAAGATAAAACACATTTGTTATTCAGGGCAATTGGCAGCGATGGAATATCCAGAGTCGGACATTCGGAAAGTCCAGATGGAATACATTTTGATTACATACATCCAGAGCCAGTATTTTATTTGAAAAAATCAAAGATTGGCAAAAAATCTGCAAAGAAAAAATTTGATCCAGTCATGTATCCTTCAGGAGGAAGCTGGGGCGGATGCGAAGATCCAAGAATTTCAAAAATTGATGACGTAATTTATATGACTTTCAATGCTTTTGATGATTGGGATAATATTCGTGTCGGATTATCTTCAATTAAAGAAAGCGATTTTGTAAATAAAATATGGAATTGGAGCGAGCCGATGCTTATTTCTCCGAAAGGTCAAAGGCATAAAAACTGGGTATTGTTTCCAGAAAAAATAAATGGAAAATTTGCTATTTTGCATAATCTTTATGCAACCGATTCAAACAAAGTTGTAATTGATTATGTTGATGATTTGAATTCTATTCCGCCAGAAGGTCTTGATTTTGTAAGTCCAGATCCTCAAAAAATGCCAAACAACAAAATAGTATGGCATCACAGAATGAGAAGTGTCGGTACTCCGCCTATTAAAACAAAAAAAGGCTGGCTGGTGTTTTATCATGCAACAGATAGAGCTGAACCATCAAAATATAAAATGGGTGCAATGCTTCTGGATTTGAATGATCCTACAAAAATAGTTTCTCGTTTTGCTGTACCGATACTTACACCGGATATGTGGTATGAAAACGACTGGAAGCCTGGAATAATTTATACTTGCGGGGCAGTGGTTAAAGACAATAAAATATTTATTTACTATGGCGGGGGAGACAAGCACATTTGCGTGGCAACTGTGCCTTTTGAAGAATTTTTGGGGAGTTTAGAAAATAGCAAAGGTATTGTTCCTTTTATTAAAAAAGTAATTTTTTCTTAGATACTTGTCCCGTTGTAAATTACGGATATATAAAAAATGTAAGTGTGTATTAATTTAGAATTATAGTACAATTGCAGAGTCAGATATTAATAGGCTTAAAAATTTTACAACTGGGATGTTTACAATAAAAAAATCGCCACATAATCCATTACTTTCTCCAAACACAAATGATCCTTGGGAAACAAAAGCTGTATTTAATTGGTGTCCGGTAAAAGGTGAAAAAACTACGCATTATGTTTACAGAGCGGAGTCTTCCACTGAATCATACTTTGGAGACAACATAAGTATTTCTACTATTGGTTATACATCTAGCAAAAATGGCGTAAATTTTTCGGAAAGAAAACAATTAATTGCTCCAGAGTTTGATTGGGAAAGATATGGTTGTGAAGATCCTAGAGTTACAAAAATAGGAGATAAGTTTTATATTTTTTATACCGCTCTTTCAAATTATCCTTACAATGCGTATGGTATAAAAATTGCCGTAGCTATCACTAAAGATTTTAAAAAGATAGAAGAAAAACATTTAGTGACACCTTTTAATGCCAAAGCAATGGCTTTATTTCCAGAAAAAATAAATGGAAAATATGTTGCTGTTTTGTCTGTTAATACTGATTTACCACCAGCAAAAATGTGTTTTGCCGAATTTGATAAATTGGAGGATATGTGGGATCAAAAGTATTGGGAAAAGTGGTATAAAGAATTGGAAATGCACTCTATAGATCCACGCAGAACAGATAAAGATCATGTTGAGGTTGGAGCTGTTCCTATAAAAACAGGAAAAGGCTGGCTGTTTATTTATAGCCATATAGAAAATTATTTTAAAGAGAATAATCTGTTTGTTAAAGTTTTCGGCATAGAAGCTTTGCTTTTGGATTTAAAAAATCCTAGAAAAATAATAGGCTCTACAAAAGGTCCTATGTTTGTCGCTTCGGAAATTTATGAAATGTTCGGACAGATTCCAAATATAGTTTTTCCTTCAGGAGCTATGCTCAATAAAAATGATTTAGAAATATATTATGGGGCTGCTGATACTGTCTGTGCAAAAGCCAAAGTCAACTTAGATGATCTTCTTGAAGCTATGAAACCGAATGCTTTGAGTAATTATTTTACCAGATATGAAAAAAACCCTATTTTAAAACCTCGCCCGGGTTTTTCTTGGGAAGCTCATGGTGTTTTTAATCCTGCTTCGCTCCAAATAGGAAATACGACGCATATTCTTTATCGTGCAATGTCTGATGATGACACGTCCTCTATCGGATATGCCTCTTCTAAGGATGGTTTTAATATTGATGAAAGAAATGATAAACCAATTTATTATCCTCGCAAATCTTTTGAGATGAAAACTCATCCAGGAAATTCTGGCTGTGAAGATCCGCGACTTACGCTCATAGGCGATATAGTTTATATGTGCTACACAGCTTATGACGGAACTAATCCTCCTCGTGTTGCTATTTCCGCTATATCTCTTTCCGATTTCAAAAATAAAAATTGGAATTGGACCAATCCGATGCTTATATCTCCAAACAATAAAGATGACAAAGACGCATGTATTTTTCCAGAAAAAATAAATGGAAAATATTTAATGCTTCATAGAATAAATAATGATGTCTGCGCTGATTTCATTGAATCGCTTGAAATAATCAAAGGACCTCTTCAAATCGCTACGCCTATACTTTTGCCAAGAAAAGGAATGTGGGATAGTGAAAAAGTTGGAATTACTGCACCTCCTATAAAGACCAAGAAAGGATGGCTTTTGATATATCATGGCGTTTCCTCAAATCACCATACTTATAGAGTAGGATTGGCTCTTTTAGACCTTAAAAACCCATTAAATGTCATCGCTCGCGCAAGCACGCCTATACTACAGCCAGAGACTGAATATGAGAAAGTGGGAGTCATTCCGAACGTAGTTTTTCCTTGCGGAACGGCTGTAAGAGGAGATGAATTATTCGTATATTATGGAGGAGCTGATGATGTAGTGGGAGTAGCAACTATTTCTATTAAAAAATTATTAGATTCATTGTTATAGACAAAATAAAAATCCGCATGCTTTGAAACATGCGGATTTAACTACTACTTATTTCCCAAAACTTTTATCAGTTTTGACAAGTTTTCTTTTGGAAGGATGAGAATCTTTTACCGTTGCTTTTCCACCCAACAATGTTTGTTTCCATGTGGGCCAAGAGCTTACTTCTCGACTAGCATTTTCCAAATGCCGAATAAAATCCTTCTCTTTTTTTGTCATAATTGACCTCTTTTTAAAATTTATACTTATGTAGTGTATTTACATCTGGTTATGAAGATCGGAAGAGCACACGTCTGAACTCCAGTCACATGCCTAAATCTCGTAT
>JAGVNG010000015.1 GCA_020053375.1 Nanobdellota archaeon | reverse complement strand
TTGATGAACTTGAAACGCCATCGCAAGCTTTCATAAGGAAACTTAAGAAATGAAAAACCGAAATAATATATCGTTAGGAAATATTAACGGGATACAACAGATTTGTTATTTGTTATACCCTTTCCCATCTCTTGTATTCTTTTCCGTTTTGTATTATCCCCCACAAATCAACAAGGTGGATATTCTCAGGTATAGATATTGTCTTGTAAGCAGAATGGGGTGTCCCTACAATGATAATATCACTATCTCTTATCAATTCTTCTTTTGAGACAAAACTGGCATCTCTAACAAATTCATCAGAACAGGAAACTTTAGCACTGTGAAAGCTCAATAATTTAATAAGCTTGTAAGAAAGAGAATCCCTTATATCATCAATATCTGCTTTAAATGCCATTCCTAAAATTCCTACTTTCTTTTTGCTTAAATCATATTTTTTGCTTAATTCATCCACAATAAAATTTGGCATGCTTTCATTTATCATCATGGCTGAATACCCTAAAAGGTAATGCCCATTATCAAATGCCTTTAATTGCAATGTGTCTTTAATAAGACATGGACCTCCTGAAAGACCAGGGCTAGGTAAAGAATAAACTCTTTCATATCCATCTGACATTGTCTTTCTTATTTTATTGTAATCACATCCCAGTTTTGTTGCCATGGTATAAAATTGATTTGTTGTTGCAAATTGGAGATACCTTAGGGAATTTGTGAAAAGTTTGACTAATTCTGCCTCTTCAACACTTGTTTCTATTATTTTTGGAGATATTTTGCTGAAAAGCTCAGTGGCATCCTTAATGGCCCTTTCATTAAAACCGGAAACTACCTGAGGCAACAGAGGAATTTCTCTCATAGCATATCCCTGTACAATTCTTTCCGGGCAATATGCAATGTTTATTCCCTCTAATTTTTTGGATAATTGCCTGCATAAAGTTGGATAGACAGTACTTCTCATAATCAATATCTGACTTGAATCCAAATATTTCTTAATTCCCACCATAGTATCTATTAATTTTTTTGTTTGTGGATTAAAATATTCATCAACATCTGTTCCCAGTGTTACAATGATATGTTTTGCTCTGGATATATCGCTAATATCCTTTGAAACCTTTAAATTGCCTTTTCCAAGAACCTCTTTCAGTACTTCTTCTGCCCCATACTCGATAAATGGCATTATTCCATTAAGGACCAATTTAGTCTTATTTTCATCAATATCTAATAAACAAACCTTCAGTCCTTTTTGTGCAAAAACCAATCCCAAAGGCAATCCTATATGGCCCAGTCCACCCATGACAAGAACATCAAAGATTTTTTGATTACTCAAATTAAATTCCTCTTCCATTTTAAATATGAATATCTAAGGTGAGCCCAACCTCTTTAAAAATATTATGATGCTTTAATACATAACAAACAATCACTCAACAAAAAATTCAAACAAGAACTTTTCTAGTTAAGTCATTAGAATCTCTTAATTCCTGCATGACTTTTGCCTGGGCCAGAATTAATTTGTATTTTTCCATCCTTTTTTTATCATCTTTATTTATTATAGCTGTGCAGAAGTCCCTGAAAATAAGTTCAAATTGATTTACATTTTCAACTTCTATTTGCTCTGATGTATCCCCTTTTGGATTTGCCCTGAAAAGATGTATGATGGCTTTATCTTTTGGGGTGATACCATATGCCCTTTTTATTTCTATAAGTCCCTTGCTTCCCCAAATTGAATAATTGTTTTGATATGCATGGTTGAATCCAAAAGCTCCAAATGCCGTTTTATTTCCTGGAAATGTCATGTGTAACGTTCCTTGATTATCATCAAAGTTGCCATAAACAGAAATAGGTTCTGCCTTAAACATTTTTCTAGACATAAAGACAATATAAGTTGCTTGGTCATTAAAGCATGTATTATCCAACTTTTTATCTTTCCTAATATCTCCCTCCCCCACTTCAAACCCAAGATAACTGTTAAAAATGAGGGGATTTCCTATTTCTCCCTTCTTAATTAATGATAAAATCTTGGAATGTTGTGGATGATAGTCACATGCAAAATTTTCAAATAGAACCAATCCTTTTTTATTAAAATTATTTACTATTCTTGTAGTTGAACCAAGATTGGAGGCTAATGACTTTTCACAGATTACATGTTTGCCCTTTTCAGCACATTTTACAGCCCATTCTTCATGAAGGCTTACAGGCAAGGGGATATAAATTGCGTCTATTGAGCTGTCATTTATCAAGTCATCATAGGAATTTTTAAAGCCAATACCAAACTCACTGGCCCATTTTTTTGCTTTATTAATATCTCTGCTTGCGATAAATATTTTGTCTACTTTGTTCAGGCTTTTAAATGCATTAATTGCATATTTTCCCGCTATTTTTGCACAACCTAAAATTCCTATGTTAATCTTATTATTTTCATTCTGCATAAAAATCCCTCTCGCTCAATCTATTTATTTTATAATTGTATTTTAATAACTCTCTTTTGCATTCCTCTAATTTTTTATTATTTAGTGCTTCAAAAATTATTTTAGGATGCCCCTGCAGAACATTTTTTGCTCCCCTAAATACTCTTGGTTCAGCTCCCTCTACATCCACCTTAATCAAGTCAACTTTTTCTATTTTTAATTTTTTCATGATATTATCTAGCGTCTCTGTATTCACAGAAATTTTTCTGCTTGTATTTCTTATTTCTGTCAGTGAATGTGCTGTTCCGTATCCCTTTGCCCCTAGCCAGAAGTCTGCAGTTCCATTTGAATCGGAACAAGCTATTTTAAGAGGAATTACATTTTTCAGATTGTTAAGTCCAATATTTTTTTTCAGAATTTCGAAAGCCCTTGGTTCAGGTTCTATTGCAATGACTTTTCCAGCTCCAAGTTTTCTTGCCTGCATTACAGTGTATTTCCCTATATTTGCGCCAATGTCAATAAAAATTCCTTTTTCAAGGTTGAAATGTATTTTGTTTTCTGGTTCATATGTGGAGATAGCTCCCTGAGCCATAAGAAAACTTGAACCGCAGAAGAAAATCCCATCCTGATTTTTAATTGTGACGTAAGAAGGAAGCAAAGGTTGATATTTCTTTCCAATTGCTCTGTAAAACATTCTCAGTGGAATTTTAATGAAATGCAAAAACAAAATAAATTTATCTTTTATTGTTTTGCCCTCGCTAATGATTGTATAATAGTCTTTGATATATTCTTTTATTGATTTAGTCATTTTAATTTTTATATCTCCGCAACATAATTCCATTCTCCTATTCTTCTTATCTTATAGTTATAATGGGATAATAGGTTTTCTACTTCCCATTTTTTTTGTTCATCTGTCGCCTCAAAAATTATTTTTGGATGTGAATTTTTTAATATTTTCTCTGCTCCTTTCAAAACTTCTCTTTCAGCCCCCTCGACATCTATCTTTATTACCTTCACTTCTTTTATATTAAGATTATTGAGGATATTATCAATTGTATCCACCTGTATTTTTTCTTTTTTTAAAGTATTTCCCTTCAATAGAGAATGCCCCCCTGTGCCAAAATCATCAAGATAAAATATCATCTCGCCTCTCTTAGAATATGCCCCTTTGCCAATGATAAAAACATTTCTTAGGTTATTCAATTGGATATTTTTCCTTAAAAGCCCTATGTTCTTTTTCTCTGCTTCAATTGAAATCACCTTTCCTTTGTTTCCAAGTATCTTTGCGAGCGGAACTGAAAACATTCCTAAATTAGCCCCTACATCAATAGCGACGCCTTCATTCAAAGTAAATTCTTTTCTAATTTCAGGTTCACAAAATGAGCCTGCGCCAAAGACGCTTGAAAAATTATTCCCGCAGAAAAACAACCCATTAGAATTTTTAATAAAGACGTTACCTCTTAGATTTCGTGAATTTTTCTTTCCAAGAATAAAGTTTAGTGCTTGAAGCGGCCATTTTAAATGATATTCTAGTATTATGGCTTTATCTTTTAATCTATACCCTTCTTTCATCAAAATGAGAAAGGTGCTGATTCTTTCTTTTATAATATTTAAGAGTCTCTTATTATCCATTTCAATGGGTTGAGGATTTACCTTATAAAGATTATGGTAAATATCTCAAACAGGGGTCTTAAAATTATCAATTTCTTCTCTTGGAATCCTGAAAACATCATCTTCATATCCCCCCTTTCCCCTCTTTTTTTTTGTAAAAAATAGCATTTCACTTTCTTCAATAGCTTCTTGAGAATGCCATCCTAGGGGCGGATCGATTATCATGTCCCCAGCTTCTAATATATCTTCTTTAACTTTGGTATTCTCTTTTGATAAATCCCTTGAAAAATATCTTATTTTTCCTTTTAAGATATAATTAACCTGCTCTGTTTGTTTATGGTAATGATTACCTCTAATCGCCCCAGGTTTAAAGGTTACAATTCCGGCATGAACAAATTCATCCCCATCAACAATATCAATGATTTTGCCTCTTTCATCTTCATACACTGGTTTAATTTTCATGACTTTTTCTTGATTTATGTCCGTCTTTTCTTTTGATTTCATATGAAATAAAGAGTATTCTTTGCTTAAAAATTTAACCCCCTGTTTTCCCCTTTAAATTTTCTATGTCGTGTTCGACCATTATTTTCACGAGCCCCTTGAAGTCTGTTTTTGGTTCCCATCCTATATTTTCCCTCGCTTTTCTTGGGTCTGCACATAATAGGTCAATTTCGGCAGGTCTGAAAAGCCTTGAATCTACACTCACAATTTCTCTGCCTGTTGTTGCATCATAACCTCTTTCATCAACTCCTTTCTTTTCCCATTTTACTGTGATGCCTGCAACCCCAAATGCTTCCTCTGCAAACTCCCTTACACTATGTGTTTCTCCCGTGCCTATTACAAAATCCCCTGGTTTCTCCTGTTGCAACATCATCCACATCGCTTCAACATAATCAAGAGCATAACCCCAATCTCTCTTTGCGTTAAGATTTCCCAGACCGAGAGAATAATCTTGCTTTCCCGTTTTTATTTCAGCAACAGAGTGACTTATCTTTCTTGTTACAAACTGCTTCCCCCTTTTTGAAGATTCGTGATTGAATAAAATTCCATTTGATGCGTGAATGCCAAAACTTTCCCTATAATTTATTGTTGCATGATATCCAAAGACTTTCGAAAACCCATAAGGGCTTCTTGGCAAAAAAGGTGAATTCTCATTCTGAGGACTTTCAGGGGTATTTCCAAACATTTCACTGCTTGATGCCTGGTAAAATTTTATATCCCTATTTGTTAGTCTTATTGCTTCCAGACACTTTAAAACTCCCAGTCCGGTTATTTCAGCTGTAGATTCCAACTGAGTCCATGAATCAGGGACGAAAGATTGTGCCGCCAGATTATAAAATTCATCAGGATTAACTTTTTGAAGAATATTCACTAATGACGAAGTATCTGTAACATCTCCATGCACCAATTTTATTTTTCCCCTTAAATCAGCAATCCTTTCTTCAATATCAAGACTACTTCGTCTGTGCATACCATAAACCTCGTATCCCTTATTCAACAAAAAATTTGCAAGGTAATATCCGTCCTGTCCAGTAATACCTGTTATGACAGCTTTTTTTGCCATTTTAATCTCTGTGTGTGGAATAAAACTCCTTAATTTTGTCCATGATATAATTCTGATCTTCTGGAGTTAATTCAACATAAGTTGGAAGATATATCCCTGTTTCCCCAAATTTGTTTGCATTCAAATTTTTCCAGGTGATTTCCTTATTTCCACTATACATGGGTTGTCTACTCATTGGTTTGAAAAATTGTCTAGTCTCTATTCCATTTTCTTTTAGATGTTTTTGTAATTCTGCCCTTTTTTCAACCAATACATCATAAAACCAAACCACATCTCTCTTTGGCATTAGTTTTACCCCCTTAACATCTGTTAAACCATTATTGTAATATCCCTCAATTTCTCTTCTTCTTTGAAGAAATTCTGGGAGCTGTTCCAACTGTGCCTTTGCAACTGCTGCTTGCAGATTTGTCATCCTGAAATTATTTGCTCTTTTTGGATGAAGGAAATCATGATCTGCGCTAAATGCCATGCTTCTTAAATGTCTCATTTGATAATCCAAGGAATCGTCATTCGTTACTGCTATTCCCCCTTCTCCTGCTGTTATAATCTTATTCCCATACAAGGAAAAACAGGCAATGTCCCCTGTAGGTTTTATTCCATGCGATTCTGCAGAGTCCTCTATAACTCTTAAGTTATATCTTCTAGATATATCCATTATTCTGTCCATATCACATTTCCTGCCATACACATGCACAGGCATTATTGCCTTTGTTCTTTCATTAATCCTTTTTTCAATTTTATCTACATCAATATTAAGGTCATCTTTGCAATCTACAAACACAGGCTTTGCCCCCCCATATTCAACAGCCCACGCAGATGCAACCATTGTAAATTCTGGGACAATAATCTCATCTGTTGGATTTAAATGAAGAGATTGGACAGCAATAGTCAATGCTGCAGTTCCAGAAGAGCACGCGACCCCGTGTTTTGATCCATTGTAATCTGCAAAATCTCTTTCAAATTCAGGTATATATTTTCCCTGTGATGAGATTATTCCTGAATTTAGCACATCCTCAAGATATTTTCTTTCATTTCCCTTAAAACAAGGGCTCGCTACTGGATATTTGTATTCCATCTTATTAAGGATAAACCTCCACATTTGGGGTTGAAAAAATAAATCTCCCTCCGTTATTTAACCATTCTCTTTCTCTGTTGATGAAGCTCTCCCTAAATGCAAAAGGCAGCACAAGAAGATAATCGGCTTTTTGTTTGGCTTCCTGCTCTTCTACTATAGGAATATTTGCTCCCACAGTATATTTTCCTATCTTGCCAGGATGAATCTCTGCAATGCCAGTTACCAAATCTCTGTTTAGCCCATAATACTGTAATATTGTATTTCCCTTGGTGCTGGCTCCATACCCATAAACTTTCTTACCTTCTTTAACCAAACTTGTAACCAAATCAACGCAAATTCTCTTATTTTCTTCAATCCTCTCAAAAAATTCCAAATAATGTTCTCTCTTAAGCCCCTCATTATATTCAATACTTCCTGTTTTGAATGGTTTAGCAAACAATCTGTAACTGCCACCATTAATTGAATTTTCTTCAACCTTAAAAATCTCAAGCCCATTTCTATCAAATAAATATTTCAAGGAATCATATGAATAATATTCAAGATGTTCATGGCAGATATTTCCCACATCATTTTTTTCAAGCATGGGTTTCGCAGTCATGAGTTGGGTAACAAATATCCCCTCTTCATCTAAAGCCAAGGCCGATTCCCTAATGAATTGTCCTGGATTATCCATATCATAAAACATGCCCATCGCAGTAATTATCTTGGCTTTTTTTCCCTCACATATCTTTTCAAATTTTTCATAATTCCAAAAATCCTTGATGACAATATCTGCTTTCTTTTTCAGCTTATCTTGCAAATTGGAAGCCGGCTCGCACCCAACCCGGACGAAATCATTAGGATAGAAACCCAAAAGAGTTCCATCATTAGCTCCTATATCCAAAACAATGTCCCCCTGTTTAGGATTAACCATCTTATTTGCTATCTTTACTGTTTCTTCCAGATTATTTATAATAATTTTATTCAATCCAGATTCATACCAATATTTCCCGCTGTACATCAGCTCCTGAGGAGCTGTGTCCTTCAATTGAACAAGAGTACATCCATTACACCACATCAATTCTAAAGGTGCTTTGCCGATGCTGTCTCCAGGGTTATCAACAAAGGTGGAGATATGTAAATTTCCCAAAGAAAATAATGAAGTTAAATCTTTTGAATCACAAACCCTACAATTTTCAACTGTTCTGTAACCTTTCTCTTCAGCCATTTCTTTTTATCTCTTCAAGAGCCTCTTCGAGATCATGCAAAACCATCATTCTTGCTATCTCTTTAAATTTATATTGTGGATTAAATCCGAACGCTTCTCTTGCCTTGCTTGAATCTGCGCTTAATGATGCTGTATTTGATGGTCTGAAGAATCTTGAGTCAATTTTGATAAGCTCCCTTGGAGTTACCCCGTCATAACCTACTTCATCAATTCCATTACCTCTCCATCTTATTGATTTTCCAACAACCCTAAATGCTTCTTCTGCAAATTCTTTTACACTATGTGTTTCTCCTGTTCCTATTACAAAGTCATTAGGTTTGTTTAACTGCATGATTTTCCATGCAGTTTCCATATATTCTTTAGAAAATCCCCAATCTAATTTAGGATTATGAATATTTCCCAAGTAAACTTTATCCTGCAAGCCTTTTGATATTCTTGCAACGGCTTTTGTGATTTTTCTTGTTACATATTCTTCTGTTCTTCTTGGAGATTCATGATTAAAAAAAATTCCAGTCGCAGCGAAAATTTTATGTGTTTCCCGGTAATGTTTTACCCAGTGATATGCTGCAGCCTTTGCGCAGGCATATGGACTTATCGGATTCAAAGGTGTTTTTTCATTTTGGGTTTCTTCCTTTAATTCTCCAAACATATTGGAAGATAACGGCTGAAAAAACTTTATTTTTGGATTTGTTTGCTTGATAATCTCAAGAAGACGGATTACTCCTCCCGTGGTTATATCATGTGAATATAATGGAGTATCATAACTCCATCCAGCATGATCTTGATCGGCTTCATTGTATATCTCATTTGGATTAACTTTTTTTACTATTGCGGATAGTGAGCCCATATCTGCCAAATCTCCTCTATGAAGTTCAATTTTATCTAGAATATGTTTTATGTTCTTCAGATTTCCAGTCGCAGATTTCCTTTGTATTCCATGTACTTCATAACCCTTTTCCAAGAGAAACTCTGCAAGATAACTGCCGTCTTGTCCGGTTACTCCCGCAATCAAGGCTCTTTTCATAAACTATACCTGTTATAAATGATTTATAAGCATTATGAAGTTGTATTATGAATTTTCATAACTGATATTATATAAAGAAATATTAAAATTATAATGAGATATAACAAACATTTTAAAGGATATTTTTAAAAAAGTAGAATGATCATAAAAACTTATTTAGAAGGGAAAATTAATCCAAAAGAGGCTGAAACTGGTTGGATTTCCGTAGAAGATGAGCAAACAAAGCGGGATACTGTGGTGAGACCATGCGTAGATGGATTTTTAGAGTATACTTTAAATGGTGAGAATGGAATACTCTTGGCGTATAGGAATAATATCCCCCCTTGTTCTAATGATCTCTGGGTTCCAGGAGGGGAATGGAAACGGGGGATTCTAAATCCTATGGAAGCACTAAGACTTAAAATGAAGGAAGAAACAAATCTAGATATTGCAAATCCAGAATGTATAGGTCTTGGAAGTGTTTTATCTGAAAAAAGTCCTTTTGATACCCCCTACTTTAAAGAGCAAAGAAAGAAAAGAAAATTTGGTAAAGGAATTCATGATTTTGCACTGATATTTTTTGCTAGAGCGTCTGGAAATTTGGAATTAAAATCAATGCATGGCCCGGCGATACTTGTTAATTCAGAAAATTATGATGAGATTATGACCAAATATAGTGTAAATAATTATATTAAGGATTTTACTAAAGAAGCTTTAAGGAGAATAAGTTAAAATGAAAATAGCAATGGTTTATCCGACAGTGGAATCTGAAAATGCAATGTCAAATTATTCCCTTGATTTAATAGATGCACTAAAGAAAAACAATATAGAGATTGTTAAAGGAGAATATACTTTTCACAAGCCTTTTTCTTTATTCAAAATGCTGCCTAAGCTGATGAAATATGATATAATTCATATACAGCATGAGTATAATATCTTGGGATGGAAAGGAGTGCCCTTCTTTCCCCTTCTTCTGTTATTAAAATTGTTTTTTAGGGGAAAGACCCTCCTGACCATGCATAATGTTTCATCAAAGAAGACAAAATTCAATGACACGAAGATTAAAGCTCTTCTGAGAAAGACTCTTTATCTTACTCAAAATGAATTAATCAAGCATTTTTCAGATTATACAATAGTTCACTGTGATCATTTCAGGAAAATTTTGATTAATGAATATGGATTTAAGAGTCGGAAAATATGTACGATTCCTCAAACAGTAAAGGAGGGAATAAAGACAATCGGAAAGAGCATTGCACGTAAAGAATTAAAGTTGTCGGGTAAGGTTTATTTAATTATTGGAACTTTTGTTCCAGAGCATGGTGCAGGAGATGTAGTTAAGCAAGCGGATAAAATTAAGGGAACGGTATTAATTGTCACCAATGGTTCTCCAGATTACAGCAGGAACACAAAGAGAATTCTTGAATATCTTGATTATACAAAATCACTCGCAAAAGATTCAAAAATTGGAAAACACGTAAGGTTTGATTTGAAGGAGATTCCATTTGATTTATGGTGGAAATATTTCTCTGCTTCTGATCTTGTTTTGCTACCATATAGAGAAGAATTAGCAAGTGGGATATTTTCTGATGCAATTGCCATGAAAATCCCGATGGTGGGAAGTGATATCCCTTATTTTAGGGAGTTTGCAGGAAAATATGGGATTATTGAACTTGCAAAAGACAGGGATTTTGCTTCAGCAATCAATAAAGCAATAAAACCATCTAATTATAAAAAAATGAAAGATAATATGAATAAATATATTAAAGAATTTGGAGTATCTTCCATAGGAAAAAAATATAGAGTTCTTTATGAAAAAATTTTTAGTTCATAAATCTTTTAAATGTTCAATAGTTTATCTTCCAAATGAAGAAGCTTAATGTTTATATCAATCCAGGTGTTCATCCCCAATTTGAAGAAATAATCCATTTTCCTCCTAAAAATGTTAAATATTTTTATGATAAGCCAAAAGGGAACCACAATAATTTTTTTATGAGAAAAAAGAGGATTTTTATTACATTTGTCCAAAAATATCTGCAGGTTCCAAGAATGGCTAGGATTAAAGATGCGGAAAAATATGATTTGATTCATTCTACGAGAGGAATATTAATTAGGAACAAAAAACCATGGATTGTTGACTTGGAATCTGGTGCAGCTTTTGCAGGTTTGGAATGGACAACTTTAAGCAAGCCAATAATGAAAAAAATTATAAGAAAGTATCTTTCTTCACCTTATTGCAAAAAAATAATCCCCCAAAGTGATGCTGCGAAAAAAACATTGATGGAAAACATAAATTGCTCTGGCTTTGAAGATAAAATAGAAACGCTTTATTTGGCTTATCATACAACCAAATTAAAAAGAAAACCTTCCGCCCGGGTAAGAATTTCATTTATTGGGAGGGATTTTTTTGAAAAAGGAGGACACGATTTGCAGGAAGCATTTAAGATATTAAATGAAAAATATTTTGGCAAAATAAGTCTGAAGATTAAATCTAATGTGCCTGATAAGTTCAGATTAAATCTCCCAAATGTAAAATATCTTGGAAATATTCAAGATAAAAGTGAATTCTATGATGAAATATTTGGAGATTGCGATATTTATGTCCAGCCAACGACAATTGATAGCTTTGGGGTGTCAATTTTGGAAGCAATGTCTACTGGTTTGCCAATTGTCTGTACTGATGATTTTACTCTTCCTGAGATGGTGGAGGATGGTTATAATGGTTTTTTAGTAAAAAGTCCAGTTAATTGGTATCCTTATCTTTCAAAAGGTGCCAGTCAGGAATATAAAAAAATAGCAGAGTCAGATCATCCTGAAACAGTAAAAGAACTTGTTGAAAAAATTTCTATACTAATAGAAAATGAAGATCTCAGGAGAAAAATGGGAGAAAACAGCTTCAAACTTGTTGAATCGGGAAAGTTTTCAATGAAGGAACGAAACAAAAAGTTAAGAAAAATCTACGATGAGGCTTTAAAAAATTAATATTTTCTCAATAAATAGATTCCTCTACTGTTTTTTTTGACAATTTCAAATCCTCCAAGCCTAACCATTTCTTTAATCTCATCCTCGGTATAAAATGAAGAGTTTACCTTATAACCCCTACCTATTTTTATTTTGATATAATGCCCAATCCCATAAATAAAGTCGTGCAAGAGATTTCCTATTCTTTTTTCCCTATTTATCCAAAAATGGACGTATGCATACCCTCCTTTTTTTAATACTTTATTAAATTCCTTTAATACGGTTAGTGATAAAAATGAAGGAATATGCCCAAAAGTGCCAAAGCAAAAGACCAAATCCTGTTTTTCTTTTACTTTCTTTATGTTTGTCAAATCGTCCTCTAACAATTTTACTTTGTAGCCAGATTTATCAACTCTTTTTTTTGCTATCTCTAAAATTCTAGTTGCAATATCTATTCCCGTCACTAAATATCCTCTTTTTGCAAATTCCATGGAAAATCTTGCAAATGGTCCAACCCCCGCATCCAATATTCTCGCATTTTTATTTAAAAGAGGCAAAACCCCTTTTTCTATAATATTAAATTCCTTCTCTGTCTGCCTGTCAAAAAAGCTTTTTGTCTCTACAGTTCCCGCTATTACCCCTAGGCTTCCTTGCTCTGCCTGTTTCCTATCCCAAATTTCTTTTCCCCAAGATTTCATTTTGTGATTTTAAATATTCAATAAATTTCTTTATTCCCTCTTCTGGTAGAGTTGGTTCAATTTCAAATACTCTTTTCATTATTCTTGTATCTGCTTTAAGATTATCAACATAATTTCTTTCCTTGGGGATATAAGTGGGTTTTACTTCTGTTCCAAGAGTTTCATTGATTATTTCAAGCAGTTTTGAAAAGGAAGTAGCCTTGCCAGTGCCTATATTAACAACGCCAGTCACATTTTTTTCAGCGGCCTGCATGATAATTTTGGTTAAATCATCTATATAGACAAAATCCCTTGTTTGTTGTCCATTTCCCCATACCACCGGTGAAACACCATTCATTTGGTCTCTTATGAATAAGTATAATACACTTCCAAAGTCCTTTTTCCATTCCTCTCCAGGACCATAGCCAGCAAAAATCCTAAGCCCAATTGATTTGACAAAGTCTGAATAAGAACTTGCCAAGCCTTCACATGCCATTTTTGCTGCAGCATACAAGTTTTTTGGCAGGGGATATATTTTTTCATTATGGGGGAATTCATTTCCTGCATATAAGCTTCCCGTTGATGGATAGATAACTTTTTTTACTGATTCATTATCTTTTGCAAATTCCAAGGTATTTTTCAGTCCAAATAATGTTTCTGTATAGCATTTTTCAGGGTTTTCCTTAAATAAAGTTATTGAAGAAGGGCCCGCAAAATGAAAAATATATTCAATGTCTTTTGGAACGTGTTTCCATGTTTCTTTTTCAGAAACATCGCCGCCTATTGTTCTTGTTTGTTTTAGTGTATCAAATAACTTTCTTTTTGCCATGTCTGCATCAATGTATGAAAAATTATCTATTCCAAAAACTTCTGCTCCATCAACCAACAATTTCTTTGTTAGATTAGAACCTATGAATCCACTTGTTCCTGTAACCAAAACCTTTTTTCCTTCCCAGTCCATTTTATTTTAGTATATCTACTATCTTTTTACTTAATCCTTCCTCGCCATACGGATTTTTAAACTTTCTGGCTTTGTGAAGATTATGTTCTATTTCTTCAATAATCCTCCTTGTTTTTGCTACATCAAAATTAGTAAGAAAATTTATTCCAGTAGATAACCCCTCTTTTCTTTCAGTTACTTCTCTGAGTATTATGCAAGGCTTTTTGAAGATAAGGCTCTCTTCCTGTATGCTTCCTCCGTCTGTTATGAGATATTTGCAGTTAGCCAGAAAGAAAATGAAATCATTATAGTCAATCAAAGATGTTAGTTGTATATTTCTCTTATTTTTTATTTCGCTTACCAGCCTGTATTTTTCCATTGCCCTAGCAGTATTTGCATGAATTGGCCATATCGCTTTTATTTTTATGCCTTTCAGAATATCTACAATTTTTCCCATTCGCTCTTTGCTATTCAAATTTTCATGCCTGTGAATGTTAATCAGCGCATAATTTTTCCCAGGCAGCTTTAGTTTCATTTTTTTGGCTTTGTTATAAGAAATCAGAGCGGAATCAACAATAGTATTTCCCACATTTATTATCTCTTTACTGTTTTTGTATTTTCTTAAATTTCCCTCGGACAACCCGGAGACTGCCAGAAGTATGTCTGAAAACCTGTCACTTATTATTCTTGAAATCTCTTCAGGAAATGGTTCAAATAAAGAACCTGATCTTAGTCCTGCTTCCAGATGAACATTTTTCCAGTCCTTAAATGGATTTAATAATTTGCTTGAAGCAATAGAAGCAGCAGCAGTGCTCATGGTGTCCCCGTGATAGACAATATATCTTGGTTTTATCTTGCCGACCAACTTTCTGATTTTATTTATCATCGACAAGAACCACATAATAGAATTGCTATTTATTTTTGACCAGAATTTTGTGCTTCTTTTTGGCTCTTTGCTAAGAACGAAGTCTGGTTTTTTAATTCCAAAAGTCTCGCATGCATTTCCCAAGGGATGTTGCCCTGTATGAATAAACCAATAGTTTTTCTTTTGTTTCTGCAACTCCAGCATTATTGGCATGCATTTTATCAATTCCGCTTTTGTTCCTATTACAATCCCTATTCCAGAATGCATTTTGTTCATTCAATTAATCATAGAAAACATATTTTAAGCTTTATGCAATTAAGAATTATGTGCAAGACCATGACATATGTCCTAGGACAAACCGAAAATTAGTTCGCAGATGATTTCCTGCGAATCTAATGAAAAAAGAAGAAATCAGAAAAGAAT
>JAGVNG010000010.1 GCA_020053375.1 Nanobdellota archaeon | reverse complement strand
CCACTTTATTTTCTTCTTGTTAAGTTTTTTCATAAAACTCTGTTCTTCAACAGAGCTTATCTTATTTGTCGATATAACCTTATTTCGGGATATTACAAAGCTACGCTACGCTTCAAAATCCTTCTCAAATTTGACTTCTTTGCCGTCAACATTTGCAGTTCTGATAATCTTGCCCTTTCTTTTTGCCATCTCCCTTATCTTGGCGAAATCTTTTTCATTTGTCTTTGGCGCGATGATTTCGCTGATAAGGAATTTATGAGCTACATTCATCTTCTTTCCGTCAGGCAAATCCCAGAAAAAATCATCTTTTGCGTATTTGTAATACTTCGCATCAATTTCCATCTGGCAGAATTTGTCATCTACTTTGCTCTCGCTTTTTCCAGGCTTGGGAAGTTTTGCCTTTATTTTCAGCTTGATTCCTTCCTGCTCAGCGTTCAAAAGAAAATAATAAGCCTTATCTGCAAAATTCTTGACTTGGCTGCTTGTGAAATCATTAACTTTATACACCCATTTGCCTGCTTTTTTTTGTCCTTTCAAACCATCAAGCTCATCCTTGCTCCATATATCCCCGCTGAAAGAAACATCGCCAAGATTTGCAACAAACAAGACAAAATCATTTGCAAATTCAAAGCTGCTTTTAATCTTGATATTTTTTGTTTTCCACAAGCCCAGAAGAGCCCTTCCTCCATACTCCCCTTTTCCAAACCGAACAAACTGCCTGTGGCTTGCATCGTCGATTTTTCCCTCAAAAACTCTTTTTATGAAGTTCATATAAAAAAATATCAAATTTCACTTATAAACCTTTTGCAGAATATGAAGAAAAGCCAAACTTTATAAATTTTAATTAACCTCTATAACTAGCTTTACAAAATGATGGACGATGTATATTTCAAGAGAATAATGACTTCTATTTTGCTTATTCTACTGATAGTTATGGCATTCTTTTTGGTACAACCTCTTCTATTGTCCATAATCTCTGGCATTCTTTTAGCATTTGTATTCAGCCCAGTATATGATTGGGTATACAAAAAAACTTTGTCAAGAAATCTCTCTGCAAGTTTAATCAGTATTTTCCTTATTTTAATAATAATCATCCCATTTTGGTTTTTTATGCCAGTAATTCTTGAGCAGTCTTTTGGGATATATCAGGCAGTTCAGGCTTTTGATTTTGTAACCCCCCTCAAAACAATTTTCCCAACGCTGTTTTCTTCAGAGGGAATTTCTAAGGAATTAGTTTCAGTGCTTTATTCATTTACTACGAGTGCAGCTAATTATGTTTCCAATGCTTTCGGCCAGTTATTGCTTAATCTTCCAGAATTGACTCTTCAGCTATTAGTCATGGCTTTCACATTCTTCTATGTTTTAAGAGATAAAGAGGAACTTATAATTTACATACAAAGCCTTCTTCCATTTTCAAAAGATATAGAAAATAAAATTTTTGAATACTCAAAAGGAATAACTTTTTCTGTCCTGTACGGGCAGATAATTGTGGGAATACTCCAAGGTATATCTGTTGGATTGGGACTTTATCTATTCAATGTTCCAAATGCTCTTTTCTTGACTCTTGCAGCAGTGGTCTTTGGAATACTTCCAATAATAGGAACAACAATCATATGGTTCCCCGTAGCAATATATGTGCTAATTACTCAGGGAACTCTTCCTGCATTCGGAATTTCTATATTTGGATTAATCTCTAATTTCCTGGGTGATTTTCTAAGACCATGGATAGTTGCAAGAAGAATCCAGATGAATTCAGCCCTTATGTTGATAGGAATGATGGGTGGAATTTTCTTCTTCGGAATACTTGGAACTGTTTTGGGACCTTTGATAATAGGCTACCTTCTGATTCTTCTTGAAGTCTACAGAAACAAGAGAATGCCTGGAATACTTATACAACCAACAGAACCAGCCAAGACTTAGTAAAATTGTTAGATAAATATAAAAAGCATTTTTGAATTATATCTTTGAAATATTATTTATAAAGAGGAAAAATGGAACTTAAAGTAAAATTTCTTAAAGTCACAGCAGGACTTCCCCTTGTTATGCTGAACAAGGTTACCGCAGAAGAAATGGGATTGCGTACAAGCGATAGAATTTCACTTGAAACCTTATCTAAGCCTCCAAAACAAATTTCTACAATAATAAATCTCGCGGAAGGAATAGTTGCAAAAGATGAAGTAGGAGTATCGGATGAAATTAGAAAGAGGCTGAATTTAAAGGAAGATGAAAAAGTTGATATCGCTTTTTTTCCTCCCTCAAAAAGCCTGATTTTCATAAAGAAAAAATTGAATGGAAAAGTTCTTTTCAGAAATGAAATAAATGAGATTATCCGAGATGTTAATAATAACTCCCTGTCAGAACCGGAAATCGCGCTTTTTGTATCTGCGATGTATGAGAGAGGAATGAATATAAAAGAAACAATATACCTAATAGAAGCAATTTTGAAAACAGGTGAGATTCTAAAATTAAAAGGTAAGTATATTGTTGATAAGCATTCTGTAGGAGGAGTTCCTGGAAATCGCACGACTCCTATTGTTGTCCCGATTTGCGCAGCTGCAGGATTAATTTTTCCGAAAAATTCGTCCAGGGCAATAACAAGCGCGGCGGGAACAGCAGATGTCATTGAAACAGTTGCAGATGTTGAATTTAGCATGAAGGAATTGAAAAAAATAATAAAAAAAACAGGAGCCTGCATGGTTTGGGGAGGCTCATTGAAGATAGTTCCCGCAGATAACAAGATAATCAAAGTGGAAAAAACTTTGAATATAGATCCAGAAGCTCAACTTATTGCTTCCATAATGTCCAAGAAGCTTGCAGTGGGAAGCAGATATATTCTTATAGACATCCCTTATGGAAAAACGGCAAAGGTTGATAAAAAAAGGGCGGAAGCTCTGAAGAAAAAATTTGAATATCTTGGTAGATATTTTCATAAAAAGCTGAAATGTCTTATCACTGACGGAAGTCAACCAATAGGAAATGGAATAGGCCCTGCTCTCGAACTCATGGACATAATAAAAATATTAGACCAAAAACAGACAGGTCCGAAGGATTTGGAAACAAAAGCCTTGTTGCAGGCAGGAACGCTTCTTGAAATGACAGGCAAGGCAAAAAAAGGAAAGGGGACAAAACTTGCCGAAGAAATCCTCCATTCAGGAAAAGCATATGTGAAGTTTAAAGAAATAATAAAAGCTCAGAATGGAAACCTCAGCAGAATTAAATTGGGAAATTTTAAGGAAGACATTCATTCAAAGAAGAAAGGAAAAGTTAGGGAAATTGACAATAAGCTTATTGGCTCTCTTGCAAAAATGACAGGCTGCCCAATGGATAAGTATGCAGGAATTTATTTGCTTAAGCATGTTGGGGATGAAGTAAAGAAAGGGGAAAAAATAATGACACTGTACTGCGAATCAAAACACAGGCTTAATGAAGCCGTGCTTTTTGCTCATTCAAAGAACCCGATTGAAATAAGGTGAGTACAACTAATTTTTTAAACTCAGAAATTCTATCTCCTATATGAAAGAAACTGTTCATGTGAAAAAACTTGCCGAATATTTCAGGAAAAATCTTCAGAAAGGATATACTCCTGATTCCCTTAAGTGGGCGCTAATAAATCAGGGTTATCAGAAGACATCCGTGGAAAGAGCAATTGAGCTGGCTAACCAGGAACTTGCAAGACAGGCTCCAATTCTGAGGGAACAGCCAATAATCAGGCATGAAATATTAGATGAAAAAGGAAAGCCTATTGAGGCAAAAAAATCCTGGTGGAAAAGCCTGTTGGGGCTGTGAGTGCAATAATATTCTTAAAGATATTCTAACAAAAAGTTATCATGAGAAAAATAATTCTTATAGTAGAATCTTATGAAATAGATGGTAAATATCAGCATATAATTAAAAATAGAAATGGGGATTTAACCAACAAAAAAGCTATTGGTTATATTAATTATATCAAGAGGTTTAATGAACAAATGCTGGCTGAAAATAAAATCAAAAGCCTCTCAGCAAGGCTCCAGTTTAATATTAATAATTAAGCAGGTTTCTGATAGCAAGTTTTAAAATCCTTTAATAAGTCGTTATATCAAAGGGAGTTAGACGTGCCTCCGTCGCATAATGGTATTGCATCCGCCTTGAGAGCGGAGCCCTATGGGCCTCCAGGTTCGATTCCTGGCGGGGGCGTTTTCTGTTTCATGTGCAAGACCATGACATATGTCCTAGGACAAACCGAAAATTAGTTCGCAGATGATTTCCTGCGAATCTAATGAAAAAAGAAGAAATCAGAAAAGAAT
>JAGVNG010000026.1 GCA_020053375.1 Nanobdellota archaeon | reverse complement strand
TTTTTCATGAAAAAATCAATCAGATTATACATCAATGGAATCGTTCAGGGAATATTCTTCAGAGATTTTGTCAAGGAAAATGCTGAAAGATGCAATGTAAAGGGGTTCATAAGAAATCTTGATGATGGAAGAATAGAAATTTTTCTGGAAGGCGATGTTAATGATGTAAATAAGATGATTGCGGTATGCAAGACAGGTCCAAAGCACTCCCAGATAAAAAGCGTGGAAGAGAAAGAAGAAAAGTTCCAGGATTTCAAGAACTTCAAGGTGCTGCATATATAAATCAAACATAATAAAATTTATTAACAAATAAAGTATAACTAAAAAATGGCGGAAAAAATAATAAGACCTGCTACGGGATTAATGAAGAAAATAAATAATTTCTATGACAATCGGGCAACTCCATGGTATAAAGAAGTTGCGAAACATTTAGTTCCCAGTTATACTGCAAATAGATTTTCTGAAATAAATGGAATACTTGCGTTAATTGGAGTGGGAATAGAAGTAGGAAAAACATATGGATATATCGCTTTTGTTGAATATATTGCTTCTAAAATTTAATTATACCTAATATGATATTCACCAATTCTGACGGCGGAGCAAGGGGAAATCCGGGACCAGGAGCAATAGGAGTCATTGTTCGGGAAGATGGCAAAATTCTTGCGAAGCACAGCGAGTTTATAGGAAAACAAGTTACAAACAATATTGCTGAATATGATGCCCTGATAAAGGCCCTTGAGCTGGCACAGAGATACACCAAAGAGGAAGTCACCTGTGTTATGGATTCAGAGCTGGTTTACAAGCAGTTGATGGGAAAATACAAAGTGGTTCATCCCAAAATGATTGAGTTGTTCCTTGTTGTCCAGAGAATGCAGGATAAATTCAAAAAAGTAAAATATATACATGTAAGCAGGGAAGACAAATTCCAGGTTCTTGCAGATGAGCTTCTAAACCAGGAATTTGAGAGACAGGGATATAAGAAATACTACAAAGGCAAGGAGTAAATATTTAAAATTAAAGAAAGTATTTATTAGATGAAAGGATATTCAAAAAAACAGGTTGATTTTGTTTTTCAACAAAATCCAGAGTTAGGTAAGATAGGAACAAAAGAGGACTATTTAGAATACCTTAAAACTATTTTTCCAGAAAGTAAGGTTAGAGAAATTGTTTACCATGGAAGCAAAAAAAATAAATTAGATAATTTTGACACAATATCCAACTGGACACCGAGAGGGAATTTAAAATTTAGAATAAAACAAGAAATATCAAAAGGCCTGTTTACTACCAAGAATATTAATTTCCTAAATGTGTTTAAAAGGTATAATACCATGAATAAAATTTATCCTTTAGTTTTGGATATAAGATCTCCAAGCTATATTGAAGATATTGTAAACAGTAATGATGTGGAAATTGATAAAGTTTTGGCAATGCAAGAAAAGCATGATTCAATTATTTCTGATGAAGGGGGGTATCAAAATACAATTATTCCTTTTGAAAGCTCTCAAATTCATATTTTAGGTTCAAAAATAGATATTAAAAATTTCGGAGGATATATTAAAAATAGAAATAGAGGAATACCCAAAAAGAAATCTCTTGAAGAAAAAGTTGTTTTAGGTGTCTTTATTTCTCTTTTTATTTTTAGTTTGTTTCTTTTATCTCCAAACTTAACAGGAAATATTATTGGAAATTTAGATAAGAGTGGTTCTAATTTTCTTGGAATTATTTTATTTTTCTTGGGAATTTTCGGGTTTTTTATTTCAAAAAGACTAATAAGTTAAATATAAAAACTAAAACTATTTTTATTAATAATGGGCCGAGAAGAGGAGATAGTAAGAGAGCATCTGAAGAAAATAGAGGAATTGAGGAAAAAAGGCATTAATCCATATCCTTACAGCTTTGACAAAAAACAGACAATTCTGGAATGCAGAAAAACAAAATTAAAGGCAAGCGTAAAGACTGCTGGAAGATTGATGAACAAGAAGGAATTTGGAAGTCTTTCTTTTGGAACAATTAGGGACATGACTGGAGAAATTCAGCTGGTTGTCCAGAGTGAAAAAACCCCTGAAAAAGAAATGGAGTTTTTCAAGAAATATGCTGACGCTGGAGATTTTCTTGGTGTTGAGGGAGAGATAATAAAGACAAAGACAGGAGAGATATCAATTCTAATAAAAAAACTGGAAATCTTATCAAAAGCAATCAAACCACTTCCTTCACAATGGCATGGATTAAAAGACAAAGAGGAAAGATACAGAAAAAGATACTTGGATTTGATTATGAATCCAGAAGTAAAGGAAGTTTTCATGAAGAGGGAAAAAATAATTGATGCAATAAGAGAATTGCTAAAGAAAAAAGGATTTATGGAAGTTGATACGCCCTACCTGCAGTCTGTTTACGGAGGAGCTGAAGCCAGACCATTTAAAACACATCTGAATGCGCTTGACATGGACCTGTTCCTTTCAATATCTCCTGAATTATATCTCAAAAGGCTTGTTGTCGGAGGAATTGATAAGGTTTTCACAATCGCCAGAAACTTCAGAAATGAAGGTATAGACAAATGGCACAATCCTGAATTTACAATGATGGAAATTTATGAGGCTTATGCTGACTATAATAATATGATGAGCCTTTTCGAAGAAATCTATGAATATGTATGCAAGAAAGTCTTTGGAACAACAAAAATCAAGGTTCAGGGAGAGACTATTGATTTCAAAAAACCATGGAAGAGAATTTCAATGCTTGATTCACTAAAACAGCATTCCAAAATTGATGCTGGAAAAATGAGCGCTAGCGAACTGAAAAAAATAATCGACAAGGAAAAGATAGAAACAAAGGGAAATTCTTGGGGCTATTATGTCATGGCATTATTTGAACACTACTGCGAGAAGAAAATAATCCAACCAACTTTTATAACTGACCATCCTCATGAATCAACTCCCTTATGCAAGGCTAAAAGAGGGGATGACAGACTTATTGAAAGATTTGAACCATTTTGCCTTGGCACAGAGCTGGGAAATGCATATTCTGAATTAAATGATCCAGAAAAGCAAAAAACTCTATTGAAAGAACAGCAAAAATCACTTTCTGGAGGAAATGAAGAGGCGCATCCATATGATGAGGACTTTGTTAATTCACTTGAATACGGACTTCCGCCAACCGGAGGAGTTGGCTTGGGAATTGACAGAATGCTTATTCTGCTGACAGGACAGGAATCAATAAGGGATATAATTCTTTTCCCATTCATGAAGCCTGAGAGGTAAATTTTATAATTCTATGAGTAACAAGAATGCCCAAGGACAGACTATTCGAAAAGCAGGATACCCATTATGAGAATTCCTGTTGCAGTTGAGGTTGAACCTGTTGTCGTTGGCGTTGAACCTGGCAACTTGATGTAGTCAATTAACCTCTCTAAAAAAGAGCCTTCTCATCAATATATTCTTGCATGACAAAAATATAAAGGAAGCACCATCGCTTCATTTTTCATTGCAAACAATTGCTTGCCTGCAGTTAATTCTCCCGTAGGATAAAATCAACCTTACTTGATGTCGCGATTGAATTTTATGACTTAAAATAAATTTGAATAATGTGCTGGTTAATCGGCGTGTAGTCCATCCAGCTTTCTTCTTGCGTTTCCAGTTGCTCATACTGAAAATGTTTGAGGAAGAAAACTTTTTGGGCTATTTATGAAAGAATGATTGGTTTAAATTTTTTGTTGTTGGCATGCTCAACCAAACTGGCGAGCAAAACAAACCGCCTAATCAACCTTCAATACCCGAAAAGCAGGATACCCATCAAGAGAACCCCTGAGGCAGAGGAGGAACACGTTGTCGTTGGCGACGAACCAGGCAACTCTTTCATCTTTTTTTGAAGGTTTTGAATTTAATCTCCAAAGAAAACTATTTGTTCCATTAATCCATTGTGAAACTGCATTTATTTGGGAAACATCTTGTGTTCCTAAAAGTGCTTCCAAAACTTTTTTGTTAGGAATGTCTTGAACAAAACCCTCTGAACCAACAACTTCTGCATCTATTGAATATTCATCTGAAGTCCTGTAGTTGTGAATTATTTTATCTTTTCCTGAAGGCTCATAAGCAATTCTTGTTAAGGTATTTGGATATTTTCTGAAGCCAGTCCTAAAAAATTGCCTTAATTTTTCAGAAACTTCTGGATTTTGATTTCTAAGTTCATGGCTTTTTGTGGCAATAGCCCAAATCAGCGGAGCATCTGTTGGATGAGGATTTCCTTTTTGTTTTTCAGTTTCATAAAGTTTTGTAAGCTGTTCTTGGTTCATTGCAGGAGTCATTTGCTCAAAAAGTCTGTAAGTTCCTGTTTGTCCTTTGTAAGCAACATTAGAGACCAGAAAACGTTTCTCACTTTCCCAAGTTATAACAGGATTTTCATAAATAATTTCTGATTCTTTTGCTGTGTTTTCCATGGTTTTTCAAGAAACAGGAGATTTATAAATCTTTCTTATTATTAATTATATAATAGTAACAATTTATTAAAAGAGATTATATAAACAAATTATTCATGCACAATAATATGACCTTACCAATAACACGTCCTCAAGCCCTTGAACTTGTTAAAAAATACAATTCTGAACAGTCTGACTTGAATCATTATTTTGAAAGTGAGGCTATTATGAGGGGACTCGCAGAGCATTTCGGGCTTGGCAAAGATGAGATTGAATATTGGGGTATGCTCGGACTTCTTCATGACATTGATTGGGGAATAACAAAAGAAAACGTGGCAACGCATCTTACAAAAATGCCTGAGATGCTGATGAAGGCAGGATTTGACAACAAATTTATTGAAAATATTTTAAGTCATGGCTATGGTTTTGAAGAGCTTCCACATCTGAAAGACAAGCAAAGAACAAAAAAAATAGAACATGCTCTTTCAGCTTCTGAAACACTTACAGGACTTGTGCATGCGTATGCTTTAATGAGAGGAAAAAAAGTAAGTGACATGGACAAAGAAGGTTTAATGAAGAAATTTAAGAATAAGGCTTTCGCTGCAAAAATTGACAGGAATATAATACAAGAAATAGAAAAGATAGGCTTAAGTCTTGATGAATTCTTTGAGATAGCAATAAATGCAATAAAGAAAATAAAGAATGAGGTTGGGTTGGAGTAGAAATGGAAAGAATAAAAAAAGAGGTTAAGGAGAGAGTTATGAATGTTGTCAATAAAGTTATAGACCCCAAGAATATTGAGACTTCTTGGGAAAATGGGAACTACAAATTTAAAAATAAAATTAATAAACAAAGAGGAAGATTATCCCGAGCGGCAGGAGCAAGATTTGAATTAAAAGTAAGAAAGGATTTGGAGGACAAAGGAAGAATTGTTGACAAATGGACCAATAATGTTGAATTTGAAAAAGGTTCTGATGGAGAAATAATTTCTTCTACTGGGAAAATAATTATCTCTAGAAAGTATAATCCTTTCAAAAAAATGTTAATCGTTGGAACCGGTTTTCCAGATTTTATTTCAATAAAACATGTTCATAGTGGATTGTATAGTGTTATTGGTGTAGAAGTTAAAGTTAATGGGATTCTTTCAAAAGAAGAAAAAGAGAAATGTGCATTTTATCTGCAAAAAGGAATTTTTTCAAAAATCTGGGTAGCAAAACCAGTTAAAAATGGAAAAAAGATAGAGGTTGCATATGATGACTTCTTAGAAAAGTATGGTGAGAAGTACAATAAACCTTAAAATTACCGCTAATCTTAATCCTCTATGAAAATAGTTATCTTATTATTAACATTGTTTTTATTATCAATTTCATTCATTTCAGCCACGTGCGATGCTGGCCAGATAAACATAAACACAGCAACTCTTGAAGAGCTTGACCAACTTTATGGCATTGGCCCTGTCAAGGCACAAGCAATAATTGACACAAGGCCTCTCAGTTCTATTGATGATTTATTAAGAGTAAAGGGGATAGGAAATGCAACATTAAATGGAATAAAAACACAGGGACTTGCTTGCGTGGTGGATGATAACAATTCAGTGAATGAATCCAAAAAAGAGAGTAATAAAACAATTGCTAATAAAAGCGCGGTAGCTGAAAACTTTTCTAATATAAATGATAACTCCTTAATTGATAGCAACAGGGCTTCGGAACCAAAAATAATAACATTAAATTATCCCGCAAATGACACAAAAGATATAAAAAGCGGGGAAAATTCTGAAATTTTAAGCAAGGACAAAATTGCCTTATATGGTTTTTTTGTTTTTAGCATTATTATAGGGATATTGTTTATTATAAGGAGAAGAAAAATTTATAAAAATGATTTCAAATAAAGAAGGGGGGGGGTATATTAAAGCCGTGATGATACTGGAAGCAATAGGAAGACCCCCAGAACATCTTACAGAGACTTTGAATAATTTAGTAAAAGAAATACAGGATGAAAAGGGAGTTGAAGTGGTTGAGAAAAAAATAAACGAACCTGCTCCAATAAAAGACCAGAAGAATTTTTACAGCAATTTTGCAGAAGTTGAGGTTGAGGTGGAAGATGTATTATATCTTGCCATTTTAATGTTCAAATACATGCCTGCGCATATAGAATTGATATCCCCTGAAACCGTTACCCTTACAAACAATGGATTGAATGACATATTTAATGAGCTTGCAAGAAGGCTTCATAGCTATGATGAAGTGGCAGGAGTGCTTCAGATGGAAAAGAATATTCTTGAAAATAAGCTGAGGGAAGTTTTGAAACTAACTCGTCCTGGCGATGCTGAGTTGGGACAGAAAGCTGAAGAAATAAAGGAAGAAGTTAAAGTTGAAAAAGCCATAAAAGAAACCAAGTCAGAAGAAAAGAAGAAAAAGGCAAGGAAGAAATAATTATCTGACTTTTAAAAGAGTTATTTTATCTATATTATGTGCATAAAATGCTCTCGGAATATTAATAGGCACTGGATTTTTTGAACCTTTTCTGAAAGATATATCATCATAGAGGAAAATTTGTTCTGGAAATTGTGTAAGAGATTCATTAGTAACATAAAACATATTTATTTTTCTTTCTTTTTCCAGATTTACATAAGTAACCTCAACTCTTAAGAATTTTTTTCCTTTTAGAAGTTTTGCAATGTCTTCAAGTCTCATAAAGAAATATTTTATTAATACTATAAAAAGATTATTGTGGTGCAAATATAAGAATTAAAGGCTATCTTCTTCCCCTTGCAATCTTAAGCAAATCAACAGGAGTGCTTGTTTTTCTATATCTCTTAATCAAAAACCATCCGACAAAAAGCACGACCAACGCCACAAGGCCCCATCCTATATATTTTCCCGTTGAGCTGGATTCTGCAATAGGCGTGCATGCGCTTAGGCAGCATTTGTTGTCCTTTGCATAAACTGATTCTCCTGAACATGTCTCAATTGTTGTATTGCATATTGTCCCATTAAGCTGGGCACAGGTTTTTGTGTCGATTACCGTTATATTTTCCTCATACTGTGGGGTGTAGTCTTCAATAAAATTCAAAAATATTTCTGCCCGCGCAAACAGTTCTTCTGAATCATCGCCAGATGTGTTTTCATATCTTGCAGTTATCTGCCCTGTTAGATTTTTCTCACTTTCGCCAGATGAAAAAAATAAGTCTATTCTCATGCTTGAGTTCTTGTCAATTTCGCTTACTTCGGCTGCGGAAATATTGACATAAGGCTGCAATTCTTCTGAGACATAAATAGAAATATTTTTAACAGGAAGATCTTCCTTGTTGTGAAGGTAAACTATTCTCGTTGTGTTTGAACCAGTTGCAAGGGAAACATTAATAATCAACGGTTCAAAGCTCAGCTTTCCAGTTCCCTCTACATTTGATTTTTGCGCGCCATTGACTTCCATATAAAGAGGAATGGAATAAGAAGTATTTTCAGATGACAGATTTATTGCCCTTAAAGTTGATTCATTGAGAGTGCCATCAAATAAAAAGTTTATCTTTTTTGTCTGTCCAGATGACAAGGTTATGGTTTGTGTGCTGCTTCCCGTTCCAAAAAGAGATTCGAAAAATCCTCCTGATGTTGAGGAGTTCTCAGACACAATCTCAACTTCTATGCTGTTATCTTTCAGGTTTGTCAGTTCAATGGAAAAATCATCCTTTGTTTTCACAAATCCTGGCACGGCATAAAAATCAGCGGTCTCATTTGTTATTGTGAAGTTTCTGATTACCGCATCATCCTTAACCTGTGTTGCTACCTTGTATTTCACACCCTGAATCTGCAATGAGTAATTGCCCTGCCCTTTTCCTAACAATAGAGCGTAAAGATAATAATCATCATTTATTTTTGAAAGAGTAAATTGCGTTGGCACTCTGACATGCCCCCTGTAAAAGAGAATATTTCCACTTCCTAACTGGTCAACAAAATTTCCCGAGATTTTTGCTATAAGGGTTTCTCCCTGTAAAAAGCTGTCCTTCGTTTCTATCTGGACGGCTGATACAAAAGGCAAAATGAATAATATTGAGAAAATTGTTAATAGGAGAAATGTTTTCAATGAAATGCTTTTTAGATTATCACTTCCTTTTTTAATATTAGTTATATTCATATAAAAACAAAAGAAACAGCATTAATAAAGTTTATTTTTATTCATCATCATTATCAAATGCGCCAACGCTATACGGACTATGTCCGCCATAATGCGAAGAATACCTGTTTGATTCATTGTACATTGCTTTGAAAAGACTTTGTAATGTTTGATAATGCTCTTTAGCAATAAAAATCTGTCTTCCATCTGGCGTCAGTACTTCAAGTGCAATGGCTATTTTCTCCAATTCAGAATCCACATCCTTTATGTCTTTCTTGGCTACTTTAAGCATATCTGTTAATAATCTATATGTAACAGATGGTTCTATCAAACGCGTTGTATTTTTACGAATAGGACTCAAACCTTTTTTATTTCTGACATGGTCCATTGCAATAGAAAAAAGATTTTTTGCCCCTGACAATACCCCTTCGGGAATATCTTCTTTTTTTCCAGCCAATAAACTCTCCAGCCTTTCACTCATACATATAGACAAAAATTTAGTATCGGCAAGAATATCTTTACCATCAATCACTACTGACATAAAGAAAAATAATATTTTATTCCTATATTAATATTTTGGTGATTATCTACTCATATCTTTCAGCTTCTTCAAAACATCATCTAATTCTCCGCCTGCTCTTCTTGCTGGAGTTGGTCCGTGATGTGTCGGTCCTGCGGACGGCAGTATTCTTCGCGGAGCAAACCTTCTCATCGGCGCTCCAAAGTAAGATGAATTATAATGCGCCCCTCCGCCTCCAGATGGCCCGGAAGGCTTGAACATCGTCTTCGCATACAGCCAGAATCTTCTTAGTCCATCCCTAAACACAATCATAAGAATCAACAGGACTATCAAAGCCAATATAATCCATATCCACAATGAGCCAGTTAAGGAGGAAGTTTGAGCCTGCACACAGCATACCTCTGATGGAGCATCGCAGTCAAGAGAAGTGTCTGATTCCTCTCCGCTTCCACATTCAAATGATTTGCATATTCCCCCGCTTGTTTCGCAGGAATTCTCTGTCCCTCCGTCATCTCCTCCAGGAACACATTCTCCTCCAACACAGCACTCTCCCAACCCGCTGTCAGAAGCATCTGCAACTGTTCCTTCAACACACTGTTCGTTTCCGCTGCAGATTTCTCCTCCCTGCTCTGAACATGTGGAGGTTTGTTTTGGCTTGTCGCAGCATTTATTATTCCATCCTGAAGAGCACTCATAATCGTCAAGAACATTTCCTCCTGCATTATTATTGCAGCTGTAAATGGACATGCAATAATAACCATTATCTTCACAGTCCAGACCAGAGGTGCTGTTATCACCGTTTCCGTCTCCGCCAGTTCCATCGTCTCCACCGTCTCCACCGTTAAATCCTGCTCCAGGAGAAATTGCGTAAAGCAAAAATGCCGTGTTTTTTATATTATCCTGCCAGCATCCGTTTTTTCCCTGCGTGTCCCCAAGCCAGTCGAGAGCATTTGTTTTCGCCGTCGAGGCATCATCTGACTGCAGAGCAAGGAGGGCGAGAGCGGTGCCATAATATTTGTTTCCTGATGCTTCCCAATACTGATTGCTTTTCTGCTTAAGCAACAAATCATTTTTATAATCGTCTCCGAGAAGCATGTAAAGGAAAGCTTCTGGAAGAGTTCCTGGATAGCTGTCCGCCATTGTGACAAGATAAGGAATATATGGGGAAACATCCTTGTCCATTAAATTAAGAACAAGCGAAGCCCACAAAGTTCCTTCATAGTTGCATGTTTGTCCGTCTGCAAAACATAATGAATTAATTTTCTCTGTGGTAGTTCCTTTTGAAGAAGGTGAAGAAGAAGCTGAATGAATTTTTTCACCGACATTAATCACCTCTGAATCCTGCTTTTTAAACAGGGTGCTGGTGATAAAATTCTTGTCGCAGGAAATAGTATATTCATATTTCTGGCATTGCGGAGAAGGAGCTATTGCCAGCCAGTAATTATCCTGCGCCAAGGAAAGGCAGTCTCCCAAATCCCCATTTGCTCTTATTGTTTTGTCTGCATCTATTGAAATAGAAATTGAATTCGCAGAGCCATAAGATATAGAGCATGTTGTGGCCTCGTTGCTTTCTATCTGCAGATACCATTCTATATCTTGAGTCGTCCTGTTTTTGGAGATTAACCAATTCTCTGCCTTGGACGCGGACGAACCAGATTCTCTCAGCGCAAGAAGAGCCTGCGCTGTCTGCTTCACATTGCATGTGCCCTTTGGCCAGCATGTTTCATTGGACGAAGCCTGCAAAACCTGACTCTTGCATGTTTGCATTGACAAAAGCGTGAATATATTATCATCCAGCGAGGTTGAGCAATTTGCTGTTTTGTTCTGCAAACAGCTGTAACCATTATTAATCTGGGTGGTATTTAATCCTGCTGAGATGTTTGACAGAAAGAATATCAGAAACAAAGAAAATACTAAAGATAACACCACCTTGCTTTTCATTATATAGGCAGTCTGTTCTTCTTTTTAAATATTTCTCAGATAAAAAGCTATTTTTGAGGTGTTTTTGAATTTCTCTTAGAAATATTTTTATTGCTTAACTCATTCTGGCGAGCAAAACAAACCGCCTAATCAACCTTCAATACCCGAAAAGCAGGACACCCATCACGAGAAAACCTGAGGCAGAAAAGGCCGAACCTGCCGCCGGCGGCGTCGAACCTGGCAACTCTTTCATCTTTTTTTGAAGGTTTTGAATTTAATCTCCAAATATAGCTATCGGTTCCATTAATCCATTGAGATACTGCATTAATTTGAGTCACATTACTTGTTCCGAGAAGTGATTCTAATACTTTTTTATTGGAAATTTCATTCATCAAACCATCAGGACCAACAACACTTTCTTCAATTGAATATTCATCTGAAGTTTTGTAATTGTGAATAATTTTATCTTTTCCTGAAGGCTCATAAGCAATTCTTGTTAAAGTATTTGGATATTTTCTGAAGCTCGTTCTAAGAAACTGTCTTAATCTTTCAGTGTCTTGAGGATTTTCATCTCTTGAGGAATGCGCCACGGAAGCAATTGCCAAGATTAAAGGCGCATCTGTTGGATGTGGGTTTCCTTTTTGCTTTTCAGTTTCATAAAGTTCAGCAAGCTGTTCCTGATTCATAGCAGAAGTCATTTGCTCAAAAAGCCTGTAAGTTCCTGTTTTTCCTCTATACAAAACTCCGGGAACATCCCAAAAACCTTCGCTTGGTTGAGTATAAACAATTCCTTGTTTTTTAGTTGCTGTTTCCATTATTTTACAGGGAACGTAGTATTTATAAATCTTTCTTATTACTAATTTTATAATAGTAACAAAAAGCAGGTATTCATTAATGTTATCCTTTTTTCATTTTGCCAGAGCCATCAAAATCTTTTTTTTCACTCTCATCGTCTTTGTTTTGTGTTTTTTTATCAACCTTTTTGTTCTCGGATTTTCTTTCGCTCAAAGTTTTTTTGGCTACGTAATTTACAGGATTTTTGTATCTCATTTCCTCTTCTGTGGGAATCACCCCTATGCCCTTGTAGTAATCCTTGTCGTAGTTTGGAGGAGGAACTATCTTGTTTCTGTAACTCCACAATATCTGGGATTTTATGTAGCCTTCCTTCAATGAGACAGCATTTTTATTGTTCCATTCGTAAATTCTTTTTTCCAGTTCATCCCTTTCCATTCCTATTGAACGAAAAAGATTCAGCAAAACAAACAGTGCCCTCTTTCTTCCGTCAGATAAGCCTTGCAGGATTTTTTTTATGGATGGTGGGAAATATTCATCTGAAATTTTCTCCAATTTTATCGGTTTGTAGGTTTTTGCCTCATAATTCTTGCTTTCCTCTTCATTGGGATTGTTTTCCTTGTGCCAATCAAGCGCCTGCATCAATAATCTCGATGCCTCCCCTTCTGCCGAGTCGGGAATAAAGTTTCTGACTTTAACCTTAAAGGGGTCTGCATCCCTTGGACTGAAGGCTTTCAGTTCCTCCAAGGTCAAAACAACGCTTGAAAGAGATGTTTTTTCATGTAATGAGTATGGAGTTCGAAAAAGATGCCTGGGAGAAACAAGAATCATGTCGGGAATAACCTCTTTGGGAGCCTGAAAATCCTTGACATATTTATTGGAAGTTGAAATTGAGGTTATTCTCTTGATTAACTCTGGTTTAATTCTGTCTGTTATATATTTCAGGATAATTCTTGGATATTTTGGGAACATCTCCGAAGTCCTTACTTCGTTTATCTCGTTGGGAAATGCTTTCCATGGAACAATGATATGAAATCCTTTGCTTCCGCTGAACTTTATTCCTATATTATTCACTCCATGCAGATTGAGCATCTTGACAACCAGTTCTGCCATGACTTTGCTGTAATCTAGGTATTTGCTGTCTATATCAATAAGCAGGTCCCAGCCAGTCCTTAGTTCATTTAATTGTTTTTCATTCAAGCCAGTTGAAAGCTTCAAAGGGTCTTTCCATATTTCCTCTGAGCAGTTAAATGAAGTTGCTCCTTTTTTTGCAAATTCAAAAACATCATTGGCATATTGAAGCATGTCTGGCCTTTTTCCAAAGCCTTCAAAGTATTTCGGGATAGTCTCCCTGTTCTGCGCAAAATCGAAGATTGCCCTTTGAATTTCAGGCCTTGAATAATACACAAGGGTTATTTTCCTTATTCTTTCTTCTTTTTCGCTTGTTTCTTCCTTGTTTTGATTTTCCATTTTAAAAGCTAAATTAATTTTTTCTTCATAACGATTTGGTCATCCCAACCTTTAATTCTTGCTTTTTTATATGCAATTCTTTTAAAACCATTTTTGTAATAAAAGTTTCTCGTTGAATTATAAGGCCCATAATTCTTTTCTTCAGGAAGCGTTTCAACTTCAATTGAATGCAGATTATAATTCCTTGCTTCTTTTTCCAGCTCTTTCAGGAGTTTTTCCCCTATTCCCTTTCCCTGCAAATCCCTTTGAACGCCCATCCATATAATCTGCATCTTTCCGCTATTAGCAGAATAACATAAGAAACCAATAATTTTTTTCCCTTCGACTGCCACAATCAGATTATTATGCAAAAAATCTGTTTTCATATTACTTATAGCTTCCTTGGTAAACCACTCTTTCAAATTTTTTGCTATTTCAATTGCTTCCAGATAATCCCCTTTATTGGCTTTTCTTATAAGCATTTTACTATATAATTTTTAAATTGTGAAAGATTTATATAATTACCCTATACTTAAACATAATAATGCTTAAAAAAGAGATGAGGCACTAAAGAAGATGTTAATAGAACTGCAGAATCCAGCTGTATTATCAAGAATTGTTGAGATAATATCCGAGCTTGTGAATGAGGTGAGGATAAAGGTGGATGAGTCGGGATTGAGCATAACTGCGATGGATCCTGCAAACGTGTCCCTTGTCGGGTTCAAGCTTCCAAAAAAATCCTTCTCAAGATTTGAGGCTGGAGCAGAGACTCTGGGGGTAAATCTGGATAACCTAAAACAAATACTAAAGAGGTGCGGGTCGGGAAGCTCTTTGCTGATGGAAAAAAAGGAAAATACGCTTGAAATACAGATTCGAGACAGGATAAAAAGAAACTTTGTCCTGAGCCTTATAGACATCGAAGGCAATGACATAGACTTCAAATCAAAAACCGAGAGAATGGAATTTTCTTCCTCTGTCGAGCTGAATTCCATAGACTTTGTTGACTCAATAGAAGACTGCTCGATTGTGTCTGACTCCTGTTCCTTCATAATAGAGAACGAGAAGTTCATAATAGAGGCAAAGGGACTGAATTCCGCAAGGGCGGAGTTCTCCGGAGATGAGGCAAGAATAAAGGCGGAAAATTGCAGGTCAAAATACAGCCTTGAATATTTGCAAAAATTCACAAAGGGAGCAAAGCTGTGCGACAAAAGCCTTCTTGAATTTGCAAATGACCATCCACTAAAGCTTGAATTCAGAAACGAGTTTATGGAACTGAAGTTTGTCCTTGCTCCAAGAGTTGAGACTGAAGATTAAGAAAAAAGAAATTTGAATGAATAAAATTCTCTGCAATGCTATTGTTGTGCTGGCGGTGATTTTGGATTCTATTTAAAAGTCCTACTTTAAGGTATGAAAAAGTTTAAATAGCAGGTAGTAATTAAGGTATCATGATTATTAAAAGATTTATTGGAGAAAAAGGGCAGGTAGTTATCCCAAGCGATATCCGGAAGATGTTAAACCTGCAAAAGGGAAATGAAGTGATTTTCGAAATCGGGGATAAAGAAGTAAAAATAAAGAAAGAAGATACTAAAGACGCGCTTGAAAGATTTTTTACCTTATCCAGAACAAGGAGCAAAGACATAACATTAAAAGAATTGAAAAAAATAGAGAATGAAAGCTATGATTTACCTTGACGCTAACATTTTTGTTTATGCTGCTATAAATAATGGTCCCCTTGGCGAAAAATGCAGAAAAATTCTGCTTGAAGTATCCCAGAATAAATTTGCTGGCTATACATCTGTTTTAACCTGGGATGAAGTTGTTCATTCTATCTGGAAGAAAGAAGGAAAAATTAAAGCGCTTGAACAAGGAAGAAATTTTCTTAGACTTCCCAACATCCTGTTTCTCGATGCAACCCAATCAATTATTTCTAGATCACAGGAACTAATGAAAAAATATGGTCTCAAACCAAGAGATGCTATACATGCTGCAACTGCATTAGATAACAATATAATTCAAATGGTCTCAGATGATTCTGATTTTAATAAAATCAGAGAAATCAAAAGGGCTTTTTGAAAGTCCATTACCGAAATATATATATATATATATATACCAATTTTCTGTATATCAGCAAGGTTAAATTAAAATGAAAAGAGGCTCACGGGTTCGCTCGTTTTCCATAGGAATGGAAAAGAGGTCGTTGGTTATGTTTTCTGTGTCTATAATTTTAATATTATCTTTAAGCTTGGTTTCTGCTGGATGGTTTAATGATTTTTGGAATAAAATCACCGGTCAGGTAGCGATTGTTGAAGATTCTAACAACCCTGTGGATGGAACAACACAATGTGAAGAGGGATATACTTGTTTGGATTCAAATAATTTAGGCAAAAGAGTGTTTGTTGATGGTGCTAGTTATGTTGTGAGTTTGATTTCCGCTTCTGATACTACAGCGACTATAAAAGTTAATAGCGAGACAAAAGAAGTCGATGAGGGAGCAACCAAAAAAATCGGAGGGTTGAATGTTTATGTTAAAAGTGCTGATGAAAACAATGGATTTTTGAAGGTTGTGCTGGGGTTAAGCTTGGAAACAACGGTTCAAACCTGCACGGATAGTGATGGCGGAAAGAATTATTATAAATTAGGAACTGTAATTGCAAAGGGTATTGGTGGTATAAATTCAACAGGAGATGATTCTTGTATGGATGGAACTAATCCATTAAATTCTAGCCTCTCTGAAACTGGCCCGACATTGATAGAACAATATTGTGAGATAGATAATAGTCCGCAATTTGAATATTATAATTGCCCCAACGGCTGTCTTGATGGGGCTTGTGTGAGAGAAACAGTATATAAAAATATCAGCCTTAATTCCAGCAATAAAATCACAACAGTTGTTTTCAACAATTATACTTATCAGGTTGAGTTAATCTCAGCTTCTGATACCTCTGCTACAATTAAAGTTACAAATGGAGGAGCGAGCCAGACAAAAGAAGTTAGGGAATTAGAAACTAAGGAAATTCAGGGATTAAATGTGGCTGTCACAAGTGCTGATGAAACAAACTTATTTTTGAGCGCTACTTTAAGGTTGAGTTTTGTATCTGGAATATCTGGGACAGTAGAATGTGAAGCTGGTTATACCTGCCTTGATTCAAACAATACCAAAACAATGGTTACTTTCAACAATTTTAGTTATGAAGTAGAATTATTATCCGCGTCTGATACTGCGGCAACGATTGAAGTAACAACGACTGGCGGACAGGGGGTTACAAAAGAAATTAACGGGGGAGCAACCAAAGAGGTTAATGGACTCAGTGTTTATGTTAAGGAAGCTGATGAAAATAATGGATATTTGAGTGTTGTGTTTAGGATAAGTTTGGCAACAGTGAAAGAAACAGGGAATAAGATTAGTTTTGATTTAAATGTTGGTGATAATATAACTTTAGGCAATCGTATCCTTATGTTATATGACGTTTACAACCAGACAACTGGCACAAGCGCTATAACAAACGATAGAGTAAAGTTCAAAGATATCATGACTGGCGAAATATATGAAACAACATTCAGCACAGAAGGAAGCGGTGTAATAGATGTTGATGGTAAGAGATATATCATAACATTTATGGGCACTGGAGAAAGCGCCTGGGTTACCATAAAAAAATATACAACGGCAGTTCCACCAGTCTGTGACTCCGGCTGCTCTCTCAACGGGAAATGTTATCCATACAATAACAGGAAGGGAGAAAATTATTGTGCTGTTGGGGGAACCTGGAGTCCACAACTAGAAAGCGGAGAAGCCTGTGACAATAACTTTGAGTGTGGAACTAATATATGCGTCTCAAATCAATGCATAGAAGGAAATATTATACAGAAAATTTTGGCTTGGTTTAGATAGGAGATTATTTGGCTAAACTGGTATGATTTTTCTGTTTTCAAAACCCAAGGCTTTTTATTTCTTCTTCTACTAGTTTTTTAACTTCATGCGGAAGAGATTTTATATCGGAATACTTGAATGCTAATCTTTCTCCAACTTTTTTTAGAACTTTCTCTTTTATGTATTCTTTATCTTTGTCGTTCCAATTATATTGCTCCACAATGTTCTCTGTTTGCCCCCTGTATTCTGCAATTTCAGATGCCAGAAAATGCTTTGATTCTGGTCTATTTGTGTGCTTAATCACAATTTTATGCACGACCGTATTTACAATTAACCTGATTAAAGATTCTATATCTCTATTTTTTCCCATTTTGGATTTTTTAATTCGGTTTCCAGGTAATTAACAAGCAAGTTTAGATAATTTAGAGCTAATTTTTTCTCTAACTTAACAGCCTGATTGCTTCTTAATTTGGCAAGCAAATCTGCTCCCAAAATATTAACCAAGTTTTTTCTCAATTCATAATTGTCCACTCTTTTATTCATTAATAACATGACAAGCATGGCGTTTCTGATAGCATAGTATATTTCATCCGCCCCTGAAGAAATATTTAAATCTTCACTCCAGTCCAGCTTCATTCTTAAATCCAAATTAGAGAGGCTTATTTTATCGGGAATCTTTAATTTTCCATAAATAGTTTTGGAGTCTTTTAATTGATAAATCAAGGAGGGATTATGGGGATATTGGCGTAAAATTGAATTTGTTGCGTATATTTGGATGTCCAAATTAATATTTTCATCCTCTCCTGCCTTTTCTATTTTATCTATCAATTCTCTTTTCTTTTTTTGGGTTTTTGTCAATATTTTCTTTGTTGCTACAATTATGTCAATATCATTATATTCCTTGTAATTATCCTGCGCTGCCGAGCCACATATTGTTATTGAGTCAACTTTAGGAATATTTTTTAAGATAAGTTTCTTTATCTTGTTTTCAATTGACTTGGCTTTTTGATTATATTCAAGTCTATTCAATATTAAGCCTGCATTTATTTTGCTTATTTCACTTAACTTAGGCCTTACAAACCTGCTTAATATATTTGATTCGTTCTGAGTCAAGCTAAGTCCTTTCATCTTTTTGTTTATTATCTCTTTTTCTCTTGCAGTCAATATATTAACCATATAATACAAATATATACTAAGAGCTATTTAAACTTTTTGTTCGATTTTGTCAAAAATTAATCCTCTATCTTTTTCTTTTTGATATATTCATATGCAGAGAAAGCAGCAGTGCATCCATCAGCAACTCCCGTAATAAGCTGCTTGAATGGCTTGTCCGTAACATCTCCCGCTGCGTAAACTCCCAGGACGTTGGTTTCAGAAGTTTTATGGTCAAGTATTATTTCCCCTGCCTTATTCACTTTAACACCAAGTGATTGTGCTATATCTGAAATAGGAAGGTGTCCTATGGCAACAAAGATGCCATCAAGTTTTAAATTATTAGAATTTTTGTATACCCTATCTAAAATAATACCATTAACACTATTTTTATCACCGAAGATTTCCTTAAGGTTCGTATTGTTGATTATCTCAATTTTCCTGCTCTTATTTATCCTTTCAAGATTTATAGGCTCCGGATGAATTTCATTTCCACGATATATTATATAGACTTTCTTTGCATATTCTGATAAAAGCAGAGCATCTTTTGCGGCAGTATCGCTTCCTCCAATCACTGCAACAACTTTGTTTTTGTATAATGGTCCGTCGCATAATGCGCAGTAACTTACCCCCTTGTTTGCAAACATGTCTGAGCCATTTACACCGTCGAGCTTTCTCAATCTTGTTCCTGTTGCAAATAAGATTGTCTTTCCAAAATATTCACTTCCTTTATTGGTCTTCACGGAAAAACCATCTTTTGTTTTTTTTATTTCTGACGCCCTTTCTTCCCTCAATGTGACAAGAGAATATGATTTTGCGTGCTCCTCGAGTTTTTTTGCCAGTTCGGAACCTGAAAGACCAATAAAACCAGGATAATTTTCTACAAGGTGAGTTGTAGTTATAACACCCCCTATTGGAAGTTCCGTTCCATGGGAATGTCCAAGCACGAGTGTTTTAAGCTTGAGTCTTGCGGCATACATCGCAGCCGCCAAGCCTGTTCCTCCACCTCCAAGAACAATGAAATCATATATTTTTTCTGTCATCAGATATTTAAAGGTTTTTTCTTATTTAAATCTAACCAAACTTTATTCACAATCAAAAGAACATATAAACTTAAATATATATTTATTCTATGAATTTTATGGATCGTTTAAGCATAGATGGCTTAGAATTACTGGTTAATCTTGATATAAATTTAGATGAAAAACAAACTAAAATATTCAAACAAAAATTTGATTATGTGGGGGAGATATATAAAAAACAGCATGCAAAAATTGATTATATTGGCTTGATACAAGTAACTGCTGTTGCTTATTCCTATGTGAATGACGAGAAAAATCCTGATGAAAATTTGCAGACTAAATTTTATGAAAGATTAAAAATAGATTCTCTTATAAGAGATATAAGCAAAAGATTATTCTTGCAAAGGATGACAATTCCAGGGCATACAATGAACTAAAGTTCCCGTAGTCGAAAGCGTGTTATATGCTGTTTTAACCTAAGCAAGATTATTCTTATAGTAATTTTATAATAGTGACATATAGAAATCTTTATAAACTGTTTTTTTCTTTGAGAAGAACATTAAAATGAACAGAAAAGGCAGCAAATTAGGACGAATTGGAACTTATCTTCTTGCAGGATCTTTGGCGGTAGGAAGTGAAGTTTATGCGCAGGGAGATACCTCAAAAGATAATCCTTTTCCAAATCCTCTACGTAGCTTTTTTTATCAGAATATCCCCCTTTTTCACAAAGATATTGCTCCCAAACCTAGTTATAATGATGGCATTGTGCCTGCGGAGACTTCTCCTGTTGCCTCAACTAATCCTGAAAAACCAAAACCTAAATCTCTTAAAAAAAATTTCATATATTCAACAGGTGAATTAACTTCTGCAGGAGATGGCATTCTGGCAAAATCATACGTGAATGAAGTTTATGTTTCTCCCGAAGAGAATTATTCCATAAGAAGCAGATTTTCCTCAAAAGACAAAATAAAATATTTCGCCACAGATGCCAAGAAAGGGCTCGAGAGAATAGTGAAGAAAATGGGAAAGGATAGCAAACTGACTGGAAAGGAAAAAGCCACAAGATATTATTTAAAAGAACTTGCAAAAAATTTAATATCAAATGATAAAGCCAGTCTGAAATTGCTGAATAATGCTGTCAAAGACGGAATTATTTCTCCCGAAGAGGACGGGCTTTACAATGAAAAGGGATGGAAATTAAAGGATGATGTTTACATGCTTGTTGTCAAGACAAAAAGCCAATCAACGCCTTTGCTGTTATATTTCAAATCAAAAACATACGCAGAAGTGAGAAAAAAAGAAGGTAAGTTAGAACAAGAAATTAAAAAAGAGGAAGTAAGAGTAGAAGAAGAAAAAGACAGTTCAAAGACAACTTCAAAATATGAAAAAAAAGAACAGGAAGCAATAGATAGTTCCAAGGCAACCGAAGTAAGAGAACCTGTGATTTCTGATGGTTCAAAAACAAAAAAGGATACTCTTCAATCAGCTAAGCCATATGATTCACTTACAACTGATGAGAAAAGAAAATATTGGGAAGCACATACTTCTATTGATATCCTATGGAAAACAACTGAAAACAACATTGAATTGTTAAAGCCTTATGATTCTTTGACAACTGAACAGAAAGAACAATATCAAAGAGAATATGCTAATTTCTGGGAAGCAAAAGATTTGGTGGGAGTTAATCCTGAACTCTACGTTGCCATAGAGGATTCAACAAAGAAGGCTGAAGTAAAGGAAACATCAGGACCAAGATTTGGATTAGAGGCCGGAGTTGGAAACAACGGAGAAAAAACAGTTGGAATTTTTGGAAATGTTTCACTAACCCCTTGGATGAAACTTGAGGGATTTGCAGATTATTCAGTTGCAAGAGGGAATGCTTATTCCTACAGTGAAAGAACAGAAATTACTCAGAGAGAAAGGCAGCTGATAGGACCTGCAACTTACAAGCAAAGAACAGATGAGATAACCACAACCTTAGAGGATATGGCAAGGGCAGAAGCAGGAGCTGGAATCACATTCAGAATCTCGGAGAATGTGGAGATTCCATTGAGAGTGGGGACAAAGATATTGACAGAAAAGGAAATAAAAGAAGGAAAGAGCACAATAGTTCATGAAAGAAACATGCAAGTTCTTGGAGAAACAAAAACAATAACTGGACAGACAGAAAGTGACAATCAAGTCAACAGATTATCATTAAGCGCAGGGGCAATGTATAATTTTAACAATAATATCTCTGTTGGTGGTTTATTCAATAGGGTTGGAGAGCACAACAGCGGAAGAATAAATTTGAGGGTGAAGTTTTAAGATGAAAACACAAAAATTACTATTAATACCTGCAATGCTGGTTTTGTCAGTCTTTTTACTTGCAGTTGTAAGCGCTTCAAGCGTGACTGTTTCATTATTCTATGATGCTACAACTTCTAACTCACTCACAATAATGAACGGTGACAGCACCAATGTGATTGTAAGCGCTGATTCCTTGTTTGAAAACAGCATGACTGTAAAAATAGACGTGTTGGACAAGGCTGGCGCCTTGGTTTCAAATATATTGGACACGTACACAACAAGCGATTCTTATTCAAAGTATCTCGCAGTAGGAAAACCCGCTTACCTTAATCCTGGAAATTACACAATAAAGGCAACTGTGACAGGCGCAAGCGGACAAAGTGATACAGACACATTATCCCTTGAAGTATTGGCTATCACTCCTGGAAACAATCCTCCTATAATAACATCTGCTCCCACAATAGAAGTAAATGAAACACAGAACTATGTTTATCAAATTAGTGCAACAGACGCAGATAGTGATCCTTTGACATATTCCTTGACGCAAAGCCCACAAACTCCCGTATGGCTTTCAGTAAACAGCGTCGGACTTATAACGGGAGCAGCTCCAATAGTAAGTTCTGACTACACATATGCTGTAACAGTAAAGGTTTCAGATGGAAAAGACTTTGCTACACAAACTTTCCCTATAACTGTAAGAGATACAAATCAGGCAGGAGACACAACTCCTCCATTCGTGAATGCAGTTTCTCCAAGTGAGGGAGTAACTTATCCAAGCAATTCGGTAAAGTTTGTTGTGAACACAAACGAGCCGGTGTCAAGAGTATGGTATGTTCTATTGAGTGACTTAGTTCCTGTGGATATGACCCAGATAACCTTAACTGATTTCGAGAAGGATGTTGTCTTGACAGATGGAGCTTATGAAGTTGTATTTTATGCAAGAGACCTGGCGGGGAATGTTGGAACAAGCGACATAATAAACTTTGTCGTAAAGAATACTGTTTCGAGTGATATAACTCCTCCAGTCGTGACAGTTGTTTCACCAGTAAGCAACTTTGTTTACAGTTATTCAAATATCAATTTTGAAATAACCGCCGACGAGGCGTTGAGCAATGCATGGTTTAGTCTAGATGGTGGAGCAAATGTTTCACTAAATTCAGTATCAAGCACAGACTTTGCAAATATAGTTGCTGTTGCAAATGGAAACCACACAGTTGTCTTTTATGCCCAGGATTTGGCAGGAAATATTGGAATAAGCAGTGTGATAAACTTCGTCGTGAATGTGATAATCTCGCAGGATACAACTCCTCCATACCTGGAAATCTTTTCTCCTGAAGAAGGGATTATATACAATTCTTATGTTACTACCTTATCTTTCCTGGCATCTGACCCTAATCTTTACATATGCTGGTACAGTGTGGATAGTGGCGTGACAAAGAATCCCATAACCTGCAATGTTCCAGTAATAGGACTAACTTCTTTTGAAGGAATGAATACCTGGACAGTTTATGCAATAGACTTGGCTGGAAATCAGGCATCAAAAACAGTGATATTCTATGTAAATATCCCTAGTGGTGAAAAAGACAATAAGGATAACAAGAAAAAGACTAATAACATTATAGATACAAGTGAAACAGACAAATATCTCAATCAGTTTGCTCCCCTGACAAATGAAGATGATGGGGGAATAAAGTTAGCTCAAAAAACCTCTTCATTCTGGGGAAGTTTATTGATGTGGATTCTTGTTGGAGTTTTGATTTTAATAGTTCTTGTGGGAATTCTTTGGATAAGGAGATAAAATGATGAATTTGGAAAAACAGGTAAAAAATAGTAATGATATTAAAGATAAACCAACAAAATTTGATGTAGCTATTTTGGCTACTCCTTTAATCGTTCTCAGCGGAATGGCTGGGGGAATTTATGTAGGAGAACATTTTAATGAAGATATAGGATTCTTAAGGGAATTGAAAGAAACCGTTCCTGCAATTCGTTACTTTGTTGATGCTGGAACAGGTGTTTTGGGAGCAGCTTGTACATCAGCAGTGGCATTGATTTATTACACAATAAAAAATATGAATTGGTAAGAGATTTCTTTTTTAAGGAGTTTCAGATAATAACTAAAACTCCTCACTCATACTGCGCATAGGATTAACGCTCATCATATTTCCCTTCTTGCCTGTGGATGCAATCACATCATCAATTCTTAGAATCATTATTGCAACCTCGCTTGCCGAGGAGATTGCCTGTGTTTTTACCTTCAATGGCTCAATAATCTTTGCTTCAAGGACATTTTCAATCCTGTTTGTGAAAAGATTCAATCCAGCATTTCTTTCTCCTGAATCATGCCTTGACTTGAGCTCTGTAAGAACATCTATGGGATCCATCCCTGCATTTTCAGCCAATGTTGAGGGAATAAACTCGAGGGCATTTGCAAATTCCTCGACGGCCAACTGCTCTCTTCCAGAAAGTCCCTGAGAAAATTCTCTTAATCTCTTCGTCAATTCCATCTCTACTGCTCCTCCCCCAGGAACAACAAGCCCTGACCTCAAAGCGCATGCCACATCGCCCAAGCCGTCTTTTATCGCCCTCTCAACCTCATCAATGACATGCTCTGTTCCGCCATGGATAAGTATTGTAAGCGCCTTTGGATTCTGGCATCCTTTCACATATACGAAGACATCCTCGCCATGCTTTACCTCCTCAACAACTTCTGCGTTTCCCAGCTCAAAAGGAGTTAGTTCGCTCAAGCTTGAAACAATTTTTGCACCTGTGGCTTTTGCAAGCTTTTCTATGTCGCTCCTTGCAACTCTTCTGCATGCAAAAATTTCATCTTTTGAAAGAAGATACTGGGCAAAATCATCTATCCCCTTCTGGCAGAAAACAACATTTGCTCCTGAAAACTTCACTTTGTCAACTATCTCTTTTATTGATTTTTCTTCCTGCATTATGAATCCTTGAAGCTGTTCTGGGCTTGATATCGAAATTCTCGTCTGTATTTCTGGATTTTTCAACTCCAATGGAAAATCCAACAGAGCTATTCTGGCATTCTTTACCAATACCGGCATGTCTGGGGAAACTCTTTCCTTATCCAGAACTATTCCAGAAACAAGCTCCGTGTCTTCTATCCCATCCCCTTTTGATTTTTCTATTTTTATGTCCTTCAAATCTATTTTCCCATTAATCTCAATCTGTTTTATGGCCCGCAAGATTATGTCTGCGAATAATTCTTTTGAATCCTCTGCACCCTTTCCAGTCATTGCGGTTATTGCTATCTGCCTTAAAATATCATCGTCGTCTTTTGTTATTCTCAGCGCAATGTCATTAAGAATCTGCTTTGATTTTTCAGCGGCGATCCTATATCCTTTCGTGATGACCGTTGGATGTATTTTCATATCAAGAAGCTTTTCAGCATTTTCAAGAAGCTTTCCAGCTATCATAACAGCAGTGGTTGTTCCATCCCCCACTTCTGTTTCCTGCGTCTTTGCAATCTCAACCATCATTTTTGCAGCGGGATGCTCTATTTGCATTTCCTCGAGTATTGTAACCCCATCATTTGTAATGACGATATCATTGGTGGGGGAAACAAGCATCTTGTCCATTCCACGAGGACCAAGGGTCGTTTTTACTATGTCTGCAACCATTTTTGCGGCAAGTATGTTGTTTCTTTGCGCATCTTTCCCAATCATTCTTTGGATATCTTCAGGCATAAGAACCATTGGCTTGTCTGTCATTTTTAGTTTATTGAATCTTGAAATGGAAGTGAATGTGAATTTCTAACATAAACTGCCCCATAATATTCTTCTTTGGCAAGTTTTCCTCCAAATTTATCAGTAGCCCCCCTTTCAAATCTAAAATTTTCTTGTCCATATCTTGATTTATATTCTTCAAATAATTGTTCCAAGGTAGGATAGTTGGCGGATTTATCTTCAGGGGAATGAAAGCGGACATTATGCGCAAATACAAAGCCTTCTCTTTTCATCATTTCATTACATCTGTGGCAAGGATACCTCGGTTTTAAAACCGAGCGAGGAATTGCCACCCCCAAAATTTAATATTTCTGAATGATTAGAATCAGAAGGT
>JAGVNG010000006.1 GCA_020053375.1 Nanobdellota archaeon | reverse complement strand
TTGCTCACTACATCAGTTCTTCTCAACCTTGGGTTTGTTAGTTTTGACATTTTATTTGTTGATACCTCGCCCTTTAGGGCGGGGTGATTCATTTTTATTTTATTTGAATTTTCTGTGGTTTAGTCATCGTGAATTTTATTTCCATATTTTTTATGTTATCTTTTCCCTTGGTGAGAATCTTTTGGATAGCATTATAAACTGACAAAATATTTTCAACAATCTCTTCATTTTTCATGCTTTGTTTTCCGATGGCCAGCTTAACACTTGCCTCTTTTATCTTTATTTTCACGCTATTGTCTATTTTTTCCTTCAGCGCCTCGATGCTTTTTTCATCGGCATTCATGAGTATTCCAAGCTGGGGGGAAGGCATTTTTCCAGCGGGTCCAAGGGCTCTTCCAAAGACAGTAGCCACTTTTGGCATCAAGTTAGCCTGGGCTATGAAAAAATCAAATTTCCTGGCAAGATTCCTCAGGTCTTTTTTTTCAGCATAATTTTTGAATTCAGAAGGAGTTATTGTTTCTACACCCTTATTTTTTGTTTCAAAGAATCCGGCTATCTTCTTGTCTTTGATTTTATATGGAACGCTCAAAAATAAGCTTATATTTTGTTTTTTAACGTCAAATTTTTGTAGATTTATAATTAAATCAACTGTCTGATTGAATTTTCTTTCTTCGTTCTTTCTCAGCTCATCAAGAGCTTTCAGTATTTCTTGCTTTAGTTCCATTTTTTGTTAATTAACTCCTACTTTATACGCCACAAGCCTAGAATCTATCTTGCAACGAAGTAGTTAATCGTCAATTGTATTTTTCAGAGATAAAATGTGTTTATAAATCTTACCACAATAATTCTTATAAAGCATTTTCCTTTTTTAAAAATCTAGAAGTTAAAATGAGCTTTTTAATAAAAGAATATGATATCCCTTTTTTAGGCAAAGTGGAACTACTTCAGGCTACAGGTTATTCTGCTTCATTTAATGGAAAATATTACGCAAAAAATAAAGAATTGGGGAATTTTTGTGTGGATTGTGAGACTCCAGAGGAATTAATAGAAAAAACCGGTGCCGAAATAAAAAAATATTTTGAATCAAGAAAGATTTCTTGTGAAACTGAAATAAGTGAAAAAATTGCAGAGAAGGCTGGGTTGATAGTCATTTTAAATAGTATAACTTTTGCTTCAAAGCAGACAAATTTTGAATCGTGGTTAAAAATACATCAGACTCAAAATCCTCTTCAGTTGGAACGTCAAAAATCACAATAATTCTTATAAATCATCTTTATATCTTTTCCGTATGGAACTTGTTGCGTTGTTATCATCAGGGAAAGGAAGCTGGGCTCAGGTATCTGGCTTGATGAATCACGGAGAATGGGATAAGATAATAGTCCTTGGAGATGATTTTGCCATGAAATTCACTTCTGAAAGGAAATTTGAATTCATAAAAGTGGATTTAACAAAAAAAATAAGAGACCTAAAGGATGAGTTTCTGGAAAAGCTTAGAGGAAAAATAAATGGAACAGAAGTTGCCCTGAGCATAGCTTCTGGAAATGGAAAAGAGCACATGTCCCTTATTTCTGCATTGCTAAACATACCGGTGGGAATTAGATTTGCAGCGCTTACCAAAGACGGAGTAATAGACCTTTAATCATCCTCTGGCGGTTTATCTAAAGAAGGACAAAGCCCAGAAAAACATGATTAATGCAAGCAGGAAAAATAGGAAAAAGCCAGTGTATGCAACGATTTTTTTTGCAATCTTCTCCTTCTTGGTTATTGCCATTAGGGTAAGATAGAAGAATCTTCCCCCGTCGAAAATTCCCATTGGCAACATATTAACAAGGGCAACGCTTATGCTTATCAAAATAAGCCACCACAATAAATTATAAACAAAGATATTGATACCATTAAATTTTGGTTCGTAGTAAACGTTTGGTTTTCTGAAAGATGAAAACACTGCTTGCAGCTTTCCTGTTATGCCTGTCGCGCTCCTGTCAATAAACGCGATTCCCAAAAAGGGAAGACTTTCATTTTTAGGGTTTTTTGCAAGAGTAATTTCTTTTTCTTCTGTTTCATTGCCCAGTGTCTTTAAAGTTATATTCTCCCCCGGGGAGTATTTTGCTAATTCTTTTCTGAATGTTTCAAGGTCTCCCGTCTTTTTTCCATTCACTTCGAGGATTATTGAATTCAATAGCGAATTTATTGCAGGCGCGTCATCATACGCTGCTATATATCCCTGATTATTCTTTTGGCTTTCAAAGCTCTTTTTTGTTATTAGATAGCTTTGGTTATCCGCTTTTATTTTGTTTAGCCCAGTTTCATTAAATGCGTTTATCATGATATCATAAGAGGAAGAATTTAGGATAATCCCATTTATCATTGAAATGGATGATATGCTTACGGGGGAATAGGAATAACTATCAAATGTGATTCCTGCAGGAGCAAAGGCGAGGGAGAAAAATATCCATAAGACAATTACGAAAAAAATAGCAGTGAGGACATTTGCAAATGTCCCTGCAGACAAAATGGCCATCTGACTGAATCTGCTTTTTTTAGCCATCTTCTTTTCATCTAATTCAACAAATGCCAGCGGAAATATCGGCAGAAAATATGGAAAGAATCCAAAGCCTGTTGTTTTTATTTTTACCTTATTGTAAATCGCAAATATTCCATGCGAAAATTCATGAACAATTGCTATTACTGCAAGAATTATTATCCAATATGTGAAGTAAAAAGGCGGAAGTCCTATGTCCACCATTTTGTCAATATAAGGAACAAGGGGGGCAATTGGAATAATCTTTATTGTATCGGTTATATTTGTAAACATGTAAAGCCATACCATTCTTCCAAACATATAAACCATCCCCGCCATGAGGAAATAACCCAAAACTATTGAAAAATAACTAAGGACTTTCAGAGTTCTCTGATATTTTACGCCAATCCTATTTATTAATTTTATTCCCCATTTTGTTCTGTAGAGAAACAAAATTCCATCTCTCTTGAGATTATCCCTTTTTATATAGAGAAAAAAAGATATGAATAGGACAAACAATCCCAACAATATTAAATCATAAACTACGAAGTAGTCCATCTTATTTTTTCTTTAATGGTCTAAAAGCTCTTTTTCCGCATTTTCTGCATTTAACCTTTCCCCTTAGAATTTTCTGCGGGTCAGACCTCATTTTAGTTTGGCATCTCTTGCATACAAAAACGTTCTTGTATAATCTGTTTGTTGCTTCTATTATTTTTCCCATGATTTTATTTTATAAAAATATCATTCTTAATTTAGAGTTTTCGTTTGATTATTTTTCTTCCTTCTATGTCCCAGTATTCCACATTAGAATTTTCCACAAGTTCATTTTTTATTTCTTCATCGCATGGAATCTCAAAATTCTCAAAACTTTCCAAATCCATAACACTAACATTTTCTCCTATGGATAATACCTGTGCTTTTCTCTTGTCAACCATAGGAACTTCGAATCTTTCATGTCCTGGAACGGCAATAATTTTCTTCTGATTGTTTATTATTCCTACAGCTTCTATTCTGCACTTATGGGCTCCGTGCTTTCCAGTTTTGCTAATATCTATCTTTTTCACAATGTAAGGCTCTCCATCAAGGATTATGTTTGCGCCCGGTTTTGCTTCCGTCGCGCTTATTATCTTCAAGACCATAATATACTCAAAAAAAATAGATTTATAAACATTTTTAATTAACAAAATGAAATGGTTTTCAAAAAAAGCGACTTTATTGAACTGGAATTCACAGGAAAATTCAAAAATGGAGAAATCTTCGATTCAAACATAAAGGAAGATCTGGAAACGCTTCATTCAGGACATGATCATCCTGTAGAATCCAAATCCTTCATTCTTTGTTTGGGAGAACAGATGTTTTTGAAGTCAATAGAAGATTTCTTGATAGGAAAAGATATAGGAGAATACAAAGTAGAATTATCTCCTGAAAAGGCCTTTGGCAATAGAATTTCTAGCCTGATAATGAGAATTCCAAGCAAGGTATTTGCCCAACAGCGAATAAATCCTACTCCAGGCGATGTTTTTAATTTTGATGGAAGAATTGCAAGAATCTTAACTGTATCGGGAGGGAGAATAATGGCCGATTTTAACAACCCCCTGGCTGGAAAAGAAGTTGTATATACCATTAGAATTAAAAGAAAGGTTGAGGACATTAATGAAAAAATTAAGGTTCTAATAGAATTCTTGTTTAGACAAGACTTAGAGTTTGAGATAAAAGATAATAAGATAATTATGGATATTGATGAGTCTCTTGTCAAGTTTGCAGAGATGTTTAAGGATAAATTTAAGGAATTATTCAAATTGGAGTTGGAAGTCAGGGCAATAAAAAGCCAGAAAAAAGGGAAGCCAATTTTGAATGCAGAAAAATTGGACAAAAAAATACAATAATCCTTCAGGCTGACAACACTTTGGCAGACTTGGACAAAAAAATACAATAATCCTTCAGGCTGACAACACTTTGGCAGA
>JAGVNG010000025.1 GCA_020053375.1 Nanobdellota archaeon | reverse complement strand
TTGAATGTTGGTTTTGTTATTGTCTTTTCTGTCATACATTTCCCACAAAAATGATGTTTATAAATCTTTCTATCTGCTGTCTTTTAGAAGGGGTGACAAGAGGGGTAAAAGTTTATAAGTAAGAATTTCCTTACTTATGAATGGAAATAAAAATCATCAAAGTTACGGACAAGGGACAGATATCCCTGCCTGCAGAAATCAGAAAGTCAGCGGACATAAACATAGGTGACAGTATAATCCTAATTCAAAAAAACAAGAGAATTATGCTAAAAAAAGTGGACACTATGGAAAACGAACTAGAAGATGATTTCAGTGATTTGTTAAAACTCTCGGAAATTTCAATGAAAAAACTATGGGATAATAAAGAAGATGAGATATGGAATACATATCTTAAAAAGAGGTAAGCTATATGGAACAGCGTGAAATTATCTTGACTCCTTTTCCGTTCAGCAATTTGGAGAAGGACAAAGTCAGACCCTCAATAATCATCTCAAATGATAATTATAACAAGAAATTTGAAGATATTATAGTCGTGCCCCTGACTTCTAACTTAAAAATAAGGGATTATTCAATCCTGTTAACTAACAAAGATTTAGAAAAAGGAAAAATAATAACTGAGAGCAAAATAAAAGCCGATAAAATATTTAGCATTAACAAAAAACTTGTAAGACTGATAATTGGAAAAATAAGCAAGGAAAAATTTTACGAGATAAAAGAAATGATATTTGGACTATTATAAAATCATCCCGCCTGATACTCTTCAACAAGTCCATATTTCTCTTTTAACTTGTTCAGTCTGGATTCTCTAAATAATACAAATCCACCGTCTCTTAGTTTCATCATTTCCTTTGCATCTTTATATTCATACATGCCTGACCCGAGGGCATCCCCATTTGAAACCAATATGATTTCTGGCTTTGAATGTAGTTTTATTCCGCCTGCGTATTCTATCTCCGTGTCAGTCATTATCGAAGGCCCCGTTGTTTCAATAAAGCAATATCCAGTATCATCAACGCTGTATCTGACAGGACATTTTATTCCCAATGATTCATGATTTTCTTCCTGATTGTAAAAGAAAACAACCCCATAGCCCATTTCCTTAAGCAAAAGCGCGAGCAGTTCAGATTTTTCTCCGCAGATTCCTCTCCTCTCATAAAGTACTTCATAAGGATATCTGGAATAAGCCACTGCGTTTCCATCTGGAAGACTAACGGTTTTATTAGATTCTCCAAACTGGATATTCTGAACAATGCTTGTTGCAATCCTGACTTGGTCTTCCTTGCTTTCCGCAGCATTTTGTATGGCAACTAAAAGAGGAAGAAGATGCTGTTTTTGTTCCTGATTATTTATGCTTCTAAGTTTGAAGTCAGATCTTAATGGCCTCTCTCCAGTCTGGTAATTTATTGATTTTGGAAGCTCGGACATATAATCGGACAGTCCCTTGTAAACAAAGAAATTAAGGCTTTTCTCCTCTCCTCTTAATATATACTTAAGATTTACTTCTTCCACTCCTGTTTGATATTTTGAAATGCAATTATCCCCCGACTTGACCATTCCATCGGGACATCCGCATACCGCGGCATTTTCCACCAAAGTTCCTTCTGAACAATAATAAGGCTTATTTAAATCGCAAGTATCATAAAAGCTTCCGTCGCCACATGTTGGGATTGCTACCTTGTCATCCAATATCGCAGATACATAATTCCACAGGAATATGAAGAGAAACACAAGAATTACGGCTATTAAAACGGAGATTATTATCTTATATTCGGTTTCTTTAGTGTATTTGTTCAAGCTCCACCATCCCCCATTGTCCTTGTCATTGTCACTTTTGGCCATTGCAGTATATCAGCAAAAAGAATTATAAAAAGTTACCTATTCTGAAGAGGTGCCCTGTTCACTCAAGATAAATTCCAGGTTTTCCTGGCTTCGCCTTGGATGATTTTTTCTCAGGGTCATGCTTGTCCTTGTCATTTACGGCAAAAACTATTGTTTTCAATCCGGTTCTTTTTTCAATTTCTCCCAGATTGCTAGCATAGATGGTTTTTTCATTTGGCATCACATATAAGTATAGCTTACTGGCAGACTTTTCTTTCTCCTTGAATATTTTAAGGACATTATTCACATCACCAATTGTCTTTTCCATAACCTCATCTTCCTTCTCGTATTCAATGTTAATCTTAGATTCATCTGCTTCTGGCCACTTCGCAATGCTTATAAAACTCTTGTTTCCAATTTTTTCCCATAACTCTTCGGTTATGTGCGGACAAAAAGGATGAAGAAGTTTGAGAAATATTTCGGCTTCCTTCCTGCTTACCTTCTCTTCGCTCATCTTATCAAATAAATTCCTTATTTTTATTATAGCAAGATTATACCTGAAATTTTCTACGTCCTCAGATACTTCTTTTATGGTTTTGTTTATTTTGCTTTCTATCTTCTTATCTACTCCCCCAGACTTCGTTGCTTTAAATCCTGTGAAATATCCCATCACCTTGTTTACAAACTTCAGGCTTCCTTCTATTCCATTCTCACTCCATTCAGTATCCTTATCTGTAGATGCAGTTGAAACCAAAAACAGCCTCGCTGTATCCATCCCATATTTCTCTGAGACAACCTCTGGAAGGACAACATTCCCTCTCGATTTTGACATCACAAATCCATCAGGCCCATGAAGCATTCCCTGATTAAACAGCTTCAAAAAGGGTTCATCAAACTCAACGAATCCTAAATCCCTTAATGCTTTTGTAAAGAACCTTGCATAAAGAAGATGTAGGCAAGCATGCTCTGCCCCCCCTATGTATTGGTCAACAGGCATCCAATAATCGACCTTTTTTCTTGCAAATGGTTCTTTTCTGTTTTCATTATCGCAATATCTCAAGTAATACCATGAGGAATCAAAGAAAGTATCCATAGTGTCCGTCTCTCTCCTTGCTTTGCCCTTGCATTTTGGGCACTTCACATTCACAAACTCCATGTTAGTCTCTAAAGGATTACCCTTACCAAATTTTACTTTGTCTGGTAAAATTATAGGAAGTTCTTTTTCAGGAACAGAAACAATTCCGCACTTATCGCAATAAACAATAGGAATAGGAGTCCCCCAATATCTCTGACGAGAAATGAGCCAATCTTTAAGCCTGTATTGAACAGTCTTGTTTCCGAGTTTCTTTTTTTCCAAATAATGAGTTATTTTTTCAATAGCCTTTCGGTTTTTCATGTCACTAAATTGTCCTGAACTGACGGTTATTCCATCCCCTTCATAAGCTTCGGTTATTTTTTCTTCATCCAATTCATAATCTTCAGGCTTGATGACAACTTTTACGGAAAGCCCGTATTTTTTTGCAAACTCATAGTCTCTCTGGTCGTGTCCAGGAACAGCCATAACCATTCCACTTCCATAATCTGAAACAACAAAGTTTCCAGCATAAACAGGCACCTTTTCATTGGTAACAGGATTTTTTGCATAGCTTCCTGTAAACACTCCTTCTTTCTCTAGTGTCTCCATTTCCTTCTCACTCACTGACTTTATTTTTTTAAGAAACTCCATAACTTCTTTTTTCTGCTTGTCAGTAACCAATTTCATAAGACTCGGATGCTGCGCACTCACAACCATAAATGTGACCCCATAAATTGTGTCTGCCCTTGTTGTAAAAATTGGCCATCTCTCATTGCCAATCTCAAAGTCAATTTCGGTTCCATAACTTTTTCCAATCCAGTTCTTCTGCATAGTTTTTATTTTTTCAGGCCAATCTAATCCGTCAACCTTATCCAAAAGTTCTTCAACATAATCAGTAATCTTTAGAAACCATTGCTCAAGCTGCCTAATCTCCACATTTGTATCTGTATGTCTCCAACACTTTCCTTTTATGACTTGTTCATTTGCCAAAACACTATCACACTTTGGGCACCAATTTACAGAAGATTTCTTTCTGTATGCAAGTCCCTTTTCTAAGAATTTTAGAAAGAAAAATTGATTCCATCTATAATATTCAGGCTTATGAGTCATTACAATCCTTGACCAATCATAGCTTAACCCAATTTTTTTCTGCTGTGCAATAAAATTTTTGATTGCACTTTCTGTAAATTTCATGGGATGGCTCTTTTCTTTTATTGCTGCATTCTCCGCGGGAAGCCCAAAAGAATCATATCCCATAGGATAAAGTACACGATGTCCTTTCATCCTCATATATCTCGCTAAAATATCCCCCACGGCATAATTAAACGCGTGTCCCATATGGAGTCCTGAACCAGAAGGATATGGAAACATTTCAAGGACATAATATTTCTTGCCCTTTCCCTCAGGAGACGCAAAAACCTTTTTCTTTTCCCATCTTTTCTGCCATTTTTCTTCTAAGAGAGCATATTTTGGGCGAGCATCTGTTTTTTTCATAGATTTTTTAACCGTTGATTTAAAAGTTGTCAGCAACTTTTAAATATTGCTCTTGGCTCAAGTAAGCATGGAAAAAATAATTGCCTATTTGTCGGGGGGGATAATATCGACTAATTCAGAAGAAGCACGTTCCCTTCAAAACAAAAGCTTTTTCGGGGAACCCGTAGGAGAAAAGATACAATATTCATTAGCAGAAGCATTGTATCTGCTTGAGAAGGGAAAAATTGAAATATACATTAAAAATAAAAAACTATCCGAAGGAAATCTATTGGAAAAATTAAGAAAAATTGACAGAAAAATTGATGTAAAATATCCTGTTTTCAGGGATTTAAGAGAAAAAGGTTATGTTGTAAAAACCGCTCTTAAATTTGGGGCAGAATTTAGAGTATATGAAAAAGGAAGCTCTCCTGAGAAATCCCATGCAAAATGGATAGTTTTCACGGACTCGGAATCCCAAAAATTAAAGTGGCACGAATTTGCCGCAAAGAACAGAGTTGCCCACTCAACAAAAAAGAAATTGCTTCTGGCGATTGTAGATGATGAAAGTGATGTGGCTTATTATGAAGTGAACTGGATAAAAACATAAAAAAGTCTTATTGTTAAAGCCCTGATTTTTTCCCGTGAATTTTTTTGATTAACCACTCCCTTATCTTCTCTGCCCCTTCCTTAGATACTGCAGGAATAGATCCCTCTGCGCCCATGCCCGCTCCGCCAAATCCGCTTCTGTTTACAACAGCAGAATATCCTGCTGTTTGAATGTTCAAAGTTGAGAATCCAAGAAGCCTTGCCAAAATTCCCCGGTGAATGTCAACATTCTGAATTCTTTCATAAGGAATGCTCTTGTAATCCTTGAAAATAATCCCTTTTTCTATCTTTATTTCATGATGCGTAAATTCATATTTCCAAAAATGATGGGACAATTGGGCGTATATTTCCCCTACAAACATCAATAAAAGCAGACCAATCACAATTACTGTCAGTTGCAGTGAGAAATTATCTATTTGCAAAGAGAAAAAATAAATAACTATCATCATAAAAAGAAGTGCCGAATAAGCCCTAAACCTAAAAATCCATTTTGCCCCATGATGTAACTTTTCCATTGCATAACCAGTTCTTAATGATTTAAAAACTTCTCCATAACAAGAAAATTTATAATCTTTATCTTTCTTCCTAAATTATGTCCTCTCCAAATGCTCTTGAAATCAAGGAAAAAATCCTTTCCATATTGAGAAGAAGGGGACCAAGTCTCCCTGTTCATGTGGCAAAGGAAACGGGGCTTAGCATACTCTTCGCATCAGCATTTTTGTCTGAACTGATTGCGGACAAAAAGATAAAATATTCAGATATGAAAGTGGGAAGCTCTCCCATCTATTTTCTAAATGAACATGCCTATATGCTTGAAAGGTTTAGTCAGCATCTGCAAAGCAGAGAAAAAGAGGCATTTACGCTGTTAAGAGAAAGAAAATTTTTAATAGACAGGGAGCAATCCCCTATGATAAGAGTCGCTTTAAGGGCAATAAAAGATTTTGCAATACCATTCAATAAGGAAGGCCAGACAATCTGGAGATATTACACCGTCCCAGAGTCGGAATTCATTCTAGAAAAAAAACTAGAGGTAAAGCCAGAAACCAAGGAAATTATTGTCGAGATAAAAGAAGAAGCAATTTCAGTGCAGATGCCGAAAGCAAAAATAGAAGAAAATTTCAACAGGATAAAAGTTGAAAATCCAATTGAAATAAAGGCGGAAAAGCCAAAGGAAATAAGAAAAGAATTGCAGAAAGAATTGAATATTTCTGATAAGAGGGAGAAATTAAAGAAAGCCAAAGTAAAAAAAACAGCCGGAAAGAAGATTCAAAAGGGCAATGATAGCTTTTTGAACAAAGTAAAGGATTGGATTTCAAAAAATTCCATGGAACTTATGGATATAGAAAGTTTCAACAAGAATGAATTACAGTTAAAGATAAAGAATAAGAATGAAGAGCAGATTTTGGTGGCGTATAATAAGAAAAAACTGAGAGAATCAGATTTAATCAGAGCTAATAAAAAAGCAAGGGAAGCTGGCTTAAGGTATATAATCTTGAGCCAAGGAGAGCCCCAAAAGAAAATTAATGATTTGATAGATGCTGCCAAGAATCTTTCTGATATAAAAAAGATGGAATAACAACCTTTAAAAATTAACTTCCACCCAAATAAATATGGGAAAAATCAAATCCAAGCTCATAAAAAAAACAGCAAGAAGTCTAATCAAAAAAGGCATTGTTTTTGAGGAAGGTTTTAAGGGCAACAAGGGAATATTAGGAAGTAATACTATGCCAAGCAAAAAATTAAGAAATCAGATGGCAGGATACTTGTCAAGACTGAAAAAACAGGAAAAGATAAAGCAGCTGGAATATGCAAATCTTGGCAAGAGATAGCAACAATTTCTTTATTTTTTATGTTTCAATATCCCCTTAATTTCTTCAAGGTTCTCGCTTATTTCCTTTATGTCCTTTGCCTTTTTCCTGTCTATAATAAGGCTAATAATCAAATAGACAACATATATCGCGGCCACTATCCCGATTGCCTTCACAACAGAAGTAACCTGTAAAAAATTATTTATCAGGCTAGAAGGAATTTCGTATATAACACTATCATTCACCATAATAAAGACATGGCATTAACTCTTTTAAGTCTTACCTCAAGACTTTTAAATAATCTATTTTTTATAAGACTGGCTGCATAGTTCAGCGGCAGAACGCCTGTCTCATGAGCAGGAGGTCCCAAGTTCAATTCTTGGTGCAGCCATTAAGCATGTTTACCACAACAATCTTTTTTAATGAATATTAAATCCATTTAGGGTGATAAAAGAGATTGAGAAACACAGGAAATTTGCGATTGTGTTCATAGTGATAATTGCCTTGGAAATTTTTTTGGTATCGTCCATTCCTGGAAGCGCGGTTTCATCTGGATTTGACCTGTCAGTATTCTACCACTTTATTGCCTTTTTTCTCTTCAACCTGTTCCTTTTGATATATGTGTGGGACAGGGAAAAGGGAATTGGAAAAAAATTAATTTTGGTTTTGTTCATTTCCGTAGTCTATGCCGCTCTTGATGAATTTCACCAATTTTTTGTGCCTTTAAGAACGCCTGACATAATGGACTTCGCGGTAGATTCAGCGGGAATATTTTTGTCTACCATTGTCTATAAGTATTATTCAAATAAGAATTATTAGGCAAGTTTTCCATCTAATCCATCATTCTTTTTTCTTGGAATAATATGAAAATGTACATGTTTGACTATCTGTTTAGCAGCTGGAAAATTGTTATTATTAACATGAAATCCTTCTGCTTTTTCTTTTTCCATTATCTTCAATGCAGTATTTTTTATGCAATCAGATAATTCAGGCCAAATTGTAGAGGGTAAATCAAGAACAGTTTCAAAGTGCTTCTTTGAAATAACAAGACTATGCCCTTTTGCTACGGGGCTTGCATCCGGAATAGAAAAGAAATTATCATTTTCATGAATAAACTTGCCCTGCTTGGCTTCTCCTTGAGCAATTTTACAAAATATGCAATCTTTTTTGTTTTCCATTTTTGTGTTTGATTTTTAAACTTTAAAAATTAAATGGTTTTCCAGCTTTGCCAAATTTTATTTCTGAATTAATCAGTTTCTTCATGATTATCTCTAAGTCTTCTATTTTTACCCTTATTTGTTTTCCGGTGTTTCTTTCTCGTATTGTAACATCTTTTTTCTTTACACTGTCCTCGTCTATGGTGATGCAAAAAGGCGTTCCTATTTCGTCATTTCTCGCATATCTCCTCCCAATACTTCCAGTTTTATCATATAGGATGCAGTGTTCTTTTTTCAGGTCATTTGCCACTTTCTCAGAGATTTTTTCAAATTTTCTGCCTTTTATTATTGGAAAAACTGCTGCGGTTATCGGAGACAGCGCAGGGGGAAAAAGAAACATGCTTCCCTCTTTTCCAACAGAATAGAATATATCGAGCAGTGTCCATATATTTCTGTCCACCCCAAAGCTCAGCTCCAAAACATGGGGCAATATTTTCTTCCCATCATAGAATACCTCAAGATTTTTGCCGGATACCTTGCTGTGTCCGGACAAATCATGGTCTGTTCGGTAATGCACACCTGCAACTTCCTTAAATCCGCCCAGCGTATCAAGCATTATCTCAACATCGAAATGTATCTTATTATAAAATGCCCTCTCTATCTCATTTAACTCCCTAAATCTGAATTTGTCCTTCGGAACATTAAGGATTTTCAGATAAAAGTCCTGAACCTTTGAGGCGTAATAAAGATAAAATTTGGGAATTTTATGCTGCGTGTTCAATTCAGAACAGCTAATTTCCTGAATTTCCTTGCTCGTGGAGAATTTTATTCTTAGCTTATTCTTCTGAACCTGGTTCCATTTAGGATGTTCATTTATTTTGTCCTTGTCAAAGAAAATTTGAAGTTCTGCCTGTGAAAACTCCCTAAGCCTGAAAAACATCTGCCTTGGGGAAATCTCATTCCTGTATGCCTTGTCTATTATTGCAAGTCCCAATGGAAGTTTCCCCCTCGTGGCTGAAAATTCCTCCTTAAATGCAAGATAAGCTGCCTGTGCTGTTTCTGGGCTAAGATAAGCTTTTTCCTCATTAAACCCTACATGGATTGGGAACATCATATTAAATTGCCTGACTTCTGACAATTCTCCCTTGCATTTTGGACATTTCAAATTTTTTTCCTTGATAACCGCAGTCATTTGCTCAATGCTCAGAGATTCTGCATTTTCAATTTTATTATCCTCTAAAAACTGGTCAGCCCTAAATCTAAAATGGCATTTTTTGCATTCTGTCATCGGATCATTGAAATTTTCAATATGTCCGGATGCTTTGAAAACAGCTTCTGGAAGAATGCTGTTGCTTTGGATTTCGTAAAAATTTTCATCAAGACCGACTATATTTTTTCTCCACAATTCCTCCCAGTTGGACTTCAATGTCTTTCCAAGGTGCCCGTATGTGAAAAATCCGGCTTTTCCGCCGTATATGTTGGCAGTCTGGAAAAAAAATCCTCTTTTTGATGATATTGAAGTAATCTCGTCTATCTTGCTTCCAACCTTGATTGCCTTTTCCTCTTTTTTTTCCTTAGCTTTCGCTTCCGATTTCATTTTATTGTCTTTTTTTCCGCTTTTTATCTCCTTTGCTTTTTTCTCGGCACCCTTTTTTGTCTTTCCAAGATAAGCAAGGGTCTTCGTTCTGACTTTTCCATCTACTCTTTTATTTTCATTAAGATAATAATATTCCTTGTCGTGTATGTTTTTCTTGACTATAAATGCCATATTTATTACCCACTACAAAACAGTATTTAAATGTTTTGGTAGGCACTACCATGAGCACTGCTAAACAATATCGAATGCCTTTATTGAGTTTTAGAACTCTTCCTTCTTCTCAGGAAGAAGGTAACCGCGGCCACAGCCACCACCAATACCGCAATTGCTACAATGTTTCCTGTTGTTCCTAAATTATCCCCCAGTGCAAAGAATCCCGTGGGAGTTATGAGAGTAATTGGCTTATTTACAGAAGTCGAATAATTTTCTGCATTAATATTTGCAGATAGCGTCAATGTTATATTGCTTCCAAGAGAGGCATTTATAGGAATGTTCGTGCTGAACTTGCCATTCTGCCCGGCTGAAAGACTTTGATTAACAGAAACATTTGCGACCTGTTGATTATTTGCATCATAGAGGAAAAACTGCAACTGAACAGTTTGCGCCTCATTCAAAAGCTCTTCCAAAGAATATGTGACTACTACCCTGCTCTGCCTTGTTCTCTCAACTTCTGTGATATTAAATTCAACTCTCTTCTTAACAACACTTACTGCGAAATCAGAGCTCTTTATAGTTTCAGCACATTGAACACTTACAGCCAAGGCATAATTTCCTTCGGCTGCGTTGTCTGGAACACTTATTGAAAATGCGAAGCTTTTTGCTTCACCAGCATTTAGATTCTGCGTCGCATCCGGAACACTGGCCCATGATGCGGAATTCCCGCCCACAGACAGGACGCATGCGCTTACAGGAACATCTCCTGTATTTGTAACAATCAGATTATAATTTTTTGAATCAGAAGGATTTATAGTGGAAGTTTCAATAGCTTGAAGAGTTAAATCTTTTCGCTGAGGTTGTATGGGCACCTGAACAGTGCTTTCAACAACAGTATCTTCTGCAGCAGGTTCTTCATTAGGCGCATTATTGGATGCAGTGGCTACTGAAAATGAAGATGTCTTGCCTTGGAATCCGGAGGAACTATTGACATAAAGAGTAAAGATATAACCTCCATCACTTGCTCCCAAATCAAAGGTGGTGGTGTTGCAGGCAGCAAGGCTCGTATTTCCTATAATTTCAGCACCATCTGAAGAATCATGAACCTTATACCAGCAAGTATAACCAGCCCCCCCTGTTATGCTAAATGTAATGGGCAAATTCGTTCCTGATGATTTTTTGCCAGAAGGCTCTGATAGTGAAATGCTTGGTAGCGAAGGAACAGAGGAATCAGAAAGAGAATAATAAGGAGTAACATTTATCAGGTAAACTGTGGAATTTGAATCATTATTATATAACAATGCCAGATATTGAAAATATCTTCCTGAGATGTTGATATTATTTAAATCAGCGCTTGCAAAAGTTGCATTGGAACAATCTGAAGATGAACAAACTCTTATTTCAAAAGTCAGGTTCCCTATTCCTTGCCAGGTAAGATTATTCCATACTGAAGAATCATTATTAGAATCAAAAGCCTGTGATGTATAATTTCCAAAAGTCTGATTGGCAGTTAAAACGAGATGTGTTCCATTATATTCAACATTATTTTTTTCTCCCAGACTAAAATCACTTTGTTGTTGCTGGTAAACAACAAAACCAGTCAGCTGAAAATTAAAGAGATATACCGTCAATAGAGCTCCAAAAATTAAAATTCCAATGTATAGATAAACCGCTGCCTCTCTTTTTTCCATTAAATAATATAGAATTTCCCCTTTTAAAAACTTTTTCAAAACGCAGTATATACTTTCTTTTTCCATTTTTTGAAGTTTTAGCTGTATTTGATTGTTCAGGAAAAGCTTTATAAATTCTTTATGCATCAATGGATAGTCATATAACTATTAGATAACATAATGTGTTAATAATGAATATTATTGCTTATCTATATGGTTAATTATTAATAATAAGCATTAATGCACCATAGATGAAAACAAAAAAAGAGGTTGTTGTAGACGCGCTTAAGAAAAATGTCATGGGGCTTACAATTGTAGAAATTTCTAGGCTACTAAAGATTTCAAGAAATACCGTCGCTATTGTTCTTGCCGAATTAAAGGGAGAAGAAAATATTCTCATAAGGCCTGTCGGAAAGGCGAAATTAAATTATTGGAAAGGAGGCAAAAATGCGGAGTAAAAATATAATCATCTCAATTCTGGCATTGATTCTCTTAACTGGTTTTATCTCTGCATATCTAAATGTATCCCTGGCAGATCATGGTTCAAATATTAGGAACAAAAGCAGCGGAGCTCTTTTGGATTCAACAGATTTAAGGGTAGAAATTTACGATGCATTTAGCGGAGGAAATTTGGCTTATAATGAAACATTTGCTAGCGCAATTATAAATGGCTCATGGAATTTGATGCTTGGCGAAAATTCATCAAACCCATTATCACTTGAATTTGGAAAAATCTACTATAAGGATTATATAATCAATGGGGAAAATGTCAATTTCACAAATCTGACAGGAGAAAATGTCGATAGGCAGTTCTTTTACTCTCCTCTTGGAGATGTTTCAGGAGAAGATATAAACCAATCGGCAAATATTATTGGAAGAAGTATTAATGCAACAACAGATATCTGGGCATATAGAACTCTTAATTTAACCAGCGGATATCTTTATGCGACAAATGGTTCATTAATTAGCTGGGCTAATGCATTAAATGGAACTCTTACAAGCTGGGCTAATGTGATTAATGGAACAATGCTCTCCTATGCAAATGCTCTTAATGGTTCTGTTGAAGCAAGATGGAATGCTAATTGGACAAATTTCACAACACTTTATGCTAATCAGTACACAAACTGGACCAATGTGACTGCATACGCCGATGCATTGAGTTGGGTTGCAAATTATTCAACATTTCTGGAACATGTCACATGGGCTAACATCATCAATGGAACAGTGTTAACTTATTCAAATGCATTGAACGGGACAATGGCAACATGGGCTAATGTGAATAACGGAACGATGCTAAACTACAGCAATGCATTGAACAACACATTAATGCAACAAGCTAACTGGAATGCTACTAATGTTTCATACATGACGTTTGCACAAACTTGGGCTAATGTGACAAATGGAACGATGGCGACATGGGAACAAGTTATGAACGGGACAGTTTCTGGTGGAGGAATAACATGGGCAGTTGCAAACAACGGTACGTTGTTGAATTACAGCAACGCATTGAACAACACTTTGATGCAACAGGCTAATTGGAATGCTACAAATACTTCTTATAGAACATTGGATAATCTAACTTTTGTTGGAGATTCTAATTTCAGTGGGGGATGGCAGAATGGAGGAGTCACAATATCAAATGGCGATTTATATGCACAAGCCATCTATGTTTACAATATAACCGCCTTGAATGTAAGTCAACAAAATCTAAGTATTCTTAATGATTTGAGAGCCTATGGAAATACTCAATTAGACAAAAATCTTACAATCGGCACAAATACTTTATTTGTTAATCAGAATACAAACAAAATAGGAATTTTAACAACAACTCCTCAAAATATTTTGAATGTTATAGGGGATATTAATGCAACAACTTCTGTGTTCTCTTATGGGTTAAACCTAACTACAGGATATGGATATGCATTAAATGCAAGTTCTTCGGGAATATCTTGGGCAACAGCAAACAACGGTACGTTGTTGAATTACAGCAACGCATTGAACAACACATTAATGCAACAAGCTAACTGGAATGCTACTAATGTTTCATACATGACTTTTGCACAAACTTGGGCCAATGTAACT